>NZ_JAMPQL010000007.1:0-337732 GCF_028482435.1 Providencia sp. PROV119
GTGTATCAGTATAGTTAAGCTAGAAGATTGAAATATCTTCTAGCTTAACTACGATAAAGTTCTTTACTGGTCAAGCTTTAGTAGGGTTAGATCATTCACTATATGACGCAATTCATCATATCTAAACTCTTCATAGAAGATATTTTTAGGATAATCTATTAAATCCTTCAATGATTCACTAGTATCAACAAATCTCCATAAAATGGCACCAATTTCATCGGTTAATTTGTATGAATATATATTAAAATAATCTGACCAAGTTCCTAAATTCACATTAAAATTTTCGGCTAACTCATACTCTTCACCATTAAAGTCTAAGATATCTGCTTCTAATAGTTCATAAGTAGAACAATAATTATCAAGCAAGTATCTTTGATTTAAGTGTTTTTTGTTTAAAATTTCATTGAGCCCACCGATTAAGTAGCCATCAAAAAAAATTGTATCGTCTAAGCTTCCAAAAAATAAGTCATTAATCCAAAACTTTGCTCGGCCAATAAATTTCTCCTTATTTTCAAAAAAATATTCGACTGCAAGAGTATTTTTTTTTCCTATAAGTCTTGTCTTCATTTGCACGGTTTTATACCTTCCATATTTTTTGCATACTTAGGGACATTTCTTGGATCTATAGCTCTAGGTTTGCCTCTAATATCAACACTATCCGTTGAACCATTCCAATGGAATGGTCCTGAGCCATCAGCAGCACTACTTTGGAATCTATGCCAAACAGCTTTTTTACCTTCCCCAATTTTGACCTAACTCGTTTTTGAGTCATTAGGGTCTAACTGACTAAGTTTAAAGAGCTCTTCAGCGTTAGGTGGTATTATGCTTTTGGAGCTATTGAATGGCACTTGTCTACCTGGTAAATACCCGGGTTCATGATGTCCGGGATTTTTATAAATTAAAGCCTCCGTCAATCCTCAAGGATTCACCCACATTAGCGGGTTAGGTGCATACTGATACAGATTTATCCCACCCAATAACCCAATTGGGTCGGACATGATAAAACGGCCTATCTGTGGGTCATAGAATCTGAAGGTATTAAAATGTAATCCTGTTTCAGTGTCAAAATACTGTCCAGCATAGCGTAAGTTCTGCTCAAAGGACTCCATCTTGCGATCTGGGTCGGAGTAGAAACTTAATGGGCTATTGCGAACAAAGCCAAAGCGTTCATATTTCCCTGACCATACCGTATTGCCTTGTTCGTTGGTGACATCAAGTGGGGCACTGCTAATGTCGCAGTGATGCCAGTAATAGTGGTATCCACTGGATTACTTCACAATAACGGCGAGTGGGGTATAGCTGCCGTGTTCTTCGCAGTAATAGGTTTGGCATTTACCGGTATTGATATTCTGCTCTTGCAGTAACCGTAGTCCTTGCCAGACAAAATGGGTTTCGTGGCGTGTTGGTTTGCCGTGAGCCCGTGATTCAACCACTTTATGAATATGACGACTCAGTGCATTGTTATTTCAAGAAGGCTATGCCTGTAAGGCAAATATTGAAAAGCAGGGTTGCCCCTGCTGATCGTTATGAAAAATATGAAGGTAGAGCGCCTCCTGTAAGTCTAGGTAACCCCTAATAATTCTTTAACCTGATAATCAGAATGTGGGCTTAATGGTGGGTATTTGGTTAAATACATCAAAGAAGACGGGGCACCCCCAACTTATGATGAGATCGGAAAAGCGTTGGGTTATTCAAAAGGTCTGGTCGCACACCGTGTGAGGTTGTTGGCAAAGCGGGATAAAAGCGTGGTTTTTCCCACTTTGTGTTATCAGCCGAAAATCAATAAATTGATTTTCGTAATTTATTTTCAAAACCTATTAGACTTGCCGCCAAACATAATATGTTTGTTAGCAGTCTGAGATGGCAGGTAAAACTGCCTTCTATACTTGTTATTTAGCAATATAAAAATTAAATGCGGTAGCTGTTAAGTAGCGACCATCTGTACCATCATAAATTTTTGCAGCATCAGGCCAAGCAAAATACCGAGTTTCAGGTTTGTCACGATACAATTCACCCGTTTCCCTGTTAATAGCATAAACCTTTTTGGCTCCTTTTTTGAAGATTTTCCAAACGCCCTTAACGAATGCATCTGTTTTTGGGGCTTATTGGATATTTACCTACTCATCAGTAAACGAATAAGCACTCTCACATAAGAGATTTTGTTTTGATAGCGATTCTAACTTTCTGATATCATTTATTATTCTCTCTAATGCTAAATACAAACCTTCTAATTCCTTTATAGATAAATTGTATGTTGCTGCATTCTCGATAATATCTATGCCACTTTTACATTTATCATGTATGTACAACGTTATGAATTTTTCATAATTAGGCAGCTTTATGGTACTTGATACCCCCCCAAAAGAAGTGTTTGAATTTACATCACCAAATAAATAGGTTCCAGTGTATATCTCTTTGGGCATATATAACTCCAGATGTTAACATTTTTTTAATTTAACTTCAGGGTGATTAGGTGATGGCAGCCTTGAACCGCCATCTGTTAGTTTATTATATGTATTTAAACCTTTGCCTTTTTTGTCTATAGCATCTACATTTTTGAGCCCTGCTTGTTGGGCAACGTAAGTCGTACGATTATTTAAGGTTGCATACACCTCTTGCCCATTAGGCATTATTATTTTTTCATAACTAATTTGAAGACCATCTGGTAATTTACCTAGTTTTCTAGTTTCAATGATGGCCTCTTCTACTGTTTTACCTTTCCATGGGCCTTGCGCAAAAATATCCGAAATAGAATTTTGTGTATACCATAAGTCATTAGGATTAATTAATCCTAATGGATCTGTATGTGACAACGGATTCGGTGCATATCGATACAAATTCATCCCACCCAACAACCCAATCGGATCAGGCATGATAAAACGGCCTATCTGTGGGTCGTAGAACCTGAACGTATTAAAATGTAGCCCCGTTTCATTGTCAAAATACTGCCCGGCATAGCGTAAGTTTTGCTCGAAGGACTCCATTTCACGTTCTGGGTCAGAGTAGAAACTCAATGGGCTACTGCGAACAAAGCCAAAGCGCTCATATTTCCCTGACCACACCGTATTACCTTGTTCGTTGGTGACATCAAGTGGGGCGCTGTTAATGTCGCAGTGGTGCCAGTAATAGTGGTATCCACTGGGTTGCTTCACGATGACGGCGAGTGGGGTATAGCTGCCGTGCTCTTCGTAGCAATAGGTCTGACATTTACCCGTATTGATATCCTGCTCTTGCAGCAACCGTAGCCCTTGCCACACAAAATGGGTTTCATGTCGTTTCAGTGTGCCGTAAGCCCGTGACTCAACCACTTTATGAATGCGACGACCCAGTGCATCGTAGTGATATTGGGCTTTCATGTCGCTGGTTTGGGCGATAACTAAACGGTTATCCCCATCATACTGATAAGTTTGTTTGGCTTGGTTAGGGTGCCCGCGTGAAATCACGTTACCATAGGCATCATGGCGATATTGCCAGCCTTGAAATTGAAGTAGCCTATCCCCTTGTGGGCTTAGGGCAGGCATTGATGGCGTTTGAGCCTCGATTTCTGATTGAGGACGCTCTAACAGATTATCCGCACGGTCATAGAACAGCATGGCATCCATGTTTTCGCCACTGGAGACTTTTTTCAGTCGCTGCTCAGAGTCATACAGGTATTCCACCCAACCCCGATAATGGTCTTCCATCGCGCCAAGGTTATCTTGTTCGTCATAGAACCATTTTCGTGATGAGGCAATGCCGTTGAGTGGATGCGGTTTATTGCGTGAGCTGAAGGTACTTATCGTCCGTCCCAGCTTATCGTACTGTCGATATTGGGTTAGAGCACCTTGGGTACGGCTAATTTCACGGTGCAGGTCATCGCGTTCAAATTCGGTGATTAAGTGCGGGGTGCCGTCGACAAGGTGATTGATGGCAGTGGCATGCCCTGAACCGTAATAGAGCCAGTTTAGGCTGTCACCTTGAGGTAACGTCAGACAGCTCAGATTATTGAGTTCATCGTAAGCAAATTCGACGATATCATCGCCCGTTTGCTCACGGGTAATGCATCCCAGCGCATCGTACTCAAAGCGTACTTGGCTGGCTTGTCATCCCAGCTCAAACCCTATTTTATTGGGTTGCCTTGATGCGAGTAACAGACGGTTCATGCTATCCCACTGATATTGATAGCAATCAGTTAACGTTTCACGTTGGGCAAGGTTACCCGCAGCGTCATAATAGAGTGATACCGTACGCGCGGCGGATGGGAATACACGGTCGCTTAAGTGAGACTCTTCCGCGAGTCGCCCAATGTGGTTATAGGTGTATTTCAGCAGTGTATCATCCGGGCGGATTTCTTCGATGAGTCGGCCTTCGGCATCACGGTTAAGTAGGTAACGTCCGCCGTTGGCGTTTTCAATTGAAATTAATACGCCTTCAGCATTGTAATGGTAATGGATATGTCGAGTGAGTTTATCGATTTCCGTTGTGACGCGACCGAAGGCGTTGTATTGCCACTGACGCGGAGTATTGTCATTGCGTTGGTGATGGGTGAGGAGCCCCGCGGCATTCCAGGCCAATTGAACGGTAGAATTATCCGGCAACACAATGCGCGTGATGTGTCCTGCATTATCGTAGTGGTACTCTGTGGCTTCATGTAAGGCGTTAGTGTGAGAAACCAAACGACCTTCATCATCATAATGCCAGTAGTGCTGCTTGCCAGAGCAGTCGGTATGACGCAGTAATTGTCCGCGTTTTGTCCAGAGGAACTCGCTGCGCCCCTGTTTGGCATCAATGCGGACGGTGGGGCGCAGTGTAGTTTTAAAGTCATAGCGGTATTCGGTCGTTTGCTCCAGTGGAGAGATTTCTTTAACTGGCAAGGTTTTGATTGTTTAATAACCAGCTGCCAGTTCTTATCATAATAGTTATTTCATATTAAGAAGAGTATAACGAATCTAATGCTCCCCGTAATTTATGTGCAAGCTCAGGTGCAACGTATTTATCAGTGACCACTTCAATGTAGGATGCAAAAGGGGATGACTCAGCATGATTGATGGCGATATCAAGTTCATTACAACGTGTTACCTTTTGGCAATTCCAATCATGACAACCTAATGCAGCGGGTAATTTTCCATAATCCCATTTAGCGATATCATTGTAATAAGCTTCCGGATCTTTGCATATTAAGCGCTCAAATAGATACCCATCATTATTGATAATGAAAATAATCGGTTTTAATTGAAAACGTGCAAACTGGCAAATTTCTTGTGCTGTTAACTGATGAGCCCCTTCCCCTGTAATTAAGATCACTCTACGCTTAGGTGCTGCCAAAGCCGCTCCGAAAGCGGCGGCAGTAGACCATCCAATAGACCCCCACAAGGTTTGGTTACAGAATTGAACCCCTTTAGGAAGTTGTGCAAAGACTAAACCCATTAATGGGGTTCCTGTGTCAGTAAAAATAATATCATTTTCTTTAAACATCTTTTCGAATCGAGAATATAGATATTCAGCCGATATTGATTGATAGCCGGTGAACAATGATTCATCTAAGCATTGAACTTTAGGGTGGTTTTGATGAAATGAGGGAATTCGCTCTTTCAATTTAGCGAGTACATCCTTCATATACACCTGAGAGTATACTGTAGAACCAATTTTGACATAATCAGGCATGATATTGATATGATATTCTGAAGGGATAGCGGCAGTAAAACAGCCCGTATTCATATCCGTCATCATTGCACCGATGCTAATAATACAATCGCTGCTTTCTATATATTCACTAACAGGGGTATTTATTAAATGCCCGTAATAGATGCCCATATAATTAGATGCTGTTTCATTGAGTACCCCTTTATCCATAATCATGGTGGCATAAGGTAAGTTTGATTTATTTATTAGGGTTTGAAGCTCATCGATTAATCCTAAACGAGAAGCTAAAATTCCCGGAAGTAGGCTAATTTTTTGGCTAGTTAATAGTTTATTTAAAATTATATTAATAACTTTGGTTAGGTTTTGATTATTACTTTGGGGAATATCAGTGCATACTGAATACCGTTTATTTGTATGAATAGGCATTTCAGCATAATCGGATGGAATACCGATATAGACAGGTTGGCGCTTAAATAAAGCGTATGTGATCAGCCGTTCTACTTCTTCAATACAATTTTCAGGGGTAAGAATTGCTTGCGCACAACTAATAGGTTGAAACATTTTATAGAACAGAGTGAAATCCCCATCTCCTAAAGAGTGATGAAGAATTTTTTTACTTTCCTGTGCACCGCTAGATGGCATTCCTACCAAATGAAAAATAGGTAAATATTCAGCGTAAGAGCCCGCAATAGCATTGATAGCACTGAGTTCACCAACACCGAATGTTGTTGATAATGCAGCTATACCTTTTATTCGCGCATACCCATCTGCAGCATATGCTGCATTTAATTCATTACAGCAGCCAATCCAGCGCATTTTATTATTTTCACAAATGGCATCATTAATTGGAAATGAATAATCCCCAGCAACACCAAAAATATCGCTAACACCTATATCGTATAATCGAGTTAATAAATATTGTACCACTGTTTTTTTCATCATTTTCTCCATTATGCTTTTAAGACAGTCGGTAATGAATAATGAAATATCATTTGTAGATGAGTTTAAATGGAACTGCTCTATGTGATCGCTGTTATATAAATAAAATAATATAATAAAGCTTAAAAATGAGAATGTAGGGTAATCTTTTGTTTATTAAGAGCTAACAATATTTTCAATCTAGAAAGGAATAAACGAATTAGATAATGTAGTCATTGACAGAACAAATATAAGCCATTAACGTTTTTTATTGTTTATAAACAAAAAATTATTGTTAAGGTGGCTTTATTATGAAAAAACTAAAAATACTTGTATTATCTTTTGCATTATTAAGTCCATTAGCGTTTGGGGCGACAGAAATTAATTATACAAAATCTCTGTATTTGAAATTTGCAGGCACGGTCAATGTTGTTATGAATGATGGTGTATCTGCTGATTATGTAAAGGCAATCTCTCAAAAAGCGGATGAGAAAGGTGCTGAATATTTTGTTATTACTTCGGTTGAGTCTGAAGGAAGTGGAAACGATGTTTCGGTAACGGCCAGCTTATATAAAAAATAATCATTAAACTAAGTTGTATCATTCACCCTTTATTAAAGGGAACGATGCAACTTAGTTGTTTTTTAGGTAGGGATTAACCTGTTGAGAGTGATATGCAAAGGTCAAACGCCCATGGAATATAAAGCGATTTTTAGGCCAAAGTATCGTTATTGAAATCGGCACTAACGTTGCGCAGCGGTTACCATGATTTCCACAAGCACTTGCTCTCTAGCCATATTTGCTTCAACGGCAGCACGTGCAGGGCTATTCTCTGTTGGCATCCATGATTCCCAAACAGCATTAAAAGCAGCAAAATCACGTTCCATATTTTTGATCCAAACTTGGGCTGAAAGAATACGTGTTTTGTCACTGTTACTTGCAGCTAATAGAGTATCTATTTTTGCAAGTACATCTTGTGTCTGAGCTGTGATATCACCATTTAAATCATTAGGAACTTGTCCTGATAAATAAACTAAACCTGCATATTCAACGCTATCAGCTAAACGTGGCTTTGGATTATTACGTTTGATCATATTGTGGTATTACCTCGTTAATCCAGTTAAAGAGATGGGAGATGTTTCCCCTGAAACTAATTGGCTGAGAATTTGAGCGCTGCCAGCGGCTAAGGTAAACCCTAAGCTACCATGACCAATATTTAACCAAAGATTGTTATATCCAGTTTTGCCTAATATTGGTGGCCCTTTTGGTGTTGATGGACGTAATCCACACCATGTTTCGGCATCTTCAATATTTGTTACATCAGGGAATGTGTTTTTAATAATATTTTTTAAGGCGGAAATTCGGTTATCACGCAAGCCTAATTTGTCATAACCGATATCCACCATTGCGGCGATGCGAAGTTGCTGATTAAGTTTTGCATAAACAATTTTATTTCCATAATCAGTTACATTGATTTTAGGCACCACATGTTCTTTTTCTGGATAAGGAATAGAAAGGCTATAGCCTTTTAAGCCAAGCATTGGTACATGAATACCTAATGTTTTTAGCAGTTTCCTGCTTCCATTCCCGGCACATACAATGACATCATCGGCAGAAATTGTTCCTTGCGGAGTAATAACACCTGTAATTCGCTTATCATCTTTAATAAATGAAACAACAGAATGTTGTAAGCATAGTGTAAAATCTGCTTGAGTTGATAAATATTGGAGTAAGTTTTTACAGAATAAATAACAGTCCGCACTTTCATCATCAGGAGCATAAATTGCGCCCACTAACTGTGATTGAATATTCTTTAATGATGGCTCTAAGGCGGTAATTTCAGTCGGATTTAAAACCTTTTGAAATTGACTGTCGATGGTTTCGCAAGCTTTATTAAAGCTTTTTTGGTCACGGTGAATAATTAGTTTACCCGATTTTTCCCAAGCAAAGTCACCGATATCACCATTATTACGCCAGATATTCATGATCTCTTGGCTGAGTAAAGAGAGGCGTAGTTGGTGAGCACCATTAATTTTATTTGTTTTGCGATTACAAGCTAAGGTGAATTGAGTTAACCAAGCCCATTGTTGCAGGGAAAATTGTATTTTTAAATTCAATGGTGAATCATCTTTCCCCATCCAACTTAAACCTTGTAATGGTACTCCTGCATCTGCTAACGGCGAAACATAGCGATAGCTAAGTTGTCCGCCATTGGCGAAACTTGTTTGCATGCCGACATCAGATTCTGATTCTAATAAAGTGACGGCATGACCCGCTTTGATTAAAGCATATGCAGTACTAAGGCCAATGACACCTGCACCAATAACCACCACATGTTTTTTCATAATTATCCGCAACCAATAATAACTGAGGAGTTATTATTTAACGGCGAATAAGTTAACTAAACAATTGAGTTTTCATTGCCAGAGTATAACTTTTGGTTAACTACTTTATTTCTTTTTTCGAGGGTTAGTGACAAAGTATTTACATAGTTTTGAGCCGCTTTAGTCAATGGTCTATCCGCACGATGGAAAACTGAAACAGCTAAATGCAGATCCTCTTTGAGTGGATAGATCATCGATTTTGGTAATGTGTGCTCAGCAGAGAAAATATCAGTAATACTGCAACCTAACCCTGCTCGAACAAATTCAGCCGCCATGTGGTAGGTATGCACACTAATATTTGAAACCGAGAACTCATGGTATTGCTGTAATAATTGCGCTAATGAGTCTGAACCTGGATGTATCCAACGATCTTGGTCAATATCAGCTAATGAAACAGGACCTTCATGTTTTTGCGTATCAACATAAACAAGGGGGATTTCAGCGATGGGTAATACCGTAATTCCGCCTTCAATAGCCAAATTGAAACCAATACCAATATCAAGGTCTTGTTGGGTTAATAATTGCATGATATCGACGGTATGATGGGTGCCAATCGTTAATTTTATATTGGGGTGTTTTTTAATAAACAGAGCGGTGACTTCAGGTACTAAGTTTAAACCTAGGCTTGGTAAACAGCCAATCGCTAATTTTCCCTGAGGGTTTTTGGATAAATTTTGCGCTAATATTCTTAAGCGGTCTAAATTTCGATAAACTTCTTTTGCTTCATCAAAAAGCAGTAAAGCCTCATCGGTTGGTAATAATTTCCCTCTAATTCGTTGGAATAATACTAACCCTAATTGTTGCTCAGCATGTTTGAGTGCTTTACTCGCCGCGGGTTGAGAAATATGTAAAACTTCAGCCGCACGCGTTAAGGAACCACAAGTCATTACAGCATAAAAGATATCGAGATGTCTTAATTTCATTCCATGTAGCCTACTGATTATTTATTTCTACGGACTATTCTAACGAATAAAGTATAAATAATCAGATATACTCGTCATAATTCAAATTTTGGTTTAGTTGTCACGAGAATTAATTCGTAAACGTGCAAGCTAAATAGATTGACTAGGGGAATATACGGGGTAAGAAAGCGGCTCGGCATACTGCCCTATAATAAATTGTTAGGAGAAGTACGCCGAGTAGTGTGTAGCTATTAGGTAAAGTACGTACCAATTTCAATAAATATTTTAATTAAGATACTGTTTGAAATATCAACAATAAAGGCACCGACCATAGGAACGACAAGGAAAGCTTTATGTGATGGTCCAAATGCTTTTGTGACTGTTTGCATATTCGCAATTGCTGTTGGTGTTGCTCCCATACCAAAGCCACAGTGACCCGCGCTGATCACGACAGCATCATAATCTTTGCCCATCATTTTGAAGGTGACAAAGCAGGCAAATAGCACCATGACAACAGTTTGTACAGCAATGATAATTAATACTGGCCCTGCCATGCTTGCCAATTGACCAAATTTTAATGACATTAACGCCATTGCCAAGAAAAGCGATAAAGCAACGCTACCTAATACATCGACGGTCGGCTCAAACACTTCGTGTTTAAATACATGAGTCAGTGTATTACGGATAATAATACCGACAAATAAACACCAGACAAAAGTAGGCAGTTGCAGAAAAGTATCTTTAAACAATGCACTGATATAGCCACCAACAACAATACAGATAATCAGCATTGAAATGGTTTCAATAACGTTATTTGCATTGATTTTTCTTTTGACGCTTGGTTGCTCAAAAGCTTCAACGATAGTGTCGCGCTCTTGCTCGGTTGTTTTAGGAATAGAGACCTTTTTCAAAAGATGACGGGCAACAGGGCCGCCAACTAAACCACCCAACACTAATCCAAGTGTTGCACAAGCCATCGCTAATTCAACGGCGCCTGTTACACCATATTTATCAGCGAGAATAGGGCCCCATGCTCCGGCATTACCATGACCACCTGTTAGAGTAATTGAACCTGCAATTAAGCCAATAAATGGACTTTCATTCATCATGACAGCCATACTCATGCCGACAGTATTTTGAATGGCGATTAGGATCGTTACTGCAATAGTTAATAGAACTAACGGCTTTCCTCCTTTAATCAGTCGAGAAAAGTCAGAACTTAGCCCGATAGAGGAAAAGAATGTGAGCATTAATAAACTTTGCAATGAAGCATCAAAAGTAAACGAATAACCTGATGTTTTATCAATAATTAACAGAACAATTGCAACAATAAAGCCACCAACGACGGCTTCTGGTATGTGGTTTTTTTGTAGGAACGGGGTAAATTTTACGACAAACATTCCTATGAGTAGCGCGATACATGCGACTAATAATGTATAACTGGCATCTAGGATCATTTTTTTACCTCTATTAGTTTACCAGAATTTTCACTATAACAATTTAACAATAGTGAAAAATGAAGTTACTTTGGTTAACTAATTTTTAACAATGAGTTTTATTAGGGTATCCATAACTTTTAGTTAATAGGGTCATAATTTAAGTGTGATCTTAATCATGAAATATTAAAAAGGTTAAAATAACAACAATGGTATTTAATGATGGGTAAACCTGAATACCATGCGGGATCCGCACTATTTTCGGTGATAGCAAAAAATAAAAAAGTATAAATAATAAACAAAATTATAAGAGAAGGAGAACATGATAAGCGCAGGCCGAGCAATTTAAAGAAGTGTGATATACAACATAAAACAGCAGCATGACCTTTCTATATTTCGTTGCTTATCGAAGTGTTAATTTTCGGGTGGATTACTCTGTTTATTGATTAATAACGGAGAAAAATATGATTGCTGTAATATTTGAGGTGCAAATACAACCCGACCAACAAACTCGCTATTTGACTTTAGCTGAGGAGTTAAGACCACTGTTAAGTCATGTAGCTGGTTTTATTTCAATTGAACGTTTTCAAAGTTTAGCTACAGAAGGAAAAATATTATCGCTATCTTGGTGGGAAAACGAATACGCAGTTCTGCAATGGAAAAATCATGTTTTACATGCGAAAGCTCAGCAAGAAGGGCGAGAGTCAATATTTGATTTTTACAAAATTAGTATTGCTCATATTACTCGCGAATATTCATTTAAAAAGGACAAGGATAATGTTTGATGTTCACGTTGTTTTAGACAATCAAATAGGACAATTAGCATTACTAGGAAAAACATTAGGTAATAAAGGTATTGGATTGGAAGGGGGAGGGATATTTACGGTTGGTGATGAATGCCATGCTCATTTTCTTGTTGAACAAGGAAAGGAAGCTAAAATAGCGCTAGAGCAAGCTGGACTGTTAGTACTTGCGATCCGGACACCATTAATTCGTAAGTTAAAACAGGAAAAACCGGGGGAACTTGGCGAAATAGCACGAGTATTGGCGGAGAATAACATTAATATTTTAGTGCAATACAGTGACCATGCTAACCAACTGATATTAATAACGGACAATGATAGTATGGCTGCATCTGTTACGCTCCCTTGGGCAATAAAGTGAACTTGCGATGGCTAATTTAATACGAAAAGAGGTTACCTTTGAGTCCTCAATAGCCGCGATAGGGGCGGCTATGTCTGACATTTCACGAGTTAAAATACTCAGTGCTTTGATGGATGGGCGAGCTTGGACGGCCACTGAGCTAAGTTCTGTGGCGAATATATCAGCTTCAACGGCGAGCAGTCATTTATCTAAATTATTAGATTGCCAGCTAATCACAGTAGTAGCTCAAGGCAAGCATCGTTATTTTCGGCTAGCAGGAAAAGATATTGCTGAATTGATGGAAAGTATGATGGGGATCTCCTTAAACCATGGCGTACATGCCAAAGTTTCCACGCCAGTGCATTTACGAAAAGCACGTACTTGCTATGATCATTTAGCTGGTGAAGTTGCCGTTAAGATCTATGATTCCCTTTGTCAACAGCAATGGATCACTGAAAATGGTTCAATGATCACATTAAGTGGTATTCAATATTTTCATGAAATGGGAATTGACGTTCCTTCCAAACATTCACGTAAAATCTGTTGTGCGTGTTTAGATTGGAGTGAACGCCGTTTCCATTTAGGTGGGTACGTTGGAGCCGCATTATTTTCGCTTTATGAATCTAAAGGGTGGTTAACTCGACATCTTGGTTACCGTGAAGTTACCATCACGGAAAAAGGTTATGCAGCTTTTAAGACCCACTTTCACATTTAAGTTGTTTTTCTAATCCGCATATGATCAATTCAAGGCCGAATAAGAAGGCTGGCTCTGCACCTTGGTGATCAAATAATTCGATAGCTTGTCGTAATAATGGCGGCATACTATCAGTAGTAGGTGTTTCCCTTTCTTCTTTAGCGACTTGATGCTCTTGATCTTCCAATACGCAACCTAAAGTAAAATGCCCCACAGCGCTGAGTGCATATAATGCATTCTCTAGTGAAAAACCTTGTTGGCATAAAAAGGCTAATTGATTTTCGAGAGTTTCATACTGTTTTTCTGTAGGCCGTGTACCTAAATGTACTTTTGCTCCATCGCGATGACTTAGTAAAGCACATCTAAAACTTTTAGCGTTATTACGTAAAAAATCTTGCCAGCTTTCCCCTTCTAAAGGGCAAAAGTGAGTATGGTGCCTATCTAACATCTCAATGGCTAAGGCGTCGAGCAAAGCCCGCTTATTTTTTACATGCCAATACAATGTAGGCTGCTCCACACCTAGCTTCTGGGCGAGTTTACGGGTTGTTAAACCTTCGATTCCGACCTCATTAAGCAGCTCTAATGCGCTGTTAATCACTTTACTTTTATCTAATCTAGACATCATTAATTCCTAATTTTTGTTGACACTCTATCATCGATAGAGTTATTTTACCACTCCCTATCAGTGATAGAGAAAAGTGAAATGAATAGTTCGACAAAGATCGCATTGGTAATTACGTTACTCGATGCCATGGGGATTGGCCTTATCATGCCAGTCTTGCCAACGTTATTACGTGAATTTATTGCTTCGGAAGATATCGCTAACCACTTTGGCGTATTGCTTGCACTTTATGCGTTAATGCAGGTTATCTTTGCTCCTTGGCTTGGAAAAATGTCTGACCGATTTGGTCGGCGCCCAGTGCTATTGTTGTCATTAATAGGCGCATCGCTGGATTACTTATTGCTGGCTTTTTCAAGTGCGCTTTGGATGCTGTATTTAGGCCGTTTGCTTTCAGGGATCACTGGAGCTACTGGGGCTGTCGCGGCATCGGTCATTGCCGATACCACCTCAGCTTCTCAACGCGTGAAGTGGTTCGGTTGGTTAGGGGCAAGTTTTGGGCTTGGTTTAATAGCGGGGCCTATTATTGGTGGTTTTGCAGGAGAGATTTCACCGCATAGTCCCTTTTTTATCGCTGCGTTGCTAAATATTGTCACTTTCCTTGTGGTTATGTTTTGGTTCCGTGAAACCAAAAATACACGTGATAATGCAGATACCGAAGTAGGGGTTGAGACGCAATCGAATTCGGTATACATCACTTTATTTAAAACGATGCCCATTTTGTTGATTATTTATTTTTCAGCGCAATTGATAGGCCAAATTCCCGCAACGGTGTGGGTGCTATTTACCGAAAATCGTTTTGGATGGAATAGCATGATGGTTGGCTTTTCATTAGCGGGTCTTGGTCTTTTACACTCAGTATTTCAAGCCTTTGTGGCAGGAAGAATAGCCACTAAATGGGGCGAAAAAACGGCAGTACTGCTCGGATTTATTGCAGATAGTAGTGCATTTGCCTTTTTAGCGTTTATATCTGAAGGTTGGTTAGTTTTCCCTGTTTTAATTTTATTGGCTGGTGGTGGGATCGCTTTACCTGCATTACAGGGAGTGATGTCTATCCAAACAAAGAGTCATCAGCAAGGTGCTTTACAGGGATTATTGGTGAGCCTTACCAATGCAACCGGTGTTATTGGCCCATTACTGTTTGCTGTTATTTATAATCATTCACTACCAATTTGGGATGGCTGGATTTGGATTATTGGTTTAGCGTTTTACTGTATTATTATCCTGCTATCGATGACCTTCATGTTAACCCCTCAAGCTCAGGGGAGTAAACAGGAGACAAGTGCTTAGTTATTTCGTCACCAAATGATGTTATTCCGCGAAATATAATGACCCTCTTGATAACCCAAGAGGGCATTTTTTACGATAAAGAAGATTTAGCTTCAAATAAAACCTATCTATTTTATTTATCTTTCAAGCTCAATAAAAAGCCGCGGTAAATAGCAATAAATTGGCCTTTTTTATCGGCAAGCTCTTTTAGGTTTTTCGCATGTATTGCGATATGCATAAACCAGCCATTGAGTAAGTTTTTAAGCACATCATCATCATAAGCTTTAAGTTGGTTCTCTTGGATCAATTTGCTGACAATGGCGTTTACCTTACCAGTAATGTATTCAAGGCTAATTTTTTCAAGTTCATTCCAACCAATGATAGGCATCACTTCTTGGATAGGGATAAGGTTTTTATTATTATCAATAATATAATCAAGATAATGTTCAAATATACTTTCTAAGGCAGACTAACCATTTGTTAAATCAGTTTTTGTTGTGATGTAGGCATCAATCATAATTAATTGCTGCTTATAACAGGCACTGAGTAATTGTTTTTTATTTTTAAAGTGATGATAAAAGGCACCTTTGGTCACCAATGCTTTTCCCGAGATCTCATCTATTGAAACAGCTTGATAGCCTTTTTCAACAAACAATATTCGTGCTGAGTTAACCAGTGATTGATAGGTACTCTTAAAATTTTCTTGTTGATGATTTTTATTTTCCATGATAGATCTAAAATAACATACCGTCAGTATGTTTATGGTATCATGATGATGTGGTCGTGACAATCTTAAGAACATTTAGGTTATTTTATGTATATTGAACAGCATTCTCGCTATCAAAATAAAGCTAATAACATCCAATTAAGATATGATGATAAGCAGTTTCATACAACGGTTATCAAAGATGTTCTATTATGGATTGAACATAATTTAGATCAGTCTTTACTGCTTGATGATGTGGCGAATAAAGCGGGTTATACCAAGTGGTATTTTCAGCGGCTGTTCAAAAAAGTAACAGGGGTCACACTGGCTAGCTATATTCGTGCTCGTCGTTTGACGAAAGCGGCTGTTGAGTTGAGGTTGACGAAAAAAACTATCCTTGAGATCGCATTAAAATATCAATTTGATTCCCAACAATCTTTTACACGTCGATTTAAGTACATTTTTAAGGTTACACCAAGTTATTATCGGCGTAATAAATTATGGGAATTGGAGGCAATGCAGCCACCTATCAATTTCGATATTGATTATTTAGCAATCCCTCAAATTGTTGAGTGTGAACAGTATACTTTGCATATTAAAGAGTATCAGTATCTATCTTCATTAGATGAGGTTGGATTATTGCATGAAAATATTAGGGGAAGTTTTTGGGATGATTTTTTTAAGGCGACAAATTTAAAAATAAAAGAATGCTATGTGTTGATCAATTATCAGAAAACAGAGAAAAGATCACACATGGTGCAAGTGAAATACCAGATTGGCTTAAAAGCAATAGATCCAATTGTTGATCACAACCAGTTTAAAGAAATTTATTTGCCTAGTGGAAAATACGCAAAATTTTCATTTAAAGGCTCTTTGGCTGAATACCGTGATTTTAGCTTAAATCTTTATCTTTATTCTTTGCCTTCTCTAGGGCTACTTCGTCGTGAAGGGGTGGATATTGAAAAATATATTAATAATAAAGAAAATGTAGAATTACCAATAAAAGAAATTGAAATAGAATATTTTGTGCCAATTTACTAACACTGAAAACTAGTTTGTTCAAGCTTTGTTTAAATATGAAAAGGTATTTTATTCAAAATACGATTATTTTAAAATGAGATAATATGTCAAAAAAATCAATTAATCCTTCATCTGTTTTTAATTCATTGCAGTATGGATTTAGTCAAGCTATTGAAACTACAGGTACTCGGCAGCTTTTTCTCTCTGGGCAAGTTGGTGTTGATGCGAATCAACAAACCGTGGCTGGTGGTATTTATGAGCAAACCATTCAAGCAATTAAAAATATCGAGTATGTCCTTAAAGAAGCCCACGGAACGCTGAATGATGTTGTTATGCTGCGGATTTATATTAAGCAAGGTTGTGATAGTGATGAAGAGCAAAATGCGATATCTCAGGCACTAAAAGAAAAGTTTACCTCGGCGCCACCAGCATCATCTTGGGTGATCGTTACGGGGTTATCATTGCCAGAGTGGCTGATTGAAATTGAAGCCCATGCAGTGCTTAATTAAATGAGATTAACCGATAATATTAATTATCGGTTTTCGCCAATTCAATAAAATCTAGGTGAAATACAGACTGTTATTGATGATTAAATAATGATGATTTTTGTTCAATAGCGCGACGCTTATCTCAAAAATAAAAATACATACTAAAGTTAAATTATCTATCCAGATTGATTTTAAAATTCAATTTTATCAACAAAGCCAGTTGTTAATGTGTAACACCAGCTAAGTGGAAATGGATAACGCTAGTTAGTAGATTATTTCCACGAGAAAATGGAAATAATGTGGCTGCACAGTCATAGATGATTTTTCTATTCTACCAATGTAGTGGTTAAGTTTAATACTCATATTCGGTCATATACCAAGATATGAGCGTGTATTGTTATTTAACTAGGAAAATTTATCATGGCAAATAAGTTATCTATCTGGGCGGCGTCATTTATGTTTGCGAGTACTTCTTTGGTAGCCGCTCCTCAATTTGCGTGGGTTGGAACTTATAGCCCTAATGGTGAAGGAATATATCGTTTTGATATCGATAATCAAACGGGGCAATTAAGCCGTAAAGTTTTAGCCGCTCCACTTACAAATGCTGCACAATTGGTTTTATCAAAAAATGGTAAAGTGCTGTATGCAGGGAGTGAAACAGAAAAGGGAACGGTTCATGCATGGCAGGTTAAGGATAATGGGGAGTTACAGGCGATAAATAATGTTTCATCTGGAGGGGATGGCCCTGTTTATTTATCGATAACCCCAGATGGGCGCTACTTATTGGTTGCGAATTACCATAGTGGTGCTGTGTCGGTGCTTCCTATTCGAGATGATGGCGGTCTATTACCTGCAAGTGAAGTTATTCAACATGATGGTCCTGCTGGAGCCGCCTATCCTGAAGCGGCAGTTGAGGGGAGCTTTGCAATCAGTGATCATAACGGGCCTCATGCTCACATGATAGCAACCGACCCTTCAGGGGAATATGTGTTTACCACAGATCTCGGTCTTGACCGCATCTATCAATATCGCTTTGATGGAAAGAATGGAAAATTAATTGCAAATGATCCCCCATACATTATGGCATCATCAAAAGGTGCTGGCCCTCGCCATTTTGTTTTTTCTAAATTAGGAGACAGAGTTTGGTTGGTTAATGAAGAAGCATCAACATTGACTGAATATCAATTTGATAAACAAAAAGGTACTTTAAAAGAGAAGGCGACAGTTTCGACGTTACCTGAAAATTATAAAGGCACAAATTTTATTTCGGGTATTGTAGAGAGCCAAGATGGTAAACATCTCTATGTTGGAAATCGTTTACACAATAGTGTTGCACATTTTAGTATTAATGAAGAGGGTTCACTCAGCAAAGTATCGCAAACATGGACACGAGGGGATTACCCAAGAACATTAACATTGTCTCCAGACGGTCAATATTTATATGTTATGAACCAACGTAGTGACAATATTACCCGTTTTAAGGTTGAACCGAATACAGGGGAATTGGTGTTTGTTGATGACTATGTACCGATTGGCGCCCCTTCACAAATGGTCGTCAGTGAGACAAAATAACTTACAGGTTTTATTGGTGGTGCTAATAAGTGCGATCAATGCGAGTTGAGAAAAGGAAATTGCAATGTCCGGTGAAAAATTAGGGAATGAACGTATTCGAAGTGCAACAGGGAATAATAAGCGTCTGTCACGGCTCGAAATCAATGAAATTAAGCGTGCGGTTGAAATTGAAAATTCAATCAGTAAGCGTCAAGGTAAACAGCCTAAACAACCTCAAATTGTGCGTTTTCACTGTGGCTGTAATTGCTTTTCAATTAAGGTTGATTAATGGGAAAGCACCCAACAGTTGTTGGGTGCTTATATGATCAGTGTTTGACCAGCGTAGAAAAATAGTAGACGAGTGGTACAGCTAATACCCATAAGCTGATAGGGATCTCTCTCCATTTCCCTGCAACAGCTTTAATCAGAATATAGAACAGTAGGCCACCTGCAATACCCGTACCGAAACTATTGGCGATCAATGTGATCATCACCATCATTAAAACAGGTAAACCATCCGTAAAGTTTGCAAGGTCAACTTTACGTAGTCCACTGAACATATTTAGTCCAATCAAAATTAATGCAGGCGCGGTGGCTTGCGCTGGGATCATTAAAGCAATTGGTGTAAACAGTAGCATTAATAGGAACATAAAGGCCGCTGCAAGAGCCGTAAGTCCCGTTTTACCGCCGGCTTCCGCAGCCGCTGAAGACTCAATTAAAGCGGTTGCCGCAGGAATGCCTACCCATGGGCCGAGTGCGGCTGCAATTGAGCCAACGATAAATGGGCGGTTAATGTTCGGCATATTGCCTTCTTTATCAAGTAACCCCGCTTCACCACCGACAGCCAGTGTCGTGCCCATCGTCGAGAAAAATTCAGCGGCAAAAAATACAAATAAAAAGGGTAAGAAGGCGATGTTTAAGGCGCCAATTAAGTCAACCTCTCCGAATACAGGGCCTACTGAATGAGGAATACCAATAAAGCTATCGGGTAATTTTGTGACCCCAAAAGGAATACCTATAACGGTGGCAAATAAAATTGCCCATAAAATAGCTCCGGGTATACGTCGTGCTTGCAAGGCGATGGCGACAAAGAAACCAGCCAAAGCCACTAATGCCCCCGGTGATAAAAAATCACCTAACATCAAGGCGTTGGTTTTAGGGTTAGCAAGTACTAAACCTGCATTTCGAAAACCGAGAACGGCAACAAATAAACCGATAGAGGCGGTTAGCCCAAGTTTGATCGATTGAGGAACCGAGCGAGTGACAACTTCGCGTAAACCAAATTTAGTGAGCAGGAAGAATAAAATGCCTGACCAACAAGCTATGCCCAAACCAATTTGCCAGTTAATCCCTTCGCTACCTGCAAGTGTGATACCTACCAGTACAGAGCCGCCAATGCCTGGTCCAACGACGAAAGGAAGGTTGGCATAGAAAGCCATTAGCAGACTCGCCAGCACAAAAACAATGATCGTGCCTGTTGTTGCGGCACCTTTATCCATTCCCCCAGCGGCGAGCAGCCCGGGGATCACAACTAACAAATAAGCGGCAGCAAGAAAACCTGTTACCCCTGCTAAGAACTCTGTTCTGACGGTGCTCCCTCGAGCGCGCAATGCAAAACGTTTTTCTAGCCAACTCCCTGATGTTGGCACATTAATCATATTGTCAGCCATAAATTGGCTCTCCTATCATTATTATTAATTATTGTGATTGTGCGAGTGTTTACTGGTTTGAATCACGGGATCAACAATTTGTCGCGTTGTACCGTCAGTCAACCCTAGGTCAGTCAAATGAGGGCCTGCATTACAGGCAAGACAGGTGCCTTCAATAGCTTTAAAAACACGATAAGGCGGCTCCCAATCGGCTATTTCACTGCTAAGCTCTCGTAATTGACGAAACTGTTCGGCAAGCTGTTTTGCAGGCAGATCGGATAGCATGCCAGCAATTGGCATCGCAACGTGAGCGAGGACTTTACCGTTTTGAACTAAAGCCATACCACCGCCACTTTCGATAAGCAAATTAGCCGCGTGTGCCATATCTTCTGCATCACGACCTAGTACAACTAAATTGTGAGAATCATGTGAGTAGCTGGTTGCGATAGCACCGCGTAATTCACCCCAGCCTTCTAATAGTGCAATTTGTGGCTTGGCATCATGGCGTCCATGGCGATGTTGTACGCGGATCAAGCTAAAGCCATTCGGTATTTGAACTTTGCCATCGGTAATTTGCACATCAATTTCACCCCATTGTGTGAAGCGAGCTCCTCGAATATGGCGTAATCGAGCACTGCCATTAATAATATTATCAATTTGTAATGTGCAATCAGCGGCTGTGATAGGTGACAGACACATGGTATCTCTAGGTGGTAAAACGGTTTGATCTGTGGCTAGTGATTTAAATAGTTTTCCATCTTCGGAAATTTGCTGACCTGCAACATACACGCGGTGTGCTTGTAATTTTTTGAGTGAATCAAAGACCACCAAATCAGCGCGACGCCCTGCGGCAATTAACCCCAGATCGTGACGTTGTAAGCGAATGGCTGCATTTAAGGTTGCAAAACGGAGTACATCTGTCGCTTGCATACCATGCTCAATTAATAGATTCAGTAGGGCAATGATCCCCCCTTTTTCGATTAAAATATCAGGTGGAACATCATCGGTGCATACGGTGATTTGTGATGAGAGATGAGGTAGCTTTTGCAACTCAGCGACGATGTCTGGCAATAGATAAGGGTGAGAGCCACGAATTTCGAGTGTTAAACCAGCTCGCAATTTCTCTAAAGCATCTTCTGCTGAGGTAAGCTCATGATCAGATGTCACGCCAGCAGCGAGGTAGGCTTGTAAATCGGCTCCTTTTAACCCTCTAGCATGGCCTTCAATGAGTTTCCCCGACGTAAGCCCCGCGTTTAAAATCTCCTCCATTCGTTCACTACCATGAAGAACGCCGAACATATCCATCACTTCTGCAACACCATGGACCTCTGGCCAACTTAACATGGTTGACATTTCTTTTCCGGCAAAGTCGGCTCCTGACATTTCAAGGCCTGGTGTTGAGGGAACAGAGGAGGGGGCAGCTACCATGACATGCAGCGGTAAATTGCGGCTTGCTTCAATCGCATAACGGACACCTTCCAAGCCTAATACATTAGCCAATTCATGGGGATCCCAAAATACCGCGGTGGTTCCTTGTGTTAGCACTATTTCGGCGTAACGCACGGGAGGAAGATGGGAGCTTTCTAAGTGAACATGTGTGTCAATCAGCCCTGGTGAAATAAAATACCCGTTAAGGTCATGGATTTCCTTGGCATCACTTCGGCTTCCTGTTGGGTGGACACTCGCAATGAGTGAATCGACAATACCAATATCGGCGGCACGGATCTCGCCAGTAACCATGTCGACAATATTGGCCTGTGTGAGAAGCAGGTCAAAAGGGATTTCACCTTTTGCTGCTTGCACTGCTCTGCGTCTGCTGTAGTTGGTTTCGCTCATAAAATACCATCAATAAATGATCCTTTGCTGCTACTTTATGAGTTACGCAAACGTTTGCCAAGATGATAAAACTTATCAGATCATAAGAAAGGGTTATAATGGTGAATAAGAACATTAAGGCTAGGTTAGGCTTTGTATGGTTAATTAGAGGGTTATAACAACGCCTTATCATAAAATAGAGTGTGAATAGAGAACATGAGTGAACCATGGCAGCGCCTGCCTGCATTGACGTTAAAACAGATACAATATTTTGTGACTTTGGCACATTTAAGGCATTTTACTGATACAGCGAGCCGACTAGCCATTAGTCAACCTGCGTTGAGTAGTGCATTACGTCAAATTGAAAGTGTGATTGGAGGAAAACTAGTTAATCGAACCGCTTCCTCTGTAACGCTAACAGAGCTTGGTGCTGCTATTTTACCGCATGCTGAACGTATACTGAGTGTTTCACACCGTGCTTTTAGTGATATTCAACAGATAATTGACGAAGGCGGAGACGGCACGTTGCGTATTGGCTTGGTGCCTTCCGTGAGTTCACTACTTTTTCCTGATGTGCCGACACAACTTAATTTGCACTTTCCTCGGCTGAATGTGGAGTTTTACGATAAAACCAATGATTCATTAGTTTCTCAATTAATGAATAATGAGATTGATTTTGGGGTTGGTGTATTAGACAGCTCAGTCCCTAGAGAGTTACAACTGTTTACGTTACAAGATGACCCTTTTGTCGCAGTCGTACATCGAGAAGATGTATTAGCGGGAGGCTTCCATTTACCTTGGAAAATGCTTAATAATCGCGATATTGCGGTGTTTTCTAAAGGCAACATCCAACGTTTAGTGTTAGCCACATTGGAAAGCCACCGCTTAAAGCCCAATATTCGTTATCAAGTTGATTACATTGAAACGCTATATGGCTTAGTCCGTTCTAAATTGGCGATTGCTATTCTTCCTCACCTTTATACCGTACATTTACGCGACCCTGACTTAATGGTTTTGCAGTTACAGCAACCGGCATTGACTCGCACGGTGTCTTTGATGCGAACCAGCCAAATCTTAACACCAATGGTAGAATCCGCATTTACAGTGCTGCTTAAGACACTGAAAGCATAAGCTGCTTTTTAATTACTCATGCGGTTTTTCATCATCGCTGTCACGAGCCGTGACATACATGAGTACCAACAAAATGGTAATAAAGAAACGGAATGCATTGGGTATACCGTTCCATTGTTTTGACATCCACATTGCAAACCATTCACCCCCAATAGACATAAATGCGACTTGCCATAATAAGAATGCCAGTGTTAATCCGATAATTGCCCATTTTTTGCTTTGATTAAAAGCCACAGCATTTTTGTTGATATTTTTAAATAAGATGAAAGCTCCCCACCAACAAATGAGAGCCGCAATAATTTCAATACTAATAATAGTGATATAGACAAGATGGTGAAAGGGCGGTGAATTGATAGCCCGATACTTCACATTTGCATTAGGGAATATTGCATCCATTGTTAGGACATGCTGTACAAATAAAAAATTTGTGTTGTAATCGGTTAAATTATTAAAGGCAGTAAATGAAATGAATAAGGCTATAGCACAAACACAGAGTGATTTTGATAAACGAATTATCATTTGTTTCCCTTAAGTTATTTTTCATCGTTTCATCCGTTGATAATTCGACAAGATAGCATCATTGACAAATTGCCGCTATTAACCATAGTAAATATCAGACAATATTCATCATATTGGCGACTTATTCTAAATAAGATAAATATTGAATATAAGTGCTATAAATATTATGAAGAAGGTAGGCGGTTTAGCTTAGTTTAAAATATGTTTCTATTTTTAATATGCTAATATTTTTCTATTAGAAAATGATAATACACACACCAATAGTGAGAAAAATAGATAATGAAAACAATATGTAAAAGTGGATTGCTAGCTATTGCGATGTTTGCTGTATCTGCTTGTGATGATTTTGATCCAATGAGCCATAAAGGTGAGTTTTATTATAGTAATCCAACAAACGATAATATTTCATTTAAGGTCGATAATAACGATTATAATGTGCTACCAGGGCAAAGAGGCATTATTCAACTTGCATCGGGTAAACATACGTTAGAAAACAGCCAAGGTGAATTATTTTCGTTTATGGTTTTTGACAACAATAACGGGGGGATTATTAACCCAAATAACCTTGTTTATTATACCCTTTCAGAGGCTTATGTTGTTGAAGGTAAAGCTGATCGTTTCAAACCGACCACTTATAACGTAACTATCAACGGCCATGATGTCAATATGGCAGTAAGAAGCGCAAATGCGTTTGTCATTGATGCTAATTTATTTAAGTGTAGCTATTTATTGGGAGAGCCTTTCCCTGAATCAATCACGACACATGATCAAAAATTAGACGGCAATATTAAGTCAAAGTGTTTTGATAAGGCTGAATTAATTGAATATATTGCCAATGAATATGGTGAAGATTTACAGCCTAATATGCCGGGAGATGCCCTGCATGACTCCATCAATATGGCCTTTAGTTATGAGCTACCAACAGCAGACTTTACGGATCAATCGGTTCAGTCAATAGCCGAAGAATTGGTGAATTTACTAAAACAACTGAAAGAAACCAATGATACTGCTATCCATGAAAAATTAAATCAACAATTTCACCAGCTCAGTATCGAATTAGTGAAAGCTCATGCTAATAACTCGGCATCTAATTCAGTTTCAGATAACGAGCAATACAATAATTTTGTTCATCAGGTTGGTGAATTGAGAGGTTATGGTATTTGGGAAAAATAATAATAAATTTTAAATAATCAAAAAAAGATTGTATTTATAAAATCCCCCCAATCGTTGGGTAATCAATTATTGGGGGATTTTGTCTCCTTTTCTTTTTAAGAATCTGCCTGCAAACTAACCAGAGAATTCTTATGTGAAATGATTGTGATAAACGGATGATAGCTATTATCAAATAAGATCATCTGCATAGGAATAATAATATGAAGGCAATATTAAAGCCATTTCTTGGTATTACGTTTGCTTCTATCTTTTTGATGTTTTCTTCAATAGCAAACGGCAAATCGATCGTTGTAGAAAAAACACAGCCTGAAGTCTTAGACCTTGTATTTATACTGGATAAAAGTGGTTCAATGTCAGGTTTTGAATCTGATACGATTGGCGGCTTTAATCGTGTGTTAACAGAAAATCGTAATAAAAAAGGGGAGGTCTTTATTACGACAGTGCTGTTCAATGATAAAACAACCCTCTTACACAATAGAGAGCCTATCGATAAAGTACCAAATTTAACTTTAGAAGATTATCAGGTTGGCAGTAATACTGCACTATTAGATGCGGTTGGTGACACCATTAGCAAAATGCAAGAAAACCGGAAGATAACAAAAAATAATAACGTTTTATTCGTTATCATTACTGATGGTGAAGAAAATAGTAGCCACAAATATAGTCAATCGAAAATTAAATCTATGATCAAATCGGCAGAAATGGAGGATAAATGGGACTTTATCTTCCTTGGCGCCAATATTGATGCGATCACTGCTGCCGATAGTATTGGTATTAGTCGCTCTAAAGCAACTGGATATGTGCAAGATAAAACCGGTTACGACAAAGCATATAAAGCGATTAATAATGCCGTTGAGTCGAAGAAAAATGCTGCACCAATATCAGAGGAATGGAAAAAAGAGGTTGAAACTGACGCGATGGAGCGCACAAATAAGTAGTGTAATGGAAGAGTAGATTTACTGATAAACTAATCCCTCAATATTGAACTGCACCCCAAAAGTGAGACGCTTTTAGTCTAATTTGAAGGGTGCTTTTCTATGTTAAAACATACTCTAGAGTTTAAACTTGAAATTATTCAGGCCTACCTAAATGGTGAGAGGGGTTAAAATACTCGATAAAAGATTTAAACGTAATCATGATACGACTTGGTGATGGATTGAAAATTATCAACAGCACGGGGTGTATGGGCTAAACGTTAAAACATGAAAACAGGTTTATTTTCCTGAATTCAAATTTCATGCGGTTCACATGATCCTAAATGGGACATTTTTACATGAGGGCTCTGACAACTTGATATCAATGGCTGATCATATAAAGAATACGGTAGATAGGAAGTAAAAATAAACCGAAAGGGTGCCCAAACCAAATGAAGAAGTCTTCCCTGTTTTTGAGACAGCGATGGTAAAATTTCAGCTGAAATGCTGGGCAAGAACACTGTAATTTATGTTGAGAAACAACTTGGTGTTAAAATAGGTGAATATACAACATTTTGTAAAAATACTGTTGGTGCTTGTGCTGAGGCATCAGCAGCAGACTCGTTGATCCGCCAAGGGGTTAAGCCAGAAAATATCCGATTTACCCAAGCGGTCAGGCCACGAGAGGTTTGGGGAAAAGTTACAATCCCGCTAAAAGCAATAAAAGAAACATGTGACAATTGCCTAGTTACATGGCCAACAGGCGTAGATAAATGAGTGCATTAGCAAATGACTGGAAACCAAGACTCTGCACAGAAAGTGATTTATTTAGCGATTGAATCGGCCTCTAAAAAATGGAGTATGCCAATTCAAAACTGGAAACAGGCAATGAGTCGTTTTATTATTGAGTTCGGTGACCGCCTAAACGGCCACATTTAATAAAAGGCAAATACACCGAATTATTTACAGTGTCGGCAATGGCTCTCCCTATTTATTGTTCACTGATATCTTTTAGTTCTAGAACTCTTTTACACCCATCTTGATTACCGTTATCGCACGACTTGCTATACCAAATTTTAGCAGTTGATTTGCTCTGTCTAACTCCTAATCCTTTATCATACATTTGTGCTAGATTGAATTGAGCCAATTCATTGTCTTGTTCTGCACCTTTCTGGTACCACTGTAGCGCCTGCTGGTAATCCTGTTCAACACCATTTCCATACTGGTACAACACGCCAAGATTATTCTGAGCTGCACTATTATTCTGTTCGGCAGATTTCAAATACCACCGTAACGCTTGCTGGTAATCCTGCTCAACTCCTTCTCCAAGATAGAACATCACCCCCAAGTTGCTTTGAGCGCTAGAATTTCCTTGTTGGGCCGATTTCAGGTACCATAGCCGCGCTTGCTGATCATCTTGCTCCCCACCCCAACCATGACTAAACATCACACCAAGCTTATATTGAGCATCTGCATTGTTCTGTTTTGCTGCTTTCTCATACCACTGTCTAGCCTTCTGATAATCCTGTATAACTCCTTCTCCATATTGATACATAGTACCTAATCTGTATTGAGCAGTTGCATTTCCCTGTTCGATTTTTATACATAAATCATTATCTGGTACTTCACAACTTGCGGCACTAACGACTACTGGAAGCATCCCCAAAAAAAGGAGAAAAATCGTTTTTTTCATCTAATCCTTATTCCCTAATCAGCACGTGAGGTAGGTATCGCTATGTTATATAAAGATATTAAAATCTAACGAATTTTAGTTCAGAGCATAAAAGCAATAATTCAATATGGGATTAATAAGTGTTATTGCTTGTCTGGCTTTATCATCGAGAAAATAGCGAATGAAAAACATACCTGAAAAAGTGGCGATATCATTAAAGTAAGTTTAACTTAAGGTAAAAGAATAGCATAAACAAACAGTGACTGATTTTCCAACTATTAAAACTCTTTATACCGATTATATTCCCCCCAAAAGTCGAATACTTGAGTTTAACTAAAGGGGGGATTGACTGTAACTATTGACCTGTTGTCGGGATGTGTCGGAGTAGTTTTTCTAGTGGTTCGACAATTGCAATGACAACTTCATCTTGCAAACCTGAGCTTTTTTCTAACTGCTGCAAAATAGCTGCTTTACGGCTCTCGGCTAACGGCTCACCTGTCGTATAATGCTTAATCAGTTCTAAACCAATCACCGTCAATTGTTCCACATTCTCGGTAACAGGCGTTAACCTAACTAAGTTAGCATTCTGTTTAATAAGACGCTGGACTTGTGGAATATTATCTTGCCAACGTTTTAATCTCTGCTCTAACCATTGTGCTGCCGCTGTATCATTCGGTTTAGCGATTAATGCGTCAATATGCTGGCGGAAGGCTCTTGCTTGCATACTTTCGGCCGGTAAAGCATCGACAAATCGGTTAAGAGGTTCATATTGATGATATTGGTTTTCTCTCCACTTAAGATGATGGCGAGTATAGTAATGTGCAGGCTCTACAGACTCAGAGAGGATCATCAAAGGCTCAATTTCAACGCCATTTGCTAAACGTGTAAATTCACGGGCCGTTTGTGCATGCTGCTGTAAACCCACCGAAATGGTTGACCAAGCATCTGTTGCGTTTAGGCGACGATACATGTCATTCTCATTATTGACATCTTTTGCAGACCATAGGCGCTCGGATACGGCAAAAGCACGTGGCCATAGCTTAGTATCAATGATGGGAGCACGAATATTTTCAGCCCATAACGCAATTTCCCCGCCGAGAATATTGGTCATTTTATTATTGTCGGGCGTGGTTGGCGCAATTCCTTCGGGAATGGCTGTTAAGTGGGTTCCTGTCGTTGGATAGCGAGCATTACCTATTATGGTATAACCGCTTAATTTATCATCCGTAAAAGTAACAACAGGACGAGTTTCTCCCATCCAAGTGTCCACTGAGAAACTGACTTGTTTAGGCGAAAACCACTCAATCTTATTAATTTCTCGACGTGATTTACCTGCAAAATCAATAAATCCACGCCATCCATTTGACCCCTTTATTAATGTAAAACTGCCTTTGACGGGGCTACCTTTTAACCTTTCGATTTCAAATTGCCAACTTTGCGATTGTTCACCCTGTTTAACATTTGTCTCTACAGTAAGTGGCTGAGGTAGTATCTCATTTCGATAATGGTATGCCGCACTTTGAGATTGGTCGAGATAGAAACCGGTTGAAAGTAAACCTTTAAATCCTTCTTGAGCGCTATCGCCTAAAGAATCTTGTCCTTGCCACGACTGAATAACAATATTTTTTGATAGTGAAGGGTGTTGAATTTCATCCCAGCCGACCATTTTACGGTTATGTTTTGTGAGGATTTGTTCAAGCCGTTGATTGAAATAAGCCTGTAGTGCATGGGTATCTTTCAGGTTGTTTTTTTGCATAAACTCCTGAATAGCTGGATTGTTTTTCCATTGGGTTGGGTCAACCTCATCTCCGCCAATATGGATATATTCATCTGGGAAGATAGTGGTCAACTCGTTAATTAAGCTATCTGTAAATTGGTACACATTTTCTTGGGTTGGATTAAGTAGAGGCTGATGCACCCCCCAGTGACGTTCCATTTGGTAAGGGCCAGCTGCGCTCATAAGCTCAGGGTAGGCAACAGCAATAGCTGAGGCATGACCAGGGAAATCAATTTCAGGCACCACCCGAATTCCTCTTTCTTTGGCATAGGCGACAACTTGGCGCATTTGATCTTGAGTATAGTATTGGCCATCACTGGCTAGCTGTTGTAATTTAGGGTAGCTAAGTGACTCAAAACGCCAACCTTGGTCATCGGTTAGGTGCCAATGAAAAACGTTTAACTTAGCGGCTGCCATACCATCAATTTGGCGCAAGATATCATTGATTGGTAAAAAATGTCGTGAAGAATCAAGCATCACACCGCGCCAAGCAAAACGCGGACTGTCTTTAATTGTAAGCAGTGGGATAAACGTATTTTCCCCATCTGTTTGTATCAATTGTAATAATGTTTCCATCGCTCGCATTGCACCAAATCGGGTTGCCGCTTTGATCGTGGCGCCATGGTTATCTGTTGTGATTTGATAACTTTCGTCCATTTGTAGAGATGGCAATTCAGGTACTTTTTTCTCGATAAAAATTTTTATCGGGGCTTGAGTGTTGTTTGCTTGGTGTGGTGTTAATTGCCAGCCTGTTTGGGTCTCTATTCTTTCACGCCAACGACGGGTTGCATCACCTAAATCATCGCCTTCTACATAAATATCTAGCGTATTATTTAATACCCATTTTCCATCGGCATTTTTTACTTCAACTTGCTGTGGCCAAGGCATGAGCGGTAATTCAGATAATGATTGTGCTCCGCTTGGTAATGAGTAAATAAGTGAGGATATGACGATAGCAGACGTAAGTTTGTTAATCATAGAGATCCCTTATTATTCGTAATAGTGAATGCCATTTTGAGCATAAATCAATCTATGAAGTCCAACACGGTTATCGTATTAAATGATACGAGTCACATTATTTTTTATTGCGAATTAAGTGTGGATGATGTTGATTTATTTAATTTATTGATTTTGTGATTGTTTTTAAATGTGGCTATTAGAAGGGAAAAGAGGGGGTGATGATGTTTAGTAGAATATTCAAGTGCGGGAAGGCAATGCGCGATCCCGCAAAAATTAAATCGATTAAGCTTTTTTGGCGGCTTCAAACATACCTTGAGCTAGGTAGTCTTGGGCTGTTTGTACACCTGGCAATACAAAATAGTAGCCACCCCCAAAAGGTTTAATATAGCGTTCAAGTGGCTCACCATTAAGCCGTTTTTGAGTATCAATAAAACCTGTTTTAAGATTTTTTTGGTATGAAACGAAGATAAGCCCCATATCAAGTAACCCATTAGGGGTTAAACCAAGTGAGTAGCTGTAGCTACGGCGCCTTAGTTTTGCGGTATAACGCTCAGGGTTACGAGGTTCGGCACGGCGCATGTGGGAGTCGAATAATACGCGGTCCCCATGAGGATCTTTGTCAAATTGAGGGTCATCATGTTCTTGCTTCATACCGATAGGTGCCCCTGTATCTTTATGGCGACCGAAATCATTCTCTTGGTCTTCAAGCGGGGTTCTATCCCAAAATTCAAGATTAAAACGGATGAGTCGTACTGCTTGATAGGTGCCGCCAGTACACCAACTAGGCTCTTTTCCTCCTTCGGTAACCCAAATAAGTTCATTCATTAATTGGTTATCATTGGCAGGGGCATTGCCTGTGCCATCTTTAAACCCAAATAAATTGATTGGCGTTGATTGGCTGTCAATATCACGAGAAGGTAAGAAACCATCTATTTTCCACAGTGGGAACATAAAAGGGGATGTATGCCTTAAAATATCGCGTAACGCATAAATGACGCTTTCTTGACTATTCGCACAAATTTGTAATGTGATATCACCGCCACACCACTTTTGCTCTAGCCTATCATTTGGAAAACTGGTCATTTCAACAAGATAGCGAGGTTTGATTTTATCTAACCCAAATCGTGTATCAAATAAGCTCTGACCCAGAGAAACCGTGACAGTTAAAGCATCTGGCTGAATGTGAGTTCCTAAAATCCCTGATTCAGCCGGCGGCATACGGTCATTAGGAGTTTTAGGTGCTGCTTGTACCTGCGTTAGATACGCAATTCTTTTTGTCAGTATTTCGAATAGCTTCTGTAGTTTATCGAGTGATTCAACGGTGACATTAAATGCAACAAATGAGGCATTTTTCTGTTCAGGCGTTAAAACACCCGCTTGGTGTAAGCCTTCAAAAGGGATCGTCTTATCATAGGACGACAAACAGGCATTTTGGCGCGTGTTAGCCGCAAATGTAGGAGCCGCTGCAATAAAACTACCAACAGCTAATGTTTTTAATGCATTGCGCCGAGATAAGCTGACAGTTGTAGAATCGTTTTGTAATTTAGCCTTCATGGCTTGTTACCTCAATATTTATAATATACATCAACACTGAGCTGATATCTGAGCTGTGCGAGGTCTTCAGCTTGCTGCGTTAATACGGAATAAAGTGCCATCATGTCTTTTTTGCTCAACTGGTTATAAGGCTGGTAAATCCCCGAGGGCAATTGATAAGGCTTCATGATCTCATTGGCCTTTTGATAATTATTTTGGATACGTTGGAGCACGTTGGGAGCGATAAAAGGGGTCAGCACTTTAATAACGTGTTGTGAGCCTTGCAGGTTTGCTGCTATATCGCTCAAATCAGATTGGCTATAGATATTCTCTTTGCCAGCCAATTTAGTTTCAAGGATCATCTCAATAAAATCGGCTGACGCTTGCACTAATTTAGGTATCTCAACACGTTCAGTCGCTACGCGTTTTTGAAGATCCCGGGCTTTTAGCAGTAGCTCATCGGTTGCAGCGAGTGCCGCTTTACTGTCTTTACGGTCAAATAATTGATATTCAATAAGATGGAAACCAGTGAAACGGTAATCTTTTTCTTTATCAAGAAAGTAGTCAGCCCTAGCATTAATGGTTCTGTCAGTATTACCAAACAATATAATAATTGGGCGAACAGATTCGTAATATTGATGTGCCTGAATATAGGCTTGTTCAGCGGTTTTGAGGTCGCCTTTTTTTAAACTTTTGTTCAAGGTTTCCAGTTGAGAAACCATTTTGCCTAATTGTTCCGTTGTATAACTTAAATAATTTGTAATGGCGGAATGATATTTCTCAGGGGTGGGAATATCACCTTTAGCGATAATTATGTCATCCCCTGTTTGTACAGGGGATCTTAATGCTTTTGCTGATACAGTAGTGGGTATTGCTATGACTAAAACCATACCGCATAGAAACATAGACTTTAGTGTTTTAGCATTACGCATGTTTTTTACTCCGAGAAAACAGCGCGATAACGACTATCCAATAAATGACAAATGTAATCACACTTAGCCAAATTGGTTGTGAGCGGTAAGCGAAGAACGAAGAGATAAAATTACCTACAATATTTGAATCATCTAATAGTGCTGTCGTATCCCATGCTGGGTAAATTAAAAACTCAGGAATAGCATAATCATATTCAATTAATAAGTTTGCGCTCTCTTCAACCCCTTTGAGTAGTAGCGATAAAGCAAGAAAGAGTAAGACCACGCCGGTGATTTTAAAGAACAGCTTCCATGAAATAAAACGGTTAGTAAGCAAGAAGGCATATAATGTTAGGCCTGCAATTAATACGCCACCTGCGACTTCTAAAGCAAATCCTGAAGCATTTTCTGCATTTAATGACATGATAAAGCTAGATAGGAAAACAACGATCTCACTACCTTCTCGAGCGATAGCAATAGCGATGATGAGTGCTGCTCCCCACCAATTATGGCGCTCTGCATTTCGGCTAATACCGGATTCAATTTCGGATTTTAAGGAACGACCATGCTTATTCATCCAATAGACCATTTGGACGATTAATATACACGCAAGGAATTCCATAAAGATCATAAACAGGGATTGCCCTGTATCATCAAGAATATTAAATACGCCATAAATGAGTAATGCTAACAAAATGGAAATGAGAAGACCGAGGGCAACCCCAGTCCATAAAAAACGCATTCCATTTCGTGCATCTGGGTGGTGTTTGATCCACGCATAGATAATGCCGATAACGAGTAGCGCTTCAAAGCTTTCACGCCATACAACAAACAGAACTTGCCCCATAAATTATCCTACTACTTCGCTATGATCTCACCTTTTGGGTGAGACAGGTGAAAATCATCAAAAAAGGTGTAACTTCCTGGTTTTAGAGGTGCAATGACGACAACAGAGCTAGCCCCCGGAGCGAGCACTTTTTCTTTGCGTAATTGGGTGCTTTCAAACTCTGCAGGTTCAGTGCCTGTATTGGTGATTTTGATCCGAATAATAGTTTTTGCAGGAACCTCGAGGACTCGTGGGATCAAGTCACCATTTTTCATTTCGAGTTCGACGGTAAATTTTTCTGCTGCGAAAACCGTATTCGGTATTAGCACTGAAAAAAGAAGCAGAGTAAGGCTTAGTAGTGTTCTCATCTTCATTTAGCTCAACAAAAGTGACCTTTAATAAAAGTAAAAGGGCTATTCGCAGCAATTAAGCAGCGGCTAGCCCTTAAACCCTATACACTCGCGATATTCAAGTTTAAATAACAGCGATATTAGTGATGCTGATGCGCACAGTTCATAAAGGTTTGTATGATCCTTGTGATACATTCATTTCACTTAGCTGCATCCCGAATGATTTAGAGTATTGATTCGTAGGTTAGTAGCTGCCTTTACGGCCGACGCCCGCATAGTCAAACTCCCATGAAACTTCGAAAGGTTTGAACCAAGGAGCAACGCCTGTTTCTTTATCGATATGACGACCAAAGGCAACTTGTTTGTTGTAGGATGGTGGATAAATTTTGTAGGTTACCTTGTATTTACCATTACCATCTAACTTGATGTTTTCGCCATAGTGAGGCCCATCACTTGCGACCATTGGCATGAAAGTACCCGTTTGGGTTTGGGGTTTGTCACCAAGTTTAGTTACTGTGTATTCGATGCTGAGATATGGGATCCAATCACCTTCAGCAAAACCATTCGGGTTATCTTCAACCGCATGAATATCTGCTTCTAAATGGATATCTGCTTTATCGGCCGGAAGGTGGGACATTGCATGTTGTCCTTCTTCGGTATCCATTGTGATAGGCTGTAGATAAACACCTTGGATTTCCATTCCATTTTTAATGACGGGCTGGCCTAAAGGGTATTCTTGAGCAAAAGCAGCCACAGAGAATAGAGCTAAACCCGAAACAGCAGCTTGATAAGCGAGTTTCATCATTTTGTCCTTACCATTATTTTATTATAGGAAGCGCAATTATAATCATTATTATTACTGCTATTCAAGTTAAAGTTTAAGCTGAAAATTTCATTTAACGCCAAATACATGAAAAGTTTTAAAAAAATAATTACAGTAAGAAAGTTATTATTCTTTAAAAAATATCTTGTTATATCGAATATAATCAGCTTATTGATTTTATGTCACGATGAATTGAACAGAGTTTGTTTATTATCACCCCACGAATATATAAAGGTGTAAAGTATGCAAAAACGTTATCTTGATTGTACGGCTTCTGAAATACTGCATATGAATAAAAAGGCATTATTAGAAGCGATTAAAGGAAGTGAAGGGCGCCTAGTGGTTTCTGAGACTATTGGCACTATTCAACCTGTTTTAATGAATGTGACAAATGCTGAACTTGCAGCGAGTCAAGGTGCTGACATTTTACTATTAAACATTTTTGATGTGGATAATCCCGTTGTTCAAGGGCTTCCTGATAATACACCTCAAACAGAGATCATCCGCACGTTAAAACGCCTTACTGGCCGAGCTATCGGCGTGAATCTAGAGCCTGTTCCCGCAGGTTTTAATAATCCTCATCAAGATGCGCAGTGGAAAATATCTGAAGGGCGATTAGCTACGGTAAAAAATGCCATCAAATTAAAAGAGATGGGAGTGGATATTATTGTATTAACGGGAAATCCAGGCAATGGCGTCACCAATCATGAAATTAATTTAAGCCTAAAAGAGCTTAAAGCGGCTGTGGGTGAAAATATTATCTTGGTCACGGGCAAAATGCATGCTGCGGGGGTGTTAAATGAATCTGCTGAGCAGTTAATTACCGAGACGGATATTCGTAGTTTTATTGATAGCGGTGCAGATGTGATTTTATTACCAGCCCCTGGAACGGTGCCGGGGATCTCAGCCGAATTTGTGCAAAAAATGGTGGCTTATTGTCATTCACAAGGGGTATTAACGATGACGGCAATTGGGACATCGCAAGAAGGGGCGGATATACAAACCATTCGCCAAATTGCGCTGATGTGTAAAATGGCAGGAACAGATCTGCATCATATCGGCGATTCGGGCTATAACGGTATTGCATTACCAGAGAATATTTTAAATTATGGTATTGTGATCCGAGGTGTTCGGCATACTTATTCACGTATTGCTCGTTCAATAAATCGTTAGTGTTTTTTAAGCCGAGAGTTGATAGGGAATAGCTTTCGGCTTTATGGTTTATATTCGTTTCATTAGGTAGACCAAATGAGGAAAGTGCGACAGCTAAGGTGATTATTTATTAACGTTATCGGTATCGGTATCGGTATCTGTATTGGTATAGCTAATATTGTTTACAGTTTCTGGATAAAGCCAACTAATAAATAAAGTCAATCCAATAAATATCGGGATAACTGAAGCTAATAACAAACCTAAAGCCCATGAAAATGGTAGGTTTATGGACAAAAATGTCCATAATATAAAGGAAAGACCTAAAATTATGATTGAGATAATAATGGCCTCTATATTTTCTACCCTTCTCTTTGATGGTGCAAATTCAAAGGTTTTTGGGTTTACATCGAGTTTAGTAAATACACTTTGATTGATTTTTATATCAGGAGTTCTCGCAAGTCCTTTAAGGACCGCCTTGAGCATCCACTTCCTTTTTTCTATTGGAGAGAAAAGTGAATAGTTAAGCCAGTTTTCGAGGGGGAATTTATATTCTTTACGCTCATTTGAGGCATTTTTATATTGAAAAACAAGATAGTCAGGCCGATTTCTACCGCCTGTTTTAATATGCACAATATACTCAGAGCAAATAGTTTCCCAGAGTATTTCAATGTTCCCGTTTGGATATAGGGTATTAATAATACGAAATCCGTCGTTATCTACAGAAAAATAACCAACAGTTTTACTTAATCGTTTTAGTAGAGCATAAAATGAAACTAATAGTATGGCCTCAATAGTAATAAAAAGTAACTTTCCCAAGATAACTTCCCATAAAATGAGAGAAGTAAATGCAAATAGCAATGCAAAAAATAGCCATAAAAAATAAATAACTGCTTGATTACCATGGCCAATTACGGGTTCTATAGGGCGTTTTAGTTCATTTGGTAATGGGTAAATTATCGTTTCGAAGATAACATAAGGGTTATTGTTGTTACTGATACTATTGTCGTTACTCATGCTATCTATACTGAAAGTATTGCTGTTGTAGCTATGGTTATTTCTACGTCTGTTGCTTTTCTTATTCTTGCTCTTATTTTTCTTCATATTTTAACGAACAGTATTTAGCATCAACTCTTTTTAATGGAATCGAAGAGGGTAACATAAGTCAAATTTGATAGCTAATAAATAACGATGTATTAATAATGTCTATTTTATAGCGGTAAAATCCTTAAGAGGTAAATGGCTTAATCTAATCAATGTTCATAGCTAAAAATTTGTACAATTTTTACTATACTTCAGGTAAAATCCAGCCCATTTTTTAAAACAATAAAAGAAGTGAGTTATGTCGCAAAATACTAATCCGGTGCCAAAAATTGGTTTTGTTTCACTTGGCTGCCCAAAAAATCTTGTCGATTCAGAACGTATCTTGACTGAACTACGCACAGATGGCTATCAAGTTGTACCAAGTTATGATGATGCTGATTTGGTCATTGTGAATACTTGTGGCTTTATTGATAGTGCCGTTCAAGAGTCTCTTGAAGCGATTGGTGAAGCATTAAATGAAAATGGCAAAGTGATTGTGACAGGGTGTCTTGGGGCTAAAGAAAACCAAATCCGCGAAGTACACCCAAAAGTACTCGAAATTACAGGCCCTCATAGTTATGAGCAAGTACTCAATCATGTTCATCATTATGTGCCAAAACCAGAACATGATCCTTTTTTGAGCTTAGTTCCTGAGCAAGGTGTTAAATTAACGCCAAAACATTATGCCTATTTGAAGATATCGGAAGGTTGTAATCACCGTTGTACATTCTGCATTATTCCATCCATGCGTGGTGACTTAGATAGTCGCGCCATTGGGGATGTACTAAATGAAGCAAAACGCTTAGTTGAATCAGGCGTTAAAGAGCTACTGGTGATCTCACAAGATACTTCCGCTTATGGTGTTGATGTCAAACATCGTACAGGCTTTTGGGAAGGTAAACCCGTTAAAACCAGTATGGTTGGCTTATGTGAGCAATTAGCGTCACTTGGTGTGTGGGTTCGCTTACATTATGTCTACCCATACCCACATGTTGATGAGGTAATCCCATTGATGGCGGAAGGGAAAGTTCTTCCTTATTTGGATATTCCATTGCAGCATGCTAGCCCAAAAATTCTAAAACTCATGAAACGCCCTGGTGCGGTCGAAAGAACACTTGAGCGTATTAAACGCTGGCGTGAAATTTGCCCTGAATTAACTTTACGCTCTACTTTTATTGTGGGCTTCCCAGGGGAAACGGAAGAAGATTTCCAAATGTTACTCGACTTCTTACAAGAAGCGCGCCTTGATCGCGTTGGCTGCTTTAAATATAGTCCAGTTGAAGGCGCGAAAGCGAACGAGCTAGCCGATCAGGTTCCTGAAGAAGTTAAAGAGGAGCGCTATCATCGTTTTATGCAGTTGCAACAACAAATTTCAACAGAAAGGTTGCAAGAAAAAATTGGGCGCAAATTGCCTGTTATCATTGATGAAGTCGATGATGAAGGTGCAATTGGTCGTAGTATGGCGGATGCCCCAGAAATTGATGGTATGGTTTATTTAAATGGTGAATTTGACGTGAAGCCAGGTGACATTGTTAATGTGCTGATTGAGCATGCTGATGAGTATGATCTCTGGGGTTCAATTGTCTCTGAATAACCACCAAGTGAAAAGATAATAGACAAAAGCCTGCTCAATAATTGAACGAGCAGGCTTTTTTTAGCCGCATTATTAGTATCTAATTTCGATATAATCAATGTTATTGTCCTAGATCAAAGGATAAAAAACTATTCATGTATTATTTGATTTGTGATATTAAAATTTCATGAAAAATTGACATAATTTGAGAATGACTTACGGATGTATAAGGATGGCTATGTCTATTGATTTATCATCTCCAGTAATTTCTCCCAAATCAAAAGAAGTGGCGAAGGCGATTTCTTCAGAGTTGTTAATTCATTTTGCCAGTCTTGCTATCGAAAACGGATTGGCTCCTATCAATGATATGACTATCGATGCTTCACTTATTGAGCCTAATGGAAAAACGTTGTGGTTAAGTGAGATGCTGACAGCACCATTGGCTATTACCAACGTATTATCAAATTGTACAACTCAGGAAGCGTTATTTAGCTTATTTACTCATCCTGTTAAGTTACAGGGAACCTTTTATTATCTCGCCCCTATTTATTGTGAAAATAGAGCATTAATTGCCATCGTTGCGTTTGCTTCTCAAACGGTTGACAGCACTATTCTACTTGCCTTAGCAAACGCTGTTGGTCGTGAAATCAGTGAGAAAATAAAGCGTCACTTATGTTTGCAAGAGTTGGTTTTTGAAAAACATCAACCTACAGAGCGCCGAGAGCTGAGTATTCAGGAAGTCGAAAAAGCGGCAATTATCGAAGCGGCAAGGCTTTGTGGTGGAAAGGTCCAAGAGATGCATCAAGTCTTGAATATGGGGAGAACAACGCTTTGGCGAAAACTAAAGCAATACGACATTAATATTAAGGAATATAAGTAACTAACTCAAAGCGGGCTCATTATGCATGAAAAACAATGAGCAAAAAATGGTTGTAATTGATGGTTATCATCAAGAGATATAAAAGCCTTTCGAGTCGTTACACAAACCGCCGTATATTTTTACGGCGGCCTATGTTGAATCTATCAGAAATTGTCAGTGGTGGTAGTTGAAGCTCACCGTTTCACCATTTATGACGTCACTATTAATGAGCGAGTCTCAATAGATAATTGTAATTTTGTTTGTTCAGCTATTTGGTGAATGTTGTCGCCAAGATCCGTTAATATCGGTAGCCCCATTTTTGCCGCAATAATACAGGTATGGGAATAAGGGGAACCATTTGCCAGAGCAACACCCACTACGTTTGTATTTCTGTAGCGAAGTAGTTCAGAGGGGCCTAAGTTACCACTTAAAATAATCGTAGGCTCGGTGAAAGCACATGATGGCTGTGCGACAGATGATATTGACATAAGTAACTGATTTTTTAAGTCTTCAATATCAATAAATCGAGCTTGTAAATACTCATCGTCTAGTTGCTGATACTGTTTTGACATATTGTTGAATATGTTGGAAATCGCGTCATAGGCAGTATTGCGTTCATTTTCGATGCTTTGTGTGATTGATTCTACAAGTTCATCATCTTCTAATAATAAGCGATGTCCTCGAAAAATATTGGCAATCTCTTCACCATATTGTTCGTTCAGTGTATTAGCGAGAGAATCTAAGTGCGTTTTTAACTGTTCAATTGCTTTGGTGGCCCTACGGGTTTCGTTTTCACTTGTTTGATAAGACGAAATGCAAGGTTCAGTGTTTGGAGCGTGGTGATGAGCTAACCCTGCTACGATTGGTACATAGGCCGTTTTCCCTACAAAGGTTTTGCTGTCCGTTGTTGCGATGTTATCTCCAAAATTGTGTTGGGCAAGCTGATTAAAAGCATCGATGGCATTTTGGCTATCTACTCCTTCTGCAACCAATGTAATTTTGTCACCTTGACGCACCTGTAATAACGCAATTTGGTTCATGCTTTTCGCATCCGCGCGTTTTTCACCATGACGTAATTCTAGTGTGGCTGTAAAACCAGAAAGCAACGTTGCTAATTTTGCCGCTGGGCGGATATGTAGGCCCGAAGGATTCTTGACCACCCATTGGGTTGTTAATGCCTGCTCTGAAAAATGAGTATGTTTGTCTTTTTCATTCTCAGTGGTAGTGACGGTGTCATTTAGCTGTTGCTGTTTTGCCTGTAAAGCTTGTTGAGCTTCATTTAATATTTCATCAATTGAAGCTCCACCCGATGCGGCGGCCGTAATCGCTATGGCGCCTTCCACTAAAGGGGCGCTACATAAATGAACCTTTTCTGCCAAATCTGGATCGATGAGATCAAGTGCCGTTTCTGCACTGAGTAGTGCACTGCCTAAGTCCATTAATAAAATGATATGCTCGGCATCGGATAAACTTTCGATTGCCTCCATCACTTTCACCGCATCTGTGCCGATAGGGTGAGTTTCATCATCAACACCTGCCGCGGTGATGATGTGACACTTTTGTTTGTTTTGCATTTGCGCTGCAAGTTGATGCAACCCATCAGCGAGCAATTTACTATGAGAAACAATAATGAGACCAATCATATCCTTCTCCTTTACCAAAGTGTGGCGTTCAATCGTATCGTTTGATAATAGGGAATTTTACGGCAAAAAGAGAGCGCCTCGGCTGTTATTGAGCAATAAAAGTGTAAAATATTAGCGGAAGCGCAAATAAACCAGCCAATGCTCGTGGATGTTTGCTGTGTGGCAAGGATCGAGACTTAAAAACGTTTGCTCCCTTTTCCTGAAATTTTCATGGTGTCAGCTTACTGATACAAAAATTAAAGAAAAATGAAGTAACGGCATTATTATTGACTAATCATTGATACTTGGATGTCAGTTTTGAACCGTTTTTTTTAGATTAAGAGCATTTTTAGAGAATAGGATTTAACGGAGAGTAACTTAAATTTAAAAGAAAAGTTGAGTGCACCTAGGCGGTTATTTATATGAAAGAGGGAGATAAGTGAAATAACTTAAAACTAATATGCGAAATTATTTCACGGTGAAAATAATAATTCACTTAAGTAACATTAACGATATCGGCGAAGGAGGCTGACACACTGCAAGTTTACATGTGGCAGCCCAGAACATTAACTAATCTAGCCATGAAAATGGCCTATAGCAATTAAAACTGTAAAAACCTTAATATTCAAAATAAAAATATATTAATGGTTAAATTTTTTAATTAATTAAAGCTAAATAGCTAAATTAATATTATCGACAATGTGCATTGATAATCAATGATGTCATAAATTTCTAGAGTAAGTATTTATATATTCATACTCTTGTATTAATTGCGGTAACGATTTTATGCCGAGTTTTGTATAAATATTTGAGCGATGAACTTCAACCGTTCTTGGCGAAAGTGCTAATTTTTCAGCAGTTTCCTTACTCGTGTTACCTTCTAGGATCATATCCATGATCTCTTTTTCTCGATTGGAAAGACGATCAAATTTATCTGCTAATTTATTGTATTTCTTGAGCTCAGAATGCTCATTAGCAAACAATTCCATAGCATGGCTGACAGCATGCGCGATATCCGAATCTTTAAATGGAAATGAAAAGAAATCAAATGCGCCGGATTTGAAACTTTCACGGCAAAGCTCTACAGATGGCTTTTCTGATAGGATAATAAAAGGGATGATACCTAATGAACCATTGATATTATTCAATCTGCCAATATGATTATTTTCACTGTTTAGGAATATTAATACACACTCTTTTGCTCCTTCTTCTTGAGGGTACGTATAATTACTTGTAAATAAATCTTCATCATTATAGAACTTAAAATTGAAACCAAAAGATTCCATCATTAGTTTCAGTTTATTCTTAATGACATTATCATTTTCTATGATTACGTGAATGGTGTTATTCATCACCATACTCCTGTTACACTGATTTGATATTCATATAAAATTTGAAAAATACGTTGAGCCAGATTGCTACGTAAGCTAATGGTAATATTTTCTTGCTAATTTTTTAGATTTATTATTAATGTATTTACGGACCTTTAACGACCTTAATTTATATTATATTTCGCGACTAGGTAAATTTAATATAAAAGTAGGGTTAATGGTTAACGTTTGTGTCATTAAGTAAAAAATAATAAATATCTTACTATATGGTAAGTAGAAACACGTATACTTTGTTTATCTCACTATATATTTTAGATATGTTATAAAATTTTTTTATGTAATGGAATGATAATATCGTAAAATAGTAGTCATAAAAAGCTCTAATACTAGATTTAGTATAGTTTCATTTGTAATAATCACAAATATATTTAATCACTCCTGTAGGTGATTTTTATCCTTATCATGTTAGAATTTTCATTCGTTATTATATGGCTGAGTGAAAACACGTAATGGCTTCTTTAAAAGATGTGGCTCGACTTGCTAATGTTTCATTGATGACAGTCTCAAGAGCCATCAATAACCCTGAGCTTCTGAAACCTGATACCCTAAAACAGGTGCAGCAAGCCATTCAAACACTTAACTATGTTCCTGATTTTTCCGCTCGAAAAATTCGTGGGAAGGGGTCGAAAATATCCACGGTTGGTGTACTTGCGCTTGATACGGCTACAACACCTTACTCAGTTGAAATTATTCTTTCAATAGAACAGACCGCAAGGCAGTTTGGTTGGAGTAGTTTTGTGGTCAATATCACATCAAATGATGATAATGAGCGTGCTGTACGACAATTATTGTCGCAGCGGCCGGATGGTATCATTTACACAACAATGGGGCTAAGAGAAGTATCGATACCAGAAGGGCTACATACTTATCCTCTTGTATTGGCAAACTGTATTGACCCACAGCAGAATTTTCCTGCCTATATCCCTGATGATTACCACGGGCAGTATCATGCAATGTGCAAATTGATTGAAAAAGGTTATCGACGCCCTTTGTGTTTGTATATTCCAAAAGAAACATTAGCAGGACAGACCCGTAGAGAAGCGGTTGAATCTTCATGGAAGTCGGCTGGATTACCACAAGAGGCATTAAAACAATATCACTTAGCGCTTGGTGATGAACATTATCTGGATGTGATCGACCTTATTAATAGGCATTGTGAAAGTGGTAAACCTGATTTTGATGTTGTGGTATGTGGTAATGATCGTATCGCTTTTTTAGCGTATCAGGTTTTGCTGAGCAAAGGGCTGCGTATACCTAAAGATGTTGCCGTATTGGGGTATGACAATATGATTGCGGTTGGGGAGCTGTTTTATCCACCATTGAGTACGGTTGTGCTGCCTCACTATCAGCTAGGGCAGGAGGCAGCATTACATATTATTGAACAACGAAAAATTGAAGGTACACAGTATGTTTCTTGTGACCTTCTGGAGCGCTCATCAATTTAATGAAAGGATCACGGTTTATTCGCGATCCTTAAAAAGTGGTTATTCGACCGCTTTATGCAGTGGCCATAATGTCGCCTTTATTAATTTGGCTTTCTGGTTTATGGCAAATAAAGTTAAAACTCGCTCCCCTTCTTGCGGATAAATTCGGCTGGTAAAACACATTTCCCCCTCATTGATAAAAACTTCAATGCTAGATTTATCAATAAAAGCACGTATTTTGAGATACTGGGTTTGTGGTAACGGCGCACAGCGGTAATCACTAATAACATATTCTGGATAGTGGCGGGTGAGCATTAAGGTTTGTGTCTGCCCATCAATGAAGAATTGAGCACCATTACCAATCCAAAAACCGAATTTTTCAGCCAGGCTGTTCTGTAAATCCCAAATTAACTCAATTTCACAGGCTTTGGCATCATCATACATTTTAATCACACTATTTTTTTCTAACACACAAGGTGTGATCTCAATAGCTTCTTGCCGTAACGATGTCAGCTCTTTAATTGGGTTTACCCGTATTTTACCTTGGTTGTTCAAGGTTAGCTCTCTTGGGATGGTAAAGCAGCCTGACCAACCGTGAGGTTTTGATGGCATATGGCTTTCCCACATATCCATCCAAGCAATCGCTATACGCCGTCCATCTTTAGATAAGAAAGTTTGCGGCGCATAAAAGTCATGACCAAAATCGATTTCGGTAAAATGGTGAGTTATTTCATAAGGCTGTTGCGGTGACCAATGACCCACAAGATAGCCATTTTGGAAACGGTTTCGATACTGATGACCCGATGGTTTTTTGCCTTGAGGGGAAAATAATGTGACAAACTGTTCGCCTAAAGGGAAAAAATCAGGGCATTCCCACATATAAACATTTTTATCTTCTGTTTTAGCCAAAACTTGGTATTCACTAGGCCAATTAAGTAGATCCTCTGTGCTAAAGAGGAGAATTTGCCCCTGATTTAAATGGTCTCTTGCACCAACGACCATCCACCAACGGGAATCTTGATACCAAACTTTTGGGTCACGGAAGTGCATATAACCTTCAGGTGGAGGGATAAGGACACCTTTTTTCTCAAAATGTATGCCATCTTCACTCACTGCAAGGCACTGCGCTTGATAGATCTCGCTGTCATCCCCTTCATCGGATAACCAAATATGACCGGTGTAAAATAAGTATAGTTTTCCATGATGACTGACCGCAGAGCCTGAAAAACAACCGTCGCGATCATAGTCATTACCCGGTGCGAGGGCGATAGGTTGATGTGACCAGTGGAGCATATCTTGACTCGTAGCATGCCCCCAATGCATTGGTCCCCAATCTGAACTGTAGGGATGATGTTGGTAAAAAGCATGGTATAGACCATTATGATAAACAAGCCCATTTGGATCATTTAACCAACCCGCATAAGAGGCAAGATGATATTCAGGATAAAATTGCTTGTTTAGAGATTGTCTCGCTGTTTCAAGCGCTATCGATGCTTGTTCAATACGTTGTTTCATCATAGCTCCTTTACGTGTACCGATTGTTTATCAGTGCTTATTGTTAAAAAGATTAGGTAATACACATTGATCCATAAATAGGATGAGGCGATATAACACGTGCGTTAATATTGTCTTTTATTTATACTCTAAGCTTTAAATGTTAACGTTAACAATCTGGGTTTTCCAGTACTAATTTGTGTTAATGTAATAATTGTATGTCGAGTCATTCAATCTTCGAATGGGGTGAATATGAAAGTTTGGTCTTTAGGTGATGCGGTCGTTGATTTAATTCCTCTGCACAGTATGCAATATGAAGCCTGTGCTGGTGGGGCTCCTGTGAATGTCGCTGCTGGTGTTGCAAAATTAGGGATACCAAGTGGTTTTATTGGGCGCGTAGGCGAAGATGCTTTTGGTCATTTTATGCAAAAGACGTTATTTGATATCGGTGTTGATACTAGCGCGATGGAATTTGATGAGCGGTATCGCACGAGTACGGTGTTAGTGTCTTTACATGAAAACGGTGAACGTGAGTTTTCCTTTTTAGTTTCACCTTCGGCAGATCAATTTCTCAGTAACAAAAATTTACCGCGTTTTGAAAAAGATATACTGCATTTTTGTTCGTTAGCGCTTGTTCATCCAGTTTGCCGCGCATCATTAAATGAAGCAATTGATAAAATTCAGCAAGCGGGGGGATTACTCAGTTTTGATATTAATATTCGACCTCAAATGTGGTCGGATCCTATTGAAATGCATACCAAGGTCGATGAATTTGCTTATCAGGCAGACATACTGAAACTCTCGGAAGATGAGTTATTGTGGCTTGTTGAGGAGGTGACATTGGATAGGGCAATAGAGAAACTCAAGAATTATCCTGCCCGTTTGAAAGTTGTCACTCAGGGAGCGAAGGGCTGCTTGGTATTAACCCATACTCATCAAATCGGCATTAGCGCATATCGTGTCGAAAGTGTTGATACGACGGGGGCTGGTGATGCTTTTATGGCTGGATTGCTTGCGGCCATCGCCCAATTTGGAGTGAGTGATAATGATGACGATTTAATGAAAGTCATTACACAAGCAACAGCTTGTGGTGCATTAGCGACAACACGTAAAGGGGCAATCAGTGCAGCGCCATCCCAGCAAGAGCTAACGGCATTTATTCACCAGCAACCACCATTACATATTCGCGAACGTTGAGAAGGGCTTTACGGATGCGAATAGTGATGTTAATTAATTCAAATTGATAAATAAAAGTGTATGATATTTATAGTGAAATTTTATTTAAGAAAACATCAATTTTGGGTTAATTATGTTACTGAGATCAGGGGTAGCATTGGCTATCTTTTCTTATATTTTATGGGGGATCACACCGCTTTTTTACCGTTTGTTGCCCGGCGCTGAACCTTTAGAGCTACTTGCCCAACGTGTAATTTGGTCGATCCCCTTTTTATTAGCCATTCGCTTACTGATTAAAAATAAAACGCTTTGGCAACAAGTATGGGCAGATAAACGCTCAATTATTTTATGTTTGTTTAGTTCATCTATTATGGCGATATCATGGGGGGCATTCACTTATGCATTAACCCATGGGCAAGTACTTGCTGCCAGCCTAGGTTATTTTATTAATCCACTGTTTTCTATTTTACTTGGGGTCGTATTTTTACATGAACGGCTAGTTTTAGCCGAGAAAATGGCGGTATTGCTGATTTTTTCCGGTGTCTGTTTCCAAATCTGGCAGTATGGTGAATTGCCTCTACTTGCCCTTGTGATGGGAAGTGCTTTTGCCGTCTATGGTTTGATCCGCAAATTTATTCGTTTTGATGTTATCACTTCCCTTTTTGTTGAGGCGATGTGGCTATTGCCTGTCGCCATTGGGATCACATGGTGGCTATCCGCTAATGGCACGAGTGCTGTCGAGGCGGGGGATTGGCAAATCAAGCTGCTGTATATGCTTGCGGCTCCGGTGACAATTATTCCATTACTGTTTTTCACTGCGGCGATAAAACGCACAACATTAACCGTAATAGGGCTTGCCCAATATATTGAACCAACGATCCAATTCTTATTAGCTGTATTCTTATTTAATGAACTATTTGATTGGGTGAAAGGGGTTAGTTTCTCATTGATTTGGTTAGGATTACTGTGCTGTATTATTGCCTTGCTGCATAAGCGCTACAACGAATATCACAAACGTGTCCCTTATGTAACAGGTCGTGATAAGCGTTAGAAATGCTAAGCGAATATTGCGATAAATGAAGTGAAATACGATCTCTTATGGTTTAAGCAAACGATTGCGTATATAATCTTGTCCATGAAATCAGCTTTTTTATACAAGGTTATCCATCATGAATAAATTAGGTACAGCGCTTTGTCCTTCTGCAACAAAAGTGATGCTGCTCGGTTCAGGAGAGCTCGGGAAAGAAGTGGCGATTGAGTGCCAGCGTTTGGGCATTGAAGTTATTGCGGTTGATCGTTATGACCATGCGCCCGCCATGCATGTTGCTCACCGTAGTTATACCGTTAACATGCTAGATGGAGAGGCAATTCGCCAACTTGTTGAGAAAGAAAAACCTGATTTTATCGTGCCGGAAATTGAAGCGATTGCGACCAAGACCTTAGTGGAATTGGAGCAACAAGGGCAAAAAGTGGTGCCTTCTGCTAATGCGGTTTATTTAACCATGAATCGTGAAGGGATCCGCCGGCTTGCGGCAGAAGAATTAGGCTTACCGACCTCAGATTATCGTTTTGTTGAGACTGAAGCGGATTTTGTGACCGCAGCTAAAGAGATTGGCTTCCCTTGTATAGTCAAACCAGTAATGAGCTCTTCGGGTAAAGGCCAAAGTGTTATGCGCGGCGAACAGGATCTCAAAGCAGCATGGCACTATTCGCAAGAAGGTGGACGTACTGGTCAGGGGCGTGTGATCGTTGAAAAAATGATCCATTTTGATTTTGAAATCACGATGCTCACCATTAATGCCGTTGATGGTATTCATTTTTGTGCGCCTATTGGGCACCGCCAAGAAAAAGGGGATTATCGAGAATCATGGCAACCACAACAAATGAGTGAAAAGGCATTGGAAAATGCACAAGCGGCCGCTGCCAAAATTGTGACTGCATTAGGTGGGTATGGCTTATTTGGTGTGGAACTATTTGTATGTGGTGATGAGATCATTTTTAATGAAGTTTCGCCTCGGCCTCATGATACAGGTATGGTGACCTTAATTTCACAAAACTTATCTGAATTTGCCCTTCATGTGCGTGCTTTCTTGGGGCTACCTATCGGGGCAATCCGTCAATATGGGCCAAGTGCATCGGCGGTGATCCTTCCTGAATTGTCTAGTCGTGATGTTGTTTTTTCGGGGTTAGGGCAAGCGTTAGATTCGGATATTCAATTACGCTTATTTGGTAAACCTGAAATTGCCGGAACTCGCCGCTTAGGTGTTGCCTTGGCGATTGCAGATTCTATCGATCATGCGTTAAATAAGGCGAAGAAGGCAGCGGCAACCATAACCGTGAATGGGTAATGGTATCATGATCGCCCACTTAGGGTGAGTGGGCGATCATTGGCGTTAATGGTTATCCTGTATCACCATTGCCGCGCCACGCTCGGCAATCATGATTGTTGGAGCGTTGGTGTTACCACTTGGGATTTCTGGCATCACAGAGCAATCAATGACACGAAGTTGCTTAATGCCATGCACACGTAAGCGTAAATCGGTCACGGAAGTTGCTGTGTCTTTTCCCATACGACAACTGCCGACAGGGTGGTAGACGGTTTTACAAAAGTTACGTACAAACTCCTCTAATGCTGCCTCATCATGTTGAACCTGTGCTGGCGGCATTAATGTCTCTTTACTAACCGCTTGTAGTGCCTCCGACCCAAGTACTTTTAACCCAAATTTGACAGCACGTTTGCAGCCTTCCATATCTTCCGGTGCGGCTAAATAGTTGGCATGAATTTTTAGTGGCGCTTGTGGATCTTTGCTACGCAAGAGTAATTCACCGCGCGACTTAGGTTGTAAATAGCCCACTTTTAATGTGAAACCATGTGTCGCGGGCAGTGGCTCGCCGGGAACATCATCCCAGCTATCAAGTATGGGTAAAAAGTGAATTTGTACGTCGGGGCGACCTTGACCACAGCTATCAATAAATGCAGCACCTTCAAGTACGTTTGATGCTAATAATCCACTACGAAAAGCTAACCACTGAAAGCCATGTTTTATAGCATGGATACCTTTGTCAGCGCCAAAGAGGCTAATAGGATCTTTGGTTGTGACATTAATGGACATATGAAGATGATCATGGAAGTTTTTACCGACAGGAAGGTCAGCGACCGTTTCAATCCCTAATGATGAGAGGTGATCTTTAGGACCGATACCTGAGAGCATGAGTAATTTCGCGGAGCCCATCGCGCCGGCACAAATGATCACCTCTTTTTGGGCGAAAACATCGACTTCACCACCATTTTTATCCTGATAGCTTACCCCAACAGCGACACCATCACGGATAATAATACGGTTAACTTGTTTATTAAGCTTTACTGTAAGTTTATCGCTTTGTGCGACACTCTTAAGATAAGTTTTTGAAGTGCTTGCTCTTTCGCCATTTTTCGTTGTTGTTTGATAAAAACTGACTCCTTGTTGGCTTTCACCATTAAGGTCATTAACATAAGGAAGCCCTTGCTCTTGTGCGGCTCGGATAAAAGCCATAGAAAGAGGGTGCCGATAACGGTTTTCACTGACAGGAAGCAGCCCTGCGGTACCATGATAGCTATCAGATAAACTTTCATTTTGTTCGGCTTTCTTAAACCAAGGTAGGACATCTTGGTAGCTCCAGCCATCACAGCCATAGATTTGCGCCCAATTATCGTAATCCTGTTTTTGGCCTCGAATATAAATCATGCCATTCACAGAACTGCTGCCTCCGAGAACTTTACCTTGTGCTATCTGCATCTTGCGATTATTTGCATGTGGTTCAGGTTCCGTTTCGTAGGGCCAGCTTTTTTGGGCAATAATTTTAGCTACCCCAGCTGGCATACGAATATACAGATGATCATCACTTCCTCCGGCTTCAATCAAAAGAACGCGTGACTGGGTTTCTTTAATAAGCCGTGCGGCAAGCACGCAGCCAGCCGAACCTGCTCCTACAATGATGTAATCATAGTTTTCATTATTCATACAGTTATTCCCCTGATCAAAGTAGCGTTGCTATAACAATTTATTTTCATGTTATTAACAATAACTCTTTATCTTATTAAGGTGTGAATAATGTGTTGTTTATGTGAAGAGTATCAAAATGAAAGTTGTGTGTTTTTTTCTCGGTGTTTTAGTATTTTGTTGTTTTTAAAGGATAAAAAAATCTAATTTATTAAGGTTTTTTGGGGTTTTCTTATTATTAATAAGTAAATGAGCTAATTAACTGATTGTTTTTTATTAGAGTATTTGCTGATTTTCGCTGTATTCTTAGTTTGAATATTAGTGGCATCCGCTATATTGCATTAATACAACTGACTGGGGTGAGGAAGTCGAAGATGAAGCAAGGTTTGATTGGGCTGTTATGCGTATTACCGAGCATGTTATTTGCTGATTCACTACATGAGCAATTTGCACAATTGATAGAAGCACCAGAAAAAACATTAAATTGCTTTGAAGCCGACTCTGCATATCGCTTTTGTTTAAAAAATCTCCCTAATCAAGGAATAGTTGTGGTCGACCAACAGGGCAATGAAGCCTATCGACCTTATTATTTTGATAATTGGCCTGATGAGCCTAAAAATGGGCTTTATCGTATCCGCCAAGGTGACAAAATTGGTTTTGCTGAGGCAAAAACAGGCAAGGTCGTGATTGAAGCAAACTATGATTGCGCCTACCCTTTTGAGAATGGGAAAGCACATGTAGGAATAGGTTGCCAACGGGAAACGGATGGTGAGCATAGCTGGTGGGTTGGTGGCCATTGGGTATGGATTGATCTGCAAGGAAATAGGATAACCGCTCATCCTGCATCGTGAGATTTTACGACTATTCGAGTTTTATTTAACAAACCATTTCATTTATACCATTTCCATTAATATGATTAACTTATTGATAATCAACTGTTATTGTTAAGTTAATCACACTTTTTTCGTCTTTGCCATTTCGATAAAACCATTCGCAGTGAAAAACTGACCGCTTAATTTTGTATGCAACCGCTCGCACTGACTTTAGACATTCGCCAATAGATATTTTCTACCATAGAGACCATGGCAGAGCTCAAATTTTTTCTTATTGCACGGTGATAACGACTGCCAAAAAGAGACTTAGTAATGATAAAGAACGGTTCTTTGAATCGATTTGTTATTGATAAGTCAATAAAACATAAGAGAAGTTCGTTTTACCTCAGAAGGGTGTTTTATGAACAAAAATGGTATTTTAAAGCACATTCCTTGGATGATCCTTGGGATTATCGGTGCGATTTGTCTAGGTGTGGTTGCACTTAGACGCGGAGAACACATCAGTGCGCTGTGGATTGTTGTGGCTTCTGTGGCGGTTTATCTCATTGCTTATCGTTATTACAGTTTGTATATCGCGAAAAAAGTGATGAAGCTCGATGAAACGCGAGCGACACCCGCGGTCATTAATAATGATGGCTTGAACTATGTTCCTACAAATAGAAACGTTCTATTCGGTCACCACTTTGCTGCAATCGCAGGTGCAGGGCCACTTGTAGGGCCTGTCTTAGCAGCACAAGTCGGTTACTTACCAGGCACCTTATGGTTATTGGCTGGGGTGGTACTGGCTGGTGCAGTACAGGACTTTATGGTGCTATTTATCTCTTCTCGCCGTAATGGTGCATCATTAGGGGAAATCGTCAAAGAAGAGCTTGGCCCTATTCCGGGAACCATTGCGCTTTTCGGCTGTTTCCTCATCATGATCATTATCCTTGCAGTATTAGCGTTGATCGTGGTTAAGGCACTAGCAGAAAGTCCATGGGGCGTGTTTACGGTATGTTCAACAGTACCGATTGCGCTGTTTATGGGAATCTACATGCGCTATATCCGACCCGGACGAGTGGGGGAAGTTTCGGTCATTGGTATTGTGTTACTGATCTTGTCGATTTGGTTCGGTGGTGTTATCGCTCATGACCCATATTGGGGTCCTGCACTGACCTTTAAAGACACTACAATTACTTATGTTTTAGTTGGTTATGCGTTTATCTCTGCATTATTACCTGTTTGGCTGATTCTGGCGCCTCGCGACTATCTCGCTACCTTCTTAAAAATCGGTGTGATTGTCGGTTTAGCGATTGGGATTGTGATTTTAAATCCTGAGCTAAAAATGCCAGCGGTCACTCAGTTCGTTGATGGCAGTGGCCCAGTTTGGAAAGGCACGCTGTTCCCATTCTTATTTATTACGATTGCTTGTGGTGCCGTATCGGGTTTCCATGCCTTAATTTCGTCAGGGACAACGCCTAAGTTGTTGGCTAACGAAAAAGATGCTCGCTATATCGGCTATGGTGCGATGTTAATGGAATCGTTTGTCGCGATCATGGCGCTAGTTGCAGCTTCAATTATTGAACCTGGCCTCTATTTTGCGATGAATACTCCACCAGCCGCTTTAGGTATCACTATGCCGAATCTGCATGAGCTTGGTGGTGCTGACGGTGCGGCAATCCTAGCACAACTGAAAGATGTTACGGCACATGCTGCGGCAACCGTCAGTTCATGGGGCTTTGTGATTTCACCTGAGCAAATTATGCAAACGGCAAAAGATATCGGAGAGCCTTCCGTATTGAACCGTGCAGGGGGAGCACCGACGTTAGCGGTAGGTATCGCGTATGTATTCCATGAAATCATACCTGCTGCTGATATGGGCTTCTGGTATCACTTTGGTATCCTATTCGAAGCACTGTTTATCTTAACTGCATTGGATGCAGGAACGCGCTCAGGTCGTTTTATGTTACAAGACTTATTGGGTAACTTTGTACCTGTGCTGAAAAAAACCGATTCACTGTTGGCTGGGATTATTGGTACAGCCGGATGCGTTGGTTTATGGGGATATTTATTGTACCAAGGCGTGGTTGACCCACTGGGCGGCGTGAAGAGCCTATGGCCTCTGTTTGGTATTTCGAACCAGATGCTGGCGGCAGTTGCCTTGGTGCTCAGCACCGTAGTCTTAATTAAGATGAAACGCAGTAAATATATCTATGTCACTGTGTTACCAGCGGTTTGGTTATTGATTTGTACAACTTGGGCATTAGGTTTGAAACTGTTTAGTGATAACCCTCAACTCGAAGGTTTCCTCTATTTAGCTAAGTCTTATAAAGAGAAAATTGCGGCGGGTGGTGCTGACTTAACGGCTCAGCAAATCACTGACATGAATCACATTATTATCAATAACTACACAAACGCAGGGTTAAGTATCCTATTCCTAGTTGTTGTCTACGGTATTATTTTCTATGGTATCAGAACAGCGATGAAGGCGTATAAAAACCCAGAGCGTACCGATGCTGAAACACCTTATGTACCGGTGCCTAAAGAGGGCGTGAAAACCTCATCTTCACACTAATCTTTAGTGTATAAAATGGTGCCCTGCATTGTGAGTAAACATGATGTAGGGCATCTGTATTGGAGAGCATATGTTTGGAAGTTTAGGCAAAACAGGTAAGTACTTAGGGCAGGCTGCACGTATGTTGATAGGCATTCCTGACTATGATACCTATGTACAGCACATGAAAGATAATCATCCAGACAAACCGATTATGACTTATAAAGAGTTTTTTCGTGAGCGCCAAGATGCGCGCTATGGTGGAAGCGGTAAAGGTGGATTTCGCTGCTGTTAATTAATGACGTCATGAGGAATACAATGAAACCAATCTCTGTCACGATTTTGACCGGTTTTCTCGGTGCGGGCAAAACCACCTTACTACGCCATATTCTTCAAGCAGATCATGGGCATAAAATCGCAGTCATCGAAAATGAATTTGGTGAAGTGCCAATTGATAATGCCTTAATTGGTGATCGTGCGACACAAATAACGACATTGAGTAATGGTTGTATTTGTTGTAGCCGCTCTAATGAGTTGGAAAATGCTTTGCTCGATTTACTTGATGGGTTAGATAGTGGGAAACTCGACTTTGATCGCTTAGTGATTGAGTGCACAGGAATGGCAGATCCCGGTCCTATCACTCAAACTTTTTTTTCTCATGAAGTGCTTTGTGAACGTTATTTATTGGATGGCATTATTACATTGGTGGATGCGGTTCATGCAAATAAGCAACTTGATGATTTTGCGATAGCGCAGGCACAAATTGGCTATGCTGATCGGATCTTATTAACGAAAACGGATGTTCAGCCTGAGCATGAAAGCTTAATTGAACGCTTACAGCGCATCAATGCACGGGCACCCATCTATCCCGTGACCCATGGTGAGATTGACCTCGATTTACTGTTTAATATTCAAGGTTTTTTACTCGATTCACAACTGAAAGTGAATCAACCCACTTTCCGCTTTACCCCTAAACAGCACAATGAAGTGAATTCTATCGTTGTTGAATTTGATTACCCTGTTGAGTTAATGGCGGTCTCTGATGTTATGGAGTCTCTACTGCTAGGATTTGCGGATAATTTATTGCGTTATAAAGGGATTTTATCAATCAAAAACGAGCCGAAAAGGCTACTATTCCAAGGGGTTCAACGCTTATATAGTGCTGATTGGGATAGCGATTGGGCAGAGAATGAGCCGCGTCACAGTGTTTTGGTGTTTATTGGGATTAATTTACCAGAAAATGAAATACGCCAAAAATTCGCACAACTCCAGACGAATAATGAAGAGCTATAAACATATCGATAACCCCTTTCCTGACTGCTAAGGGAAGGGGGCGATAATAAACATACGAATCTTAACTTAACATCATAGCTTTTCATTGGTTCCGATATTAACTTAACCAAAATTAAATGGGTTAAATTTTTTGTCTCATAGGAACGGTACAAAAATATCAAAACTAAATTTTAATAATTTCAAAAGGAAACTTATTCTTTATTTTAAGGGGAATTTTAGGTTTGGAAGGGTAAAAGTGTGCTCTAATCGAAAATAATGGTTATAGATTATCGACCTTACTCATTTTTATTCTATTATGAATTAGTATAAAGAATCAGTAATTAAATGATCCATTGGCTTGTGTTGATAGAAAAACGAAAAACCAGCGTTAATTTGCTATTATACTTTTAGTGATGCTATCGCGATATAACGTTCACCATCAATGATACTAAATTTAGTATCGTTGTTTTTATTGGCCATTTTATTAGTTCGGCCTTGGTTCTGTTGAAATAAACACGACTTACTCCACTGAGATAACCAATAATAACAAGATTTTTTAACCCACTTTTACTAGCAAATACACTAGGGTGCCAAACAGGGCTAACTTACGTGTCTATCCTAACAGCGGCACCTTGACTGCAAGGGACTGAGAAAAAAGGAGATTGAAAGTTTATTAAATGCGATTTAGCCAAATAATAATGAAGATTTTGAAGTTACATAATGATCAGTTTTCTCACCATTATTTTTGCAAACATTTAATATCCTATCTAAATCAACGTGATTTTTGATCGGGGTTAAATTAATTTCTTCGATAAGTAAAGTATTAAATTCCCCAACGGTAATATCGAGTTTTTCTAATAATAGTAATAGCATGCTGACATTAATATGATTAATGCCACACTCATAGCGTGATATTTGCTGTTGGCTAAGATTGACTAAACGACCAAAATCGGCACCAGTTAAACCTTGATTTTGCCTTAGTCGTTTCAACGTTCGACCAATAGCTAATGAAATAGATGAAAAAAAACTATCGATACTCAATTCTTCACTTTCCATTAAAAACCTCTGTGTAGATAAAGTTAATAAATTATAGCCAACAAGCAATATGCTAAAACGTATTGCTTATTTAAGTTATGTTTTTATGTGAGCTTATTCTTATTTCTAAAACAAATATAAATCTTATTTTTTTTTAGATCAAATATCCGATAGTCTGAATTTATTTATTATACGAGTAAAACCCATAAATGGAGTAATGGTTCTATTAATATAAATCTAATAAAATCAATGCGATAAATGGTTATTGATACTTTTTGAGCACCAATAACTGAGTATTATATGCTTATAACCCTGGTTTTTATGTGTCAATTCGAGATAAACAACTAAGATTATTAACAATTAATAGTTGTTATATAAACATGTTACAAAAAGAAATGTTTAACGGGGAATTGTTAGAAAGTATTAATAAAGTATAAAAAAATATGAATATGAATAAATCAAAAATTATTACTATCAATAAGTTATAGGTTTCTGGTTTTTTGCCATATAAATAAGAAATAATAATGATTGTAATATATTAAATAACGCTCAACTGCATACATGCCAAGTTTAAATAAAAATTACCGATTATTTGGTTAACATCTACATTTTATTGAGCAACAGCACTATGCTCGACCTCCATTGAGCTAAATTATCTACAAACCCATATTTAAGTATTATTGTAAGAATTATCTTAGTTATTTTCTACTGTTTTTATCTGTTTTTTTAATATTTTTAGATGCCATAAAAAAAACAGGCCACGAATAATTAGTGGCCTGTTTTTCTTGAATTTTGACTATGTTAGCGAGCTTTTGCTGCCATTATTTCAATAATTTGAACATCGGTGTGCCTCATAGAGCCGGTAGCTAAAGCGCATAAGTTAGCTATGGATTGGTCTACATCGTCGGACACGATGCCATCAGAGCCTCTTACACAACTGTTGTCGAGAGCCATTAACACGGCTTTATAGGCGGCGCTAGCGCTGGTTGAAACCTTCATCGCACAACTGTTTGATGCACCATCGCATATCATACCACTGACATCGCCAATCATACTGCTAATTGCCATTGCGACAACCTCATAACGTGATTCTAGCAACCAAGCGATCCCCGCCGCAGCTCCCATTGCGGCTGTTGTTGCAGCACACAGCGCAGATAAGGCGGGCAGTTGATTATGGATATAGATTGCCATTAAGTGTGACAACATTAAGGCGCGAGCTAACTGCTCTTCTGTTGATTGTAAGTAGTCAGCAGTGACAACAACAGGCATTGTCGCCGCTATACCTTGGTTACCTGAGCCGGAATTACTCATCGCGGGTAATACGGCTCCACCCATACGTGCATCTGAAGCTGCCGATGTTCTGATCATAATTTCTGACATAAGATCTTTCGACAGCAAGCCTCTATCTCGCTGAGATTGCAACGTTTTACCAATATGCAGACCATAAACATGGCGTAGCCCTTCCTGAGACAGGGCATCATTTAAATGTGCGGCTTCTAAAATAAAGCGGATATCTTCAAATGGCGCTTGTGTTGCAAATTGATAAACAGCTTTGGCCGTGACAGGGGGAAGTGTCACGTCGGCAGCACAATCCACAGGGGATTCATTTTGTTGCGTTTGTTGGGTGCTATCAAAAATAACAGTGTCGTTATGGATCATTTTTACGACATGCGTATGAGTACCCGCGATAACGACAGTTGCTGAGCCTTTATCTGTAAATACCGTTGCCTCTGAATAGATCACATCATCACAGGGATGCTTAATATCGACAGTAATAAGGCCCTGCGCCAACATATTTTTACTGCGTTCAATGGCACTCGTTGAGGCTGACTTTAATACCTCTAGCCCAGCGTCGGCATCCCCTCCAACAGCACCTAATGCCGCTGCAATTGGGAGACCCACCATGCCCGTTCCCGGTACGGTCACTCCCATGCCATTTTTCATTAAGTTAGGGGAAACGAATGCGGTGACACGAGTGACCGTACCACCAACGCAAGCAGCGGCTTTTGCTGCTGCTAAGGCTAAAGAGATTGGCTCAGTACAACCTAAAGCAGGTTTGACTTCTTGTTTTACTGCATGGATAAAATACTGCCAAAGAAGTGGCTGAGCTTGAACTTGCATAATGAATTCCCCCTAAAGAACACCTGTTTAATAAGGATATTTTAAAGAATTATTGGGAGAAAATTTTCACTATGTTAGAGAAGATAAAATTGTTTGAGAGAAATTTTTTCTATAAAGATGCGAATAGTAAAAAATAAATTTCAAGTTTGAGCTTAATCACAAAAAATCCTGCCTAAGCGATAGGCAGGATAGTATTGGTTTTAAGACTCACTTTCGAGATCAAGTCTCTTACTTTGCCATCGACGAGAACGCCAACGCCATGCGTTAGTTAAACCACGTAACCATTCATCGGCAAAAAAGCCAATCCAAATGCCTAATAAGCCCATTTCCATTTTTATTCCTAAGAAATAACCGAGTGGAATGGCGACTCCCCACATAAAAATAATGGCGGTGCAAAGTGGGAAGCGAGCATCTCCTGAAGCCCTAAGAGCGTTAACCATGACGATATTGATAGTACGCCCCGGCTCTAAAAAAACAGAGAGTAGAAACAGCGGTAACAACACATGAATAATATTTTGGTCATCCGTTAAATTGTTAAGGATAGGGGAACGGAATAACCAAAAGAAAAATACCACGCCAATCGTGACATAAAAGCCCATTTTTAAGCTTTTTATTCCACGACGGTAAGCCTCTTCAAAACGCTTAGCGCCAACAAGGTGTCCCACCATAATTTCATTACCAATACTGATAGAGATACCAAACAGCATGATAAAGAGTGAGAGTTGGAAATAGAGTGTTTGCGCGGCAAGAGAGGTTTCTCCCATTAAACCGATAAACGCAGATGCGGTCATAAAATGGAGGATCCACACTAAATTTTCACCCGCAGATGGCAAGCCTATATGCAGTATTTTACCTAGCATTGTACGTGACCAGCGAACCAGCAGCTGTGGCGTAAACTTGATCCTTAATCCATAGAATAACAGACAGAACAGCAAGATAACGGCGACAATACGGCCCACTACCGTCGACCATGCTACCCCTTCAAGGCCATATTGCGGCAGACCAAAAAAGCCATATAGCACAATCATATTACCAACAACAGTGATCACGTTAGCAATGAGCGTTACCCACATAGCGGGCTGAGCTTTGCCGTACACACGCAAGCAAGCAGCAAGAATGATGGAGATGGCTTCGGGGATTAGACAAATACCAAGAATATGCAAGTAAGCATAACCATCTTCCATAAGATGGGATGGCGTATTCATGATACTGAGGATTTTATATCCAAAAAACAGCGCGATAAGAGCACTGGAAAAACCGAGTAGAAAGTTAAAAGCGATAGAAATATGAATAGCTTGGCTGGCCTTTTCACGGCGTCCAGCCCCTAAATATTGGGCGATGACAACGCTACATCCCACACTAATAAAGTTAAATATGGTAATAAAAAGATCAAATACCTGATTCCCCACGCCCATTGCCGCAAGGTAGGCGGTTGAAACATGGCTCACCATATAGGTATTGATAAGTAATGTGGCCAAATGAAGAAAAATATCAATAAATATTGGCCAACTGAGAGAAAAGAGTGATCTCTCAGTGACATCGGATTGATGCATTGAGAACCTTCAAAATAATTAAAATAAAATTCATATGGATAAAGGAAAAGCAGGCAGATTTTACCCGTATTTATGTTGAGTTAATAGAGTCTATAGGTGCTTATTTAAGGAAAAGTTAATCTTTTGTTTAATAATGATGATTCTGCTAATTTATTCCTGATTGATAGTTATGATATCAATATAAAAAGACAACATCAGAACAGTAAAGGAGTCACAATGACAAAAATTAAAGCCGCAATAGTGGGGTACGGAAATATTGGCCGTTATGCACTCGAAGCGGTATTGGCAGCGGATGATTTTGAACTTGTCGGTGTGGTACGCCGTAATGTACAAAATATCCCAGCAGAATTAGCGGGGTACACCGTTGTCGATGATATTGAAAAATTAGGCAAAGTTGATGTGGCGCTTTTATGCTCACCCACACGGGCGATTGGTGATTTAGCTGAGAAAGTTTTAAGTCAGGGGATCAATACCGTCGATAGTTTCGATGTGCACTCCGATATTGTGGCACTAAAAAAACGGTTAGATAACGTTGCGAAAGAGCATAAAAGCGTTGCCGTTGTTTCCGCGGGTTGGGATCCGGGCTCTGATTCAATTATGCGTACACTCATGTTGGCAATGGCACCAAAAGGGGTCACCTACACTAACTTTGGCCCAGGAATGAGTATGGGGCACAGTGTTGCAGCTAAAGCTATTGATGGCGTTAAAGACGCACTATCGGTAACGATTCCGTTGGGTACTGGCGTTCACCGCCGTATGGTCTATATTGAGCTTGATGCGGGCGCAAACTTTGCAGACGTTGCTAACGCGATTAAAGCCGATAGCTATTTCTCATCCGATGAGACCCATATTCGCCAAGTTGATAGTGTGGACGCGCTCAAAGATGTTGGCCATGGTGTCCATATGACGCATAAAGGGGTTTCTGGAGCAACGCATAATCAATTATTTGAGTACTCAATGCGAATTAACAACCCTGCACTGACATCGCAATTTATGGTTTCTGCGGCAAGAGCGACGATGAAACAATCTGCCGGAGCATATACCGTGATTGAAATCCCACCAGTGCATTTCTTGCAAGGTGATCTCGATAGCTTGATTGCTAAGTTAGTGTAATCACTGGATGGCATGATTGTTTTTGCTACACTCATGCCAATTCCGTTTGACCTATTTAGTCTTTTTAGATAAACCATTAACGTTGGTTTACCGCTTATTTCCCCCGCAATATTGCCATGTCGCGCAGAGTGATAATCTGAGTTTTATTTTAGGTGTTCGGGCTGTTTTTATGATGGCGCAGCGAACGCTTTGTTTTTCCTTGAACGCAACAAAGACAAACGGATAAGTAAGAGAATCAATTCTGGCAGGCTGTAAAAAGAAAAGCACCTACGGTGAAGTAGGTGCCCTGGTGTTGGCAAAGCCATAGATACTCGTGATATTAAAGTTGCATTATTATTAGCGGTTTATGATTACCATGGACAACTTTCATTGAGTATTAAAGTACTAACGTTTAATTGATTTAAATTTTTCGGTTGTTGCAGTGAGAGCGACCTCCGTTGGTAGGCGCTCCATGGAGCTTGCACCATAGAAACCGTGGCAGTCTGGGCAGTTCGCTAAAATATATTCCGCATCTTCTGGGGTCGCAATTGGGCCACCATGGCACAGAACGATAACATCATCGCGTACTGATTTTGCGGCTTTAGCCCAATCATTGATTAATGGCACACAATCTTTAAGTGTTAATGCTGTCTCTGCACCAATATTGCCCCCCGTGGTTAACCCCATATGAGGCACGATAATATCTGCACCCGCTTCGGTCATTGCAATAGCATCTTCACGGCTGAAAACATAAGGGGTAGTTAATAAGCCTTTCTCATGGGCTAGGCGGATCATATCCACTTCTAAACCATAGCCCATCCCGGTCTCTTCGAGGTTAGCTCTGAAGTTACCATCGATTAAACCTACGGTCGGGAAGTTTTGCACACCCGCAAAACCTTTGGCTTTTATTTCATCAAGAAAATGATCAAATTGGCAGAATGGATCTGTGCCATTAACACCGGCAAGTACAGGCGTATGTTTTACAACTGGTAAAACCTCTTTAGCCATATCCATAACGATTTCATTAGCATTACCATAAGCAAGTAGGCCCGCGAGTGAACCACGACCCGCCATCCGGTAGCGGCCAGAGTTATAAATGACAATTAAGTCAATGCCGCCTGCTTCTTCACATTTCGCAGAAAGGCCTGTACCGGCACCACCGCCAATAATTGGCTCGCCTCGCGCGATCATCTCTTTGAATTTTTTCAGCAAGCTTTCGCGATTATGTTTCATTGATGAACCTCTATTTGTTGTTCAAAATGTCCTGGTGTAATTGAATCACTTGTTCACAAAACTCCAGTGAGTTGATGTGATATGGACTCAAAATAAGTTTGCGTTTTTCTGTTGTTATAAGATTTTCAGTTAATGCATCAATGAAGGCTTGATCGGCTTCTGGATCCCAAAATTGAGCGCCTTCAATATCCAATGCTGAGAAGCCTGCCGTTGGGATAATAAAACGCACTTCACCTTCGCAGCGGTTCAGTTTGTTAGCTATCCAGCGGCCCATCTGCTGGTTTTCTTCTTTCGTTGTGCGCATCAATGTTACTTGCGCGTTATGGTTGTAAAATAATCGATGGCGATAATGGTCGGGCACCGTTGATGGGCGTCCAAAATTAACCATATCCAATGCCCCACAAGACAGAACACAAGGGGTCTGTGTTCGTGCTATCGCACCAAATCGATCGTCGTCACAAGCTAAGACGCCGCCAAAGAGGTGGTCACACACTTCTGTGGTGGTGATATCCAATACAGAGTGCAGTAAATGGCTATCGATTAATTTTTCCATCGCTTTACCGCCACTGCCTGTTGCGTGAAAAACCAAGCAGTCATACTGTGATTCAAGTTGCTCAGTGAGCTGTTGAACACAGGGGGTGGTTACCCCAAACATCGTTAATGCAATGGCTGGTTTTGATACATCGTCTACTTTATCTTCACGGTTAAAATAGATTGAGCCAGCAATTTGGTTAGCGGCATTTTTTAGCACTTTACGAGAAATCACATTTAGGCCCGAGACATCGGTGACGGAGTACATCATCGAAATATCACTTGCACCGACATATCCAGAAGTATCTCCTGATGCCATGGTGGAAACCATGAGCTTTGGAATACCAACGGGAAGTGCCTGCATCGCGGGGGTAATTAACGCGGTACCGCCGGAGCCACCTAAGCCTAAAATAGCCGCTACATCGGTTTGTGCATTGAGGTAAAGGCTAAAAGCCAATGACATTGCCTCAATCGCTCTTCCTCTATCACCACAAAAAACGGCTTCAACACCTGCTGGGTGGAAACTGGCAACCGTCTGTGCACTAACATCTGCATCTCTTTTTAATTGTGTTGGTTGCGTAGTCAAATCTACAGTGCGTACAGATAAACCCGTCTCTTTGATCAAATCGCAGACATAGAACAATTCATCGCTTTTAGTATCTAATGTTGTTGCTATGTAGATGTATCCCTGATGTTGTTTCATAGGAAAATCCTTACAGGTTAGGAAGATGTTTAATTTCTCATCTGAATGAGACTATAGTATCATTTTGGTTGAATGTAAAATGAGACTGTAGTCTCATTTTGAGGTTGTTCAATAATTTTTAGATGTTGGTTTCTTTTATGGCTTGATAAATAAGGCATATTTGAATTTTTTGTGTTTTAATTTTTTTTAAGGCGAACGATAAAAATACAAGGTGCTTTAAGAATCGGTAGCTGTCATTATGGCAAAGTGTCATGATGAGTAACCATTCACTATTTTATCGTAGCGAAATGTTTTTAAGGGGAGGGAGACGATGTCATTAACACATTCTAATCATGAATATAAAGGCACAAGAAAACGGACTTACATTTTACTCGTTAATACAGCATTAGCGCTTTTTGAAAAAGGGAGTATGCCGTCAGTCTCTGAGCTTGCCGCTGAAGCGGGAGTGTCAAGGGCTACCGCGTATCGCTACTTTCCGACGCAAAGTGATCTGATCGCTGCCACCGTTAATGCGAGCTTGGGGCCAATTTTAACATGGCAACCACGTAGCCAAAAAACTGAAGAGCGTATTGATGAGTTATTATCATTTGCCTTACCTCGGATGTTTGAGCATGAAGGCGCATTGAGGGCGGCATTGCAAGTTTCATTGCAACAATGGGCACAGGGGCGATCACTGGCGCAAGACCCTAAAGAAAAGCGTCTTGAAAGGGGGAACCGTAAAGACATTTTAACGATGGTGACCGCTCCAATGAAAGATGAGTACCCTCAAGAAATTATTGATAAGGTGATCAAAGCATTTTCAGTCATTTATGGTTCTGAAATCTTTTTAGTACTCAAAGATATTTGGAAACAAGATGATGCTGAGGTCATTGAAATCGCACAGTGGATGGCGAAAGCAATTATTAACCAAGCCACTGCGGATAAAAATGCCCAAGAGTGCTGATATATCGCACTAAAAGAACGGTAGGGGGAGTACCTATCGTTCCTGATATATAGATTTATAACGCTTTCATAAAATAATACCTTTCATGCTTAATCGGGTACTCAATCAGTGTTGAGATCACCTGATAACCTTGTTTTTCATAAAAAGGTTTTGCTTGGAAACTGAATGTATCGACTTGTGCATATTTGGCCCCCAACTCTTTCGCTTTGTTCTCCATGGCTTGTATTAATTGTGATCCAATGCCTTGCTTTCTCAGTGACTCTTCGAGCCAAAAGTAGTTAATTCGTAGCCAATTTCCGAGTGTTGAGCCTGTTATTCCGCCTAATATTTCCCCTTCTTGTTCATAAAATACGGCTAATGGGGAATGAATATCTTCACTGAAAAATTGCAAATTATAGTTAATTAATGATTGATGAATACGAGCAACTTCAGATTCAGACGGGGATGTTGTGATACGTATTGTCATAATTTTGCTTATCTCTCAAGGTAATGATGATTTATACGGTTATTTACTATCTAATAATTTAATGAATTTAAAGTATTAAGAGGATACTATTAAGACTATTACAGATAATATAGGTACGCTAACTGCTCTCGCAGTGATAGGATTTTGCGATGATAAGATTATTGAAGATGGGCTTAGGCATTGCTATTTGTGCCTTAATTGGTGGCACCCTCACTTATCTTGGCGTACCTCTCGCATTAATGTTTGGTCCAATCATTGCTGTCATTGTGTTTAATCGCTTCAAAATTCAATTTGCCATTCCAAAATATACGCTCACATTTGTCCAGATATCATTAGGAACGTCTGTGGGGCTGATGTTTAATCAAGTCTCATTGGGGCAAGTGGAAAATCTATTTCTACTCCTTTTGATGTTGGTCGTCTGTTTAGCCGTCCAATTTTCATTCAGTTACTTTTGGTTTCATCGCAAAGTCGGGTGGACAAAACAAGAAGCGATGCTGGGCTCTGTTCCGGGAGCCATGGCGGCCATATTAGCATTAACAGATCATACCCATACCCCGCCACAAAAAATTGTCATTTCTCATACGATCCGCCTCATCATTTTAATTTTGTTAGCTGGGATCGTGGTAGGTAGCAATGGGGATCCCCAGCCGTTAATTGTACTGCCATCTTTGACGTTAGAAGCAATCTTCTGGTTAACGCTCATTGTATTAACGGGGTTAGGATTAGGCTTGGTATTGCAGCGGATGCATGTTCCTGCTCCATTTATGCTGACATCATTAGGTGCTGCGACGCTGATCCAAGGCTGGCTAGATGTGCAAATCCATTTTCCGGTGATGATCACTGAACTCAGTATGGTTTTGATCGGGATGAATATTGGTAACCACTTTATTGTTTTTCCACTGTCGTCATTGATCAAAAATATCTATTCATCGGCTCAAGTGGTCATTATTAATATTTTCCTAACCTTATTGATCACACTGTTTGCTGCATGGGTGACTGGCTATCCGATTTCGGTATTGTTGCTGGCTTGGGCACCGGGAAGCATGGAAGCGATGACGTTTGCTGCAATCACAATGAAGCTGGATGCTGGATTTGTTATGTCAAATCACATCATTAGGATGGTGATTATTCAAAGTATTCCTTCCATTGCTATGTTCTGGCAAGAAAAGCGGGCGAAAAAAAAGCGTAATAGCGATGTTGGCTGATCAGTGAGCGTTGACTCCCCTCGATAAGGGGAGATGTTTATTTTACATAAGCAAATAAGCCTAATGAATCACGCGCAAGAGATTGGCATTTAAATTCTTGCGGGAGCGGGATCCCTTTTAGGTCATTGTAGCTCTCTTTGTTCAAAACAGTCATTTGGTGTGAATCGTAATCCCCTAAATCCCACTTATTGCTGCGAGCAAAGTAAACGATAGCTCGTTCAATTTCTCTATCAGGGATTTGGGTGTAGCCACAATCATATTTTAAGTAGATAAAGACCGCTGTGAGATCAGCAAGATCTTCAGCTTCGTTGGGGGTCAATGCTCTGGCAGAATGGGTTATTCCTAACAGAGTTATGATGTAAAAAATTACAGTAAATTTGCGCATTCAGTATTCTATCTGTTTTTTATGTCAAGTAACGTTAACATAACAATAGAATTGTTAGTCAAGTATATTTTTCTTAAAACTGTGTAATATACCCTTAATAAGTACATGGTTTCCTTGACCTTCCTGTAAGGGGAAGCTTTATCATTTTTGGACATTAAACCATATTTTGGCCCTAAACGGTAATCACCCACGGAGCCAGATAGTTTGAATTCGTTTATTAATTTGATAAATAAAAGGAAGGTTATCAATGTTACGTCGCGATTTCATTAAGTTGAGCGCTATCACTTATGCGGCTAGTGCACTACCGATTTGGAGCCGTATCGCTGTGGCAGCCGAAAATTACCCAACACTGGCAATCCCTCCACTGCTAGAGCCTGATGCCCAAGGTAATATCCAATTAGCAATCAAACAAGGTGCTTCCCAATTTGTTCCCGGTAAAAAAACGACAACGTGGGGATATAATGGAGACTTACTCGGCCCAGCTTTGAGCCTGAAAAAAGGTCAGAGCGTAAATATTCATATTGCTAACCAATTACCAGAAGAGACAACCGTTCACTGGCATGGCCTTGAAATTTCAGGGGAGCAGGATGGTGGGCCACAAGCGATCATCAAACCGGGCGCTAGCCGTCAAGTCAATTTCACCATCGACCAACCAGAGGCGACCTGCTGGTTCCATCCTCATACTCATGGCAAAACAGGTTATCAAGTCGCAATGGGGCTTGCGGGACTTGTGATTATTAAAGATGAACAAAGCGACAAACATGGGTTACCAAGCCAATGGGGCGTTGATGATATCCCTGTGATTTTACAGGATAAGCGACTTAAAGATGATGGGCAAATCGACTACCAATTGGATGTGATGAGTGCGGCCGTGGGTTGGTTTGGGGATTTGATGTTAACCAATGGTGCGGTATTTCCGAAACATGTGGCACCAAAAGGCTGGTTGCGTTTAAGGCTACTTAATGGTTGTAATGCACGTAGCTTGAACATCTCAACCAGTGATGGACGTAAAATGTATGTTGTAGCAAGTGATGGCGGATTGCTCGCTGAGCCTATTGCTGTGACCGAATTACCTATCCTGATGGGGGAAAGGTTTGAAGTGCTGATTGATGCGAGGGATGGCCGCTCTTTTGACTTGCTGACACTGCCTGTTAATCAAATGGGCATGACAATCGCGCCATTTAATCAACCCTTACCTGTGTTACATATTGAAACCACAATGGGTACTGGTGCGGGGAAATTGTCTGAACAGCTCGCGACGTTGCCCGCCCTCCCTTCATTGGCTGGATTAACGCGTCGTCGTTTTCATTTAATGATGGATATGCGCTTGGATATGCAAGGGATGATGATGTTACGTGAGCGCTATGGTGAGCAAGCGATGGGTCATATGGGCGGACATGGTGGCATGATGCAAGGCCATATGATGTCGAATGGTGAAAATGGCGGTATGGGCATGATGGGGCATGGTAATATGGGCGGTATGCGTAATGGCGGAGGCCACTGCGGAACCGGCTCTGGTGAACTTGATATCCATAATGCCAATACAATTAATGGTCGGGCATTTTCGATGACGGAAGCCGCCTTTGATGCCCCTATGAATCGCCAAGAAATATGGGTTATTTCCGGTCGTGGCGATATGATGCTTCACCCATTCCATGTTCATGGAACGCGCTTTCGCATACTAAAAGAGAATGGCAAGGTTGTGGAGCCTCATCGACAAGGTTGGAAAGACATTGTTAAAGTTGAAGGCCAAGTCAGTGAGGTGCTGGTGGAATTTAAACATCTTGCCACCAAGGCGCATCCTTATATGGCGCATTGCCATCTCTTAGAGCACGAAGATACTGGCATGATGATGGGCTTCACAGTGAGTTGAGGTGATATCACTTAGCCTTGTGTATTAGGTCGTTAATGAGCCATGCTGCTATGCCCTCATTACGCCCTAATACTGAAGTGAAAAAGTCAAGGATGACATCTTTTATTCATATCTATTGCTATTGATTTTATTCGTTTTCTCATCATAAAAAGGCCATATTGCCTGAAATTGTGAAAGATGAGTTATAAAATTTATAACAAGTTATCGGATCCTCTTTTACGACAAATGGTGAGTTCTGTTATACTCCTTCCAAATTTTGTTCTCATATTTCTAATGTTGCTGTTGGTCGCGGCTTAAAAGCGTTTTGCGTCTTATCATAGAAATGTGAATTTTAGTATTCAAAACAAATAGGTAGTGGGAAATTGAAACATACACTAGAAGTGATGATCTCTGAAGAAGAGCTCAGCCAGCGAGTCAGTGAACTAGCTGAAAAAATTAGCGCACATTATAAAAATATTGATGGCGAGCTGGTCTTAGTAGGTTTATTAAAAGGTTCATTTATTTTTATGGCTGACTTATGCCGTAAGATTGAAGTCCCACACGAAGTCGATTTTATGACCGTTTCAAGTTACGGTAACGCAATGAACTCAAGTCGCGATGTTAAAATAGTCAAAGACTTAGATGAAGACATTCGCGATAAGCATGTGTTGATTGTTGAAGATATCATTGATTCAGGGAATACCTTAAATAAGGTTCGTGAGATCTTTGAATTGCGCGGTCCTAAATCCGTGGCAATCTGTACTCTGCTTGATAAGCCATCACGCCGTGAGGTTGAAGTACCTGTCGAGTGGATTGGATATTCAATCGAAGACAAATTTGTTGTTGGGTATGGTATCGATTATGCACAACAATATCGTCATTTACCTTATATTGGCCATGTCACGCTGATTGAAGAGTAAGTGAATAATATTCGATGCGTTAGTTAAAAGAAGGGCCGTTCCATGGAACGGCCCTTTATTCGTTTATCGCGATAAATAAAAATTATTTTTTATTGGTCAATTTAGCAATTGCTTCACGGTAGCAAAGCTCTAATCTTTCACGGCTATCTGCGGTAATATGCAAGTCATGTAGACGACCATTGTTGATACCGTAAACCCAACCATGGATCATCACTTTTTGCCCACGTTTCCACGCTGATTGCATAATGGTTGAGTGACCTAGGTTGTAAACTTGCTCAACGACATTTAATTCACATAAGCGATTTAAGCGTTCGCAAGGTTTTAATTCACCTAACATTGAGCTGTGTCTGTACCAAATATCACGAATATGCAGTAACCAGTTATTGATTAAGCCAAGTTCAGTATTGTCAACCGCAGCCTCAATACCACCACATCCATAGTGGCCGCAGATGATAATATGCTCAACCTGAAGGACATCAACAGCATATTGGATAACCGACAAACAGTTTAGGTCGGTATGGATAACTAAGTTTGCAACATTACGGTGAACGAAGAGATCGCCTGGTGCAGCATTGATTAATTTTTCGGCAGGTACTCGGCTGTCTGAACAACCTATCCATAAGAATCTCGGTTTCTGAGCTTTGGATAGTTCTTTAAAAAATTCAGGATCTTTTTCTTTTACGGAAGCTGACCATGCTTCGTTGTTAGCAAACAGCTCTTCAATTTTTCTCATCATGACGTATAGCCTAGTTGTGTTACTTTACGTTAAAATCTTATACAGCATTTATTTATTAATTAATATTCAGTTGTATTAATCTTTACATCCTTATGATGTGCATTTCATTCTGATTAGACAATATTGATATGGCTAACCACATGAATTGGTTAGCATATACCTATTTTCTCTTTTCTGCATAACAGTGATCAGAAAAAAATGGCATCATAGTATTATATTGCTCCCAAACCTACCCAAGAATAAAGGTGTTTTTTACATATGACTTACGCACTTGAGTTATCGCAGCTCACCAAAACCTATCCAGGTGGCGTGAAAGCCTTGCGAGGAATTGATCTAAGCGTAGAAGATGGTGACTTTTATGCATTACTTGGACCTAATGGCGCTGGTAAGTCGACCACAATAGGAATAATTAGCTCATTGGTCAATAAAACGAGTGGGTCTGTTAAAGTGTTTGGTTATGATTTAGACAAGCAAGTCGTACAAGCTAAACAACAATTAGGGTTAGTTCCTCAAGAGTTTAATTTTAACCCATTTGAAACCGTGTTACAGATAGTACTTAACCAAGCGGGCTATTACGGGGTTTCTCGTTCTGTAGCCCATCAACGGGCAGAAACCTATCTTTCTCAATTGGATTTATGGGAAAAGCGCAATGAGCGCGCGCGTAACCTATCCGGTGGGATGAAGCGTCGCTTAATGATTGCACGAGCGCTAATGCATCAGCCAAAACTACTGATTTTGGATGAGCCGACCGCGGGGGTCGATATTGAATTACGCCGTTCTATGTGGAGTTTTTTGAAAAAGCTCAATGCACAAGGAACGACGATTATTTTGACCACACACTACCTTGAAGAGGCAGAAATGCTTTGTCGCAATATTGGTATTATTCAGCATGGCGAGTTAGTTGAAAATACGAGTATGAAACAATTATTAAGTCAGCTGGAATCTGAAACCTTTATTTTTGACCTTGGCACAAGAAGCCCTATTCCAGAGCTTAAAGGGTATGAAACTCGTTTAATTGATACGTCGACCTTAGAAGTTGATGTGAAAAGAGAGCAAGGATTAAATGGGGTATTTAGCCAACTTAATGAGCAAGGCATCGAAATTTTAAGTATGCGCAATAAAGCTAACCGGTTGGAAGAACTGTTTGTGAACTTAGTGAAAAAAGAAAGTCATGCCGCTCGTTTGGAGGAAGCACAATGATTTCTCTATATTGGGTCGCATTAAAGACTATTTGGATTAAAGAAGTCACACGTTTTGGTCGTATATGGGTACAAACGTTATTACCGCCAGTGATTACAATGTCTCTCTATTTTGTCATTTTTGGTAACCTGATTGGTTCCCGAATTGGCGATATGGGTGGGGTAGATTATATGCAGTTTATTGTTCCTGGCTTGATTATGATGGCTGTGATAACGAACTCCTATTCTAACGTCTGCTCCTCATTCTTTGGCTCTAAGTTCCAAAAGAACATTGAAGAATTGCTCGTTGCGCCAGTACCGACACATGTCATCATTGCTGGTTTTGTTGGTGGTGGTGTTGCTCGCGGTATTTTGGTTGGGCTACTTGTCACCATCGTGTCATTGTTCTTTATTCCACTCCAAGTACATTCTTGGAGTATGGTGATAATTACATTGTTATTAACTTCAATCGTTTTTTCACTGGCAGGGTTATTAAATGCAATTTTTGCCAAAACATTCGATGATATCAGCATAGTTCCTACTTTCGTATTGACACCATTGACCTATTTAGGTGGCGTATTCTATTCACTCTCATTATTACCTCCCTTTTGGCAAGCGGTATCAAAACTCAACCCGATTGTGTATATGATCAGTGGCTTTAGGTATGGCTTTTTAGGTATTGCTGATGTATCAATTGCCGTGACATTAGGTGTATTGATGATCTTCTTTGTGATTTTTTATGGATTAACATGGTATTTAATTGAGCAAGGGAGAGGGCTAAGAAGTTAACGATATAACTTATTTTCTTATCTCGAAGTGACTTAATTTAACCCCTAATAGCTAGCTAACTATTGGGGGTTTTTTTATACCTTAATATCTAGCGACGATTAGTTAGATCCCTATATTCAATTCAGATTTTTATCAATCATGAAATTAACATGGAATACAGTTACGAAAATATACTTAGTTTGGTTTCTGGCGTAAATAATATTAATAAAAAACAATCACTATAATTTATGAGATAAATATAACTAAACTGTCTTTTTGCGATATATGTTCAAATGTAACTAACAAAAAAGTATTAAAATAATTTCAATCTTAAATTTTTTTTATTTTTCGTTGGGTAGGAAAAATAGATATTCTTAACATAATGATTTTATTGTATTTTCTGATATCGAAAAAAAATAGCAAACGCAAAATAGTAGAGATATCAGTACAGTAGGGTGAAATATTGCCTTACATTTATGTATTAGAATATTGAATACTCTCTTCCCCCTCGAATTGGATTTAATAGCTTTCTTGTGTTTTATTTTTGGTTTTTTGTTCTGTGATTTTCTTTTTTATAGCGTTTTGTTTAGTGATTTGTTTGTTTTTAATGTAAATTAACGGTTTTCACACGTAAACTGGATTTTACACATAAATTGCATATACTCCTATGCAGGATGGTCGAGATAAGAAATAACCTTATTAAACTATGTAATTTCATAGTGAAATACCAATAAAAGAATTAGATAACAAATTATATATTTTAGGAGTCATCAAGATGAAACTAAATAAAGCCTTATTAGTTACTTCAGCTATCACTATGTCTTTATTCACTGGCGTTGCAAATGCAGATGTCATTGATGGTAAAGAAACGGGAACTATCCATTTTAAAGGGCAATTTGTTGAATCAACTTGTACTATCGAAACAAATAATGAGAACTCAAGTGAAGGAACAGTACAGTTAGGCACTTGGTTGGTGAGCCATTTTCAAAAATCCGATGAAACAACAAAACCAACAAAGTTTGTGATTGCACTTAACGAATGCCCTGATGTTATTAAAAAAGCAAAGATCACTTTCACTGGAACTGCGGATAGTACAAATAGCAGCTTATATAAAACATCCACAGAAGTTGGTGCTGGTATTGGTATTACTCATGCTGAAAGCGATACAGCTTATATTACCCCTGGAGCACCAGCGGGTGAAATTGAACTTAAAGGAGCTAATAATAGCGGTGAGAAGGAATACTATGCCCGTTATGTGACAACTGGCCCTGTAAAAGCGGGTGTGGCTAACGCGGATGTGACAGTAACAATTTCTTATAACCAATAATGCCAAGTAAATAAACAATAATAATTAAAGTGAGAAAAATTCTCGATTTAATTTAACAAAGTTTTAGCATTAATGGGAACATATCATTCTACACGTGATTATCAGAAGGTATGTTCCCCATATTTAGGGATAGCATTATGGTTAAAACATTAATATCTACTCTTTTTTTCTTCTTTTTAATCGTAACCCAAGCGAATGCAAGTGTTGTACTTGGTGGAACACGGGTTATTTATGATGCAAACAGCAAAGAAGCTTCCATTACAGTTCGTAATAATGATAAGACACCATATTTAATTCAATCTTGGATTGATCATTTCGATAGTAATAATCAAACTAAGTTACCTTTTGTTATCACCCCTCCCTTATTTAGAATTGAACCTGAATCCAGCAATTCATTGAGGATTGTTTATACAGGTAAAGATCTACCTGACGATAAGGAAAGCGTTTTTTGGTTGAATGTAAAGTCGATTCCACCGACTGATCCTAATGCTAAAAATAACCTGACTATTTCGATTAATAATCGAATCAAACTGATTTATCGCCCTAAATCATTATCGAGCGCAGACGCAGGGGCTGCTTATAAAAAAGTGACATTTGAAAGAAAAGGCAACCTGTTAGTGGGTAAAAATCCAACACCTTATTATGTCTCTTTTAGTGAATTAAAAGTAGGGAATAAATCTATCGACGAGCCTGTTATGCTTCCTCCTATGGGAGAGCATTCGTGGAATATTTCAGGTATTCAAGTTAATAAAGTGATGTGGAAAGCCGTGACTGATGTTGGTGGGATAACAGATAGTCAAGAGCAAGAATTAAAATAATAAAAAATTAAAGTCAGGTATGGAATTTTACTATTATGCTAATTTTTAATAAAGAAGAGTACATACAAGAAAATTTAGTATCCATATTTGAACTCAGCAAGATTGCTCCTCATTCGCTCAGCAAAGCCATTGCAGGTTTAACTCTGTCAGTTGCTTGCCTTCCAATGGCGTTTGCTGGTGACTATTTTAGTCCTCACTCGTTAACGCCAGTTAATGGACAAAATATAGCCGAATTGCAAAGTTTAGAGCAATTTTCAACGCCTGGAGGACAGCAGGAGGGCGAATATCATGTAGATATTGTCTTAAATGGGCAAGGAGTAGGTTCTAAATCTTTGGTTTTTGTTAAGAGCAAAGAGGAGCAAAAATTAATACCAGTACTCACTAAAGAGGAACTTGAAAATTGGGGGGTTAATGTTAAAACCCTTCCTACTTTTGCCAATTTAACTGAAACACAGCCAATTGAAGATATTTCAAAGTATATTCCAGATGCGTATACACGGCTTGAATTGACTAACCAGAAGCTGATTATTTCTATTCCTCAGATAGCGATGAATAAAACAGCGTCTGGAACAGTTGATCCTAGTTTATGGGATGATGGTGTACCCGCTCTGGTATTAAGTTATTTTTATCGGGGATCTAACACTTGGTATAAATCTTCTCATGCAGATACGTCATCCCACTATGTTAACTTACGCAGTGGGTTAAATGTTGGCCCTTGGCGTTTAAAAAATTATTCAACGTATTCTTATCAAAATAATCAAAGCCGTTGGCAAAATATTGAAACCTACCTTGAACGGGGCATTAATCCTCTTAAATCTCAATTAACAATTGGTGATACTTCAACGCCAAGTGAAGTCTTTGATGGTTTTCAATTCCGTGGTGCTAAACTCGCTTCAGATGAATCGATGATCCCCAGCTCTCTACGTGGTTTTGCACCGATCATCCGAGGAATTGCGCAAAGTAATGCCGAAATAACGATAAAACAAAATGACTATATTATTTATCAATCTTATGTTTCACCCGGCCCCTTTGAAATAAACGACCTCTATTCGACGGGAACGAGCGGAGATTTAACGGTGACGGTAAAAGAGGCCGATGGGAGTGAACGCTCATTTATCGTTCCTTTTTCTTCATTAGCCATTATGCAGCGTGAAGGTCAATTGAAATACGCAGTGACTGGCGGGAAATTTAAAAATAATAACAGTGGCAAAGAGCCTAATTTTGCGCAAGCAACGGTCATTTATGGTTTACCTAAAGGAATAACGGCGTATGGCGGTGGTCTATTTTCCAAAGATTACCAATCTTATGCTGCGGGTATTGGATTAAACCTAGGTTATGTTGGTGCTTTGTCTTCAGATGTGACCCAAGCAAAAACAAAATTTACTCAATTTGATAACCGACAAAAAACAGGTCAATCGTACCGTGTTCAATATACTAAAAATCTGTTAACTACAGGTACCACAGTCACCTTTGCAGGTTATCGTTATTCAACTGAGGGCTTTTATTCTTTCCCAGAAGCTAACGCTAATTATTTGCGAGACAGTTTTTATAGCAAAAAAAATCGTTATCAAGCGACGGTTAATCAGGATTTAGAGGCTTATGGCAACCTTTATGTTTCCGCTTATCAGCAAGATTTTTGGAATCAAAGTGGTCATGAGCGGACATTAAATGCGGGTTACAATAATAACTATAAAGGTTACCAATATACCTTGAATTATAGCTATTCTGATTTTTCAGGCTACGATAAGGCTGATCACCAATTTGTTCTCTCTTTTAGCATACCTCTTGGTGGCCTATCGATTAATAATAGTATGCTAAACCTCTCTATGAGTAGTAATAACAGAGGGGATAGTAATTATATGGCTGGATTGAGTGGATCCCTGTTGGATGATCATAATTTAAATTATTCAGTACAGCAGTCATACGGCAATCGAAATCAAAAAGCACAAGGTAATGCTTCATTATCTTATAAAAGTACGTATACCATCGCAAATGCTGGCTATAGCTATGACCAATTTTCACAACGCGCCAATTATGGCTTAAATGGTGCCATTGTTGTGCACTCTGATGGTGTGACATTATCTCAGCCAATCTATGACTCTTTTGCTATTGTGAAGGCGCCGGGAGCAAAAGGGGTTAAAGTTAAAAATAAAACAGGAATAAGAACTGATTGGCGAGGTTATGCGATAGTTCCTTATCTCAGCGCCTATACACAGAATGAAGTGTTATTAGATACCACGTCATTACCAGAAAATGTTGATTTGCAAAAAAGCGCACTGACCCTAGTTCCGACAAGAGGTGCGGCAATGTTAGCGGAGTTTAAGACATATACAGGATATCGTGTTTTATTGACAGTGACGCACAATGGGAAAGCCGTTCCTTTTGGTTCAATAGGACAATTAGTTTCCGAACAAGATGGATTAAGCAGTGGTGGTATTGTTGGGGATAATGGTGATATTTATTTTAGTGGTATGCCAGAGCAAGGAAAGATCCATATTAAATGGGGAAATCAAACAGATGAACAGTGTATGGCCAATTACCAACTTAATGAACAAGAAAAGCAAATGCCAGTAGCATCTCTGCAAGCAATATGTGAATAAAGAACGGAGATAAAATGAAAAATACAGTATTAAATTTATCATCAATTGCATTTTTTCTCGGATTGCTATGTGGTTACCCAAATATAGCTATAAGTTCAGATATTTCTGCAAGGATCATTTTTCCTGATTCAGAATTAGTGTTTGATGATGCTGCGGGAGAGGTCGCATCGGGAACGATTATCGGGGAGGGATGGCAAATATATTCAGGAACAGTTTGTCAAAGCAACCTTAATAACCCGAAAGAGCAAGGGAAGTTTACCGAAATGATATTTTATGATGCTAGGTACGCAACAGGCCTAACAGTTAATTTTGGAGGAAAAGCGTTCCCTGTTTATGCTGGAAATGTTAAAGGCGTTGGTTATGCTTGGGGAATTAGAGAGGATGGTGATCCTGAGTGGTATCCAATAAAAGATAGGTATGGAAGTGGCCCTTTTAGTTTAGAAAAACCTGATACTGAGGTCAGGATTGAAATTGCCTTTGCAAGAGTCAGAGTTGATGGTATCCCGCCAAAAGGTGATACAAAGATCTCTCGCGATGCTCGGGCATTTTTTACCTGTTATAAGGACGATGATCCCCAATATACTTATGATGGATTTATAGATAGTAGCTATACTCATTTAAAGTCGACAGCCTCTACTTGTAATATCAATACAAAAAGATTAAATATCGATTTAGGGGAGCATGATCTAAATAGGGTAAATAGGTTTGATGTTGGCTATAGGTTTGGTTTAGCAGAAGAAAGTATTGAGATGAGTTGTAATGCTGAGATGCGTGTTTATATGACATTAGGCGAATATGGAAGAGCCTCTAAAATAGGCAGTGATTTCATCGAGTTAACAGATAACTCGGACTCACCTGGCTATGGCGTGCAGGTTTTTCATAATGGCTCTCCGGCATTAAAAGTTGGTGGTGATAAAAACGTTGTTACCGATAATCATCAGCTTCTATTTCGTACGGAAGCAGGCAAAAAGAATTATACCGTTCCATTGCGTTTTGAATATGTTAAAACGGCCAAAAAGGTTAAAGCGAGTTCAGGGAATGCAGCATTAACACTAACGTTTGCTTATGACTAAAGGATTGATACCATGAGACAAGGTTACAATCTAATACGTTATTTTTTTCTCGTATTCCTTATCCCTATTCTGATTAATTCGGCCTCTGCAACAGTAATGGTCAATTATACAGGAAGCATTAAACATTCGACTTGTGGTATCAAAACACGGAATATCAGTGTTGATTTAGGAACTTGGCTAACTAATAGTCCTAGAGGTTTTGGCAGTGCAATAAATTCCCAGTCTGAATGGATTGAATTTACACTTGAGTTTGATTGCCCAGATAAAATGAGTGTATTAAATGGCCAATTTCAAGGTGTTTCAGAATCTAATGGCCGTTATTTATCGCTTGATAAAGGTGATGGATATTCAACGGGAGCTGCAATTGAATTACAAAGCTATGAAAATAGTCTCCACAATTGGGTCAACCGAGATATTAATACGCTATATAACTTTATGCAGAATGAAGCTATTAATAAGGGAAATACTGAATTAAAAGTGCGTGCTCGTTATGTTCAAACCAATAGTAAAATTACACAAGGTAAAGCAAACGCTTCGGTTACCTTTGTCGTACAGGCTAATTAATATGACCACTAAAAAAATACTGCGGATAGTATTGCTGAGTTATTTCGGGTTAACTATAAACCATGCTTACAGTTACGATGTGTTAGTCAACATCACAGGTGCTGTAAAAGCTTCAACTTGTGATTTAAGTTCTAACCAAACTAAAAATATTAATTTAGGGGATATTTATTTAAGCTCTACAGGTTTGGGAGGCAGCGTTGGTTCGACTAGCCCAAAGGCGGATTGGTCAATTAGCTTGAAATGTCCAAGTAATATTCCAGTGATATTTATACCTAAAGGTAACAGTTATTCTGGTCAATCTAGTGTCTTAGCGCTTGATGCGGTCGATGGCGTTGCAACGGGGGTTGGGATAGAAACAGAATATTCAATGGATAAAAATAATTGGAAAGCATTAACGCTCAATGTACGAAATGAAATTATTAATAGTGTAAAGAGTGAGGGTGACATTCATATTTTTATGCGGGGTTACTATAAACAAATAAATGAAAAAGTAACACCTGGTTTTGCAAATGCCTCCATGACTATCGATATTGTTTACCAATAAAGATAAGAAAAAAATTATTGAATAAAGCCAAGATAAATGAGTGAGATTTATCTTAGCCTTATTTTTTATTTAGAAAACCAAATTATTATAAAAGTTAAAATAATCAACAAGGAAACTATATTTTTACCCGCAATAAATGTAAAAAAGTACTACAGAGCAGATAAAGATGTTCAATATAGGTAAGTAAAAACAGTTATACATAACCGTATGATAATAAAGTAATTTTAGGTATATAATTTTAATTATTCATTTTTTGATGCAGATCAAAAAATAATATTCCTATATAACAATGAGTTGTGATGTGTGAGTTGTTTTTTTGTCACCTCTAAAATTTACGTTTTGAAAAACTTACACAAATCAAATACTACTTTAATGTTATATACTCTTTTTACATGTTACTCACCAGTCGGGTAACATGAATTTTTAACTATTTCTTATTTGTGTATATAAGTCTTTAATATGTTCTCGCATTAATTTTTAGAATAGCGATATTTACCTATATCTATACTATTTTATTAATTACGCGCTGAATAATTAACATTACTATTAATTACTATGTAGAGTGTAAAGGTATATCAATGAAAAAATTATCAACTCGAAATATTTTTATGGCTGTTATTGCTTCAGCATTTGCTTTTTCAGCAACAGCAGAAGAGCAAAGTGGAACGATTAAGTTTAAAGGACTTATTTATAATGCTACATGCACTATTAGCCTGAATGATACTAACTCACCAAACGCTGATGTAAAAATGGGACGTTTTGCTACTAGTGAGTTTACTGAGGAAGGTGATGAGGTTGGTGGTACTGGTGGTGATGGTAAATTAAAAATTAAATTAATTGACTGTCCTGATCAAGGTACTATATCTATCAATTTAACGGGTCATGAAAACCGTTTTGATAAAACTATTTTAGAACTGGACAATAAAGGTAGTGCTGGCGTTGCAAAAAATGTGGGTATCCGTATTTACAATGAAGATGACCTATCCAAGCCATTAAAAATTAATGGTAGTAAAAGTGAAGAAATAAAAGTAAATGGTAACAGTGCTCAATGGACTGGAACTTTTATTGCTAAGTATGTAAGTACAGACGATGACGTAGAAGCAGGCCAAGCAGACGCAACATTAAATTATAAAATTACTTATAAATAATTTGATAACGCAGATTATCAATTATTAATCTGCGTTACTTTTTTTCTTGGAGGACATCCTATGTTTATGAAAAAAATAGTTCCTACACTGTTATTGTGTTTTCTTGCTAGTTCAACCAGCTATGCTGGCTTTGGTTTAGAAACAACGCGTGTTATTTATCACGAAAAAGAGAATAGCGAAGGTGTTGTTGCATTTAATACAGATAAAAATAGGAATTATTTACTTCAATCTTGGGTGGAAGATAAAAATGGAAAAATAACACAAGATTTTGCAGTAACACCTCCATTAATTAAGCTAAAATCTGAGCAAAAAAACACGATCCAACTGACTAAAATAGCATCATTACCGAGTGACCAAGAAGCATTATATTGGCTAAATGTAAAATTTGTGGCACCAAGTAGTGAGGATTTAGAAAACGTTTTACGTTATTCAATGACAAACAAAATAAAGCTAATTTATCGACCTACAGCATTATCCGATAAAAAGCTTGAAGATGTTGTCAATGAGTTAACTTGGTCTCGCTCTACCGCTGGAGTCAAGGTTGTTAACCCAACACCATTTTATATTAACATTGCAAAAATAAAAATTAATAACAGAGAAGTCGAAGCACCAAGCTATTTAGAACCACGCTCTGAAACAGTAATTAATGTTTCTAATTTAGGGGCTAGTTCCAATAAGGTTTCTCTAAACTATATCAATGATTATGGTAAAGGGTTAGATAGTCAATATCTTATAAAATAATAATCTAATAAAGTAGAGTAAAGGCCTATGAATCGTCTTTATCATAAAAAGTATCCATATTCACCTCTGTTTATGGCTATTGTATTCGCTTCATTGTCATTTGAAATGCGGGCTGCTGATTATTATCCACCTAGCTTGTTAAATATTGCAGGTACAGATACGCAATTGACTAATGAAGATCTGGATGTGTTTAGGGAAAATGATATAGCACCAGGGAAATACCATGTCAGGTTTTTCATTAATAATAATTTAATTCTTAATAAAGAAATTAGCTTTGTGATGATGCCTCGGGCAGATGGTGGAGAACAACTTACACCTTGTTTTAGTTTTGCGGATTGGGAAAGTTTTGGTATAGATTTTCATAAGACCTTAAAAGGTGATCAAGAATGCTTCAATATTAATGATATTGAGTATATGACACAGTCACTTGATTTAAATACTAAAGTGTATTCAATGACTGTTCCGCAATCAATGATTAATCAGCTGCGCATAAGAAAAGCTGAAGAAGCACAGTGGGATGATGGCATTCCTGCTGTATTTTTAAATTACTCTTTTTCGGCTTTTAACACCTATGAAGGCGGTAAAGTCGATGATAACTATTATGGTAATATTCAGACGAAAATTAACATAGGCTCATGGCGTTATCGTAATTATTCCACATGGGCCAACAATCGGCACGATAAGAATAAATGGAATAATATTAGCAACACCTTATCAAGAAACATTAATATAATAAAAAGTGAGCTAACACTAGGGGACTTATATACAAGCTCGCAATTATTTGATTCTTTTAAATTTAAAGGGGTTAAATTAGCATCAGATAGGCAAATGGAACCTTATAACTTAACGAGTTATGCGCCAAGCGTAAATGGTATCGCTAATTCTGAATCTATCGTGACTATTGTACAAAATGATCAAGTTATCTATAAGAAAAGTGTGCCTGCTGGGCCATTTGAAATTACAGATTACTATCCAATGAGTAATGGTGGCAATCTATATGTCACAGTAGAAGAAGCAAATGGTAATGAAGTTAACTTTATTGTTCCTTTCTCATCAATTGCTTTTTTAGAGCGAAAAGGCAGTATTAAATACAGTTTCTCTAGTGGTGAATATGATGGGAATAATAACGGTGATGGCCGTTATGTGAATGAAGCTGAAATCTATTATGGATTAACAGACTTTGTGACCGTTTTTGGTGGTGCACTCTACGCTAAAAAATACCAATCCTATGCAATCGGTACAGGGTTTAACTTAGGTGAGGTTGGCGCAATTACAACGGATGTTGTGCACTCTCGTACTGATGTTGATAATCAATCTACGTTGAGTGGTAATGCATTTAGAGTCAATTACTCAAAACATATTGAGACAACGAATACGAGCTTAGCTTTAGCGGGTTTCCGTCATTTTGATGCTGATTTTATGAATATAGATGACGCATTCTTTTATGAGGAAAAATACCGTGGCAGCTATGAAAAACTAAAAAATGAATACACCGTATCTCTTTCTCAACCAATACTCGATAGCTCAAGCTCGATTAACTTAAATAGTGTTGTTTATGAGTATTCAAGTGGTCATAAACAACAATCTTATAATGTTGGTTTTAACAGTAATATCGATAAGGTTCATTACAGTGTCTATTACACCTATTCAAAAGGTAGACAATTTGAAAATGATAACAGCCGTTCATACAATTTGAGTTTAAATGTCAGTATTCCGTTCGATGTGTTAAATAACACAATGAGTGTGAATTATGGCATATCAACGGATGACCAGCATCGTACTTCACAAACAGCACGTTTAAGTGGCAGCTATGGCGAATTATATCGTGGAACGTGGGATATTTATCAAGGCTACGGTAATAAAGGTATGGGCTATTCAGGGGGATTAAGTAGCTCTTATCGCTCCCCTTATGCAGTCGTTAATGCAGGGTACGCTTATAACGATAGCCATAAAAACTTTAATTACGGTATTAGTGGTGCATTTGTTGGCACTCAATACGGTGTGGTATTAGCACCTTCAATGCAAGATACAAGCGCATTGATTCTTACCAAAGGGACACAAGGTGTCGGTATTATTAATGGGCAGTCAGTTGAAACTAACGCTTACGGTTTAGCGATTGTTCCGGGGATGGCGCCATATCGTAAAAATACACTGGCGATTGATACAAAAACTATCCCACAAGATACCGAAATTGAAAATAACATTATTAATAATGTTATCCCAACAAAGGGCGCTTTGATACTGGCTGATTTCGACGCTAAAAAAGGCTACAAGTTATTATTTAAGTTACAGCATCCAACGAATAAAGAATTACCGGTAGGTGCAAAAGCTGTTACAGAAGATGAAGCGACTCATCTCGTTTCTAACTTTAATACCTTGTATTTAGTTGCAGATAAGCCTAAAGGGCGCATTAAAGTTAATTGGAAAAATGAGGGTGCTAATGAATCCTGTGATGTGGATTACAACATCGAAAATACCATGCCAACAAATGGGCTTTATATCCTGAATTCAGAATGCCGCTGAAAGGAGTAAGAATAATGAGAAAACAGATTAATTGGGGCTATGCAGCAGCGTTCAGCGTGGTGTTAATGTTCTCTGGGATAAATAGCAGTATTGCGGCTCAGAATTGTGTTGAAGGAGGGGATGGTCAAAATCACTCTGCAATGCGCGCAATGGTGGACATTAAATTAAGTGGTGCGATCAAAAAGAACGACGAGATTGCTCGTTATACATTTGTGCGAGAGAGTGGACGAGGTGGTGTCGCGCAGTGTGGGCCTGACTCACAAGTCTATGCTTATGCAACATACGGTGAAGGCAGCGGCATTATAGCGAGATATTATGGCGAAATTGATGGGAAGCCCGCTTACCATGTGCATGCTGGTGGCCCCGTAAATATCGTCTATGTCTTAATTGAAAGTAAATCAGAATTGCCTTTTACAAATCGTCCAGGACAAGTGTTGCCTGTTCCTGAAGGTGCACTTATGCCTATAGATGCAACGGTTATTTTTTATGCCGGTAAAGATAACCCGACGGCAACATCCTTTGATAATTCGGTGATTGGGGCGATACTCATTAAACGGTTTGACCCAGGTGGTGGCTCGACAAAAGTTGGTTATACTTATCGACTAAAAGGAAAAGTGACAAGTGCGCCGACATCTTGTGAAGCTAAAAATACCGATTTGTCATTTACGTTACCTCGGGTACCGACCACGGCATTCCCATCCGTAGGGTTCCCGACAACGCCGTCATCTGTTGAGGAACATATTAATATCGTCTGTACGGGGAATGTTTCAGCGAAGATCAAGCTCATTGCAAACAATACAGCGAGTTATAATGGCAAAGATGCAGTGATTAAAATCGATAATGAAGGGCAAGGTAATAATGCCAGTGGTATTGGGTTTGTTGTAAAATCACCATTAAACAATGATAACGTATTAGTTAATCAGGAGTTTGTTAAATTAGCTGATTTAGAAAAAGGTGAAACGCGTGTTCCCCTGAAAGCGGAATATTACCGTTATGGTAATTCTGTCAAAGCAGGGAAAGCAGAAGCGACGGCACAATTTGTTTTGCAATTTAACTAAACGATAGCAAAAGGGGAGGAGCAGATCATCCCCTACAATGATGAATGAACAAAATACCCCGCCTATTTGTTGGCTATAATGTCATGATAAAAATTGGTTGTACGAAAATAATAAAGACTCGTTTTTCTTAAAGTGGTTATTTAAACGCTGACAGTACCATACATATCCTCTTCAAATACAATATTAATATTCCCTCTATTACCATACTCATCGATAATAAAAATTTGCAGAGGGTCGGCCACATGATAGGGGGCAGGGCAATAATATCCCCAATAATAGAGTTTCTTATCTCTAAGATACATTTGATGACAGACGATAGTGATGGCGTGTTTATCTAAGGTGGTTTTTGACCAAAGAGGACCGAGATTTCCTTCCAGCCGAGGCCAAATCGCATAAGTTGTATCGCCTACAAATCGGCCATCTTTTTCCTCAGTACAATAAAGAGATTGGCGGATATCTTTTATAATCCTATTTAGTCCTTTATTTAATATATTGGAATAGCCAATCTCTATATTATTAGGCTCTATAAACCAGCTATTAACATAAATTCCGCTATAATAAGGCCCTCCAACGATCTTTATTGCATGGGGCATCACGTGATTATGGTACCAATCTTTAATTTTAGGGATATGTTGTAAGCTATATACAGGAGATTTATACTTTAATTTATATTTATTATGCGTTGTAATTTTAAATGTTTTACGTCTTATGACCCCGTAATTATGCTCATAATTCCCCAGTATCGCCCCTTTACTGATATGAAATGAAATATTTTTTGAGATTTCCTGCCAATCGTTATCTGTTATAGCGATGTTTTCATTATTATCATAATCAATTTTTTTAATTCCTTGAATGATAACCCGCTTAGGTGCAATAAAAATAATTTCTCCTTTATGATTTAAAGTGCCATTTTGTGAGGTATTGAATAAACCTTCACCATCGATTCTCACCCCGACTGCAATTTCATGTCCGGGATTGATCTCTTTCAGTGAGAAGTAATATGAGGCACTGATCCTTTTTGTGCTTCTTATGGCCTCTATAGATGCATTTTTTATGTGAGTAATCTCATTCTGTACGGCTTTACAATAGTCTCCCCGATGTTCAGATATTATCCATTCATCACCGAGTAGTTGTTGATCTGAAAAGGAACAAAAATAGATACAGTCTCTAAATTCTTTTTCATTTTCAAAAAAAGCGTCATTATTTTCATCTAAGATTTCAGCAGTAACAATAACCTCAACTTGATTATATCCATTTGCATAAATAACCGAATGAATATTAGTCGGATTATCTTTAAAATGAATGCTAAGATGGTTGATTTGTTTGAATTTTTTAGCTGGGGGTGAGTTAAGCATTTTGGCTCCAAATATTTTAAGCTAAAAGATCAATAGTGCCACTTTTAACAAAACGGATTTAAACAGTAATTTCCCCATCAATATTATGGCGATACTCAATAGTCATGATGCCTTCATTGCCAAACTCATCAACAATTTCAACATGGCTTGCTAAGGATGTGTTTGATTGAGCACGGCATTCAGCACCGAGATAGAGAGGAATGTGATCCACTAAATTGATTTGATGGCAAACAAGGGTGATACTATTTTGATTATTATTTGAAAAGCGGGCAAGTTTAGGCATATCGTTGCTAAATTGTGGCCACACAGAAAACGTATTTTTTTTATTAAATTCACCATTTCTCATGCTTGTAAAATAGAGTGGAGGCTTTTTCTTGTGGGTTAGCTCTGTCCAACCTTCGTTAATTGCGTGAAAATAGCCGACTCTATCTCGAGTCTCAATAAACCAACTCGTTAAGTATGCACCGAGCGCCTGATCATCGGTGGCATAATTCATTGCATGGGGCATGGTCGTACTATAAAACCAATCTTTATAAGGAGCACTATAAGGCAATGTAGGCGAGACCCTTTTTTCGATAATGTTATATTTGTTGGCTGTAATAATAGATATTTTTTTATAGCGAATAATGGTTGCATAATTCCGATAAGAGCTGGAGTGCCGATTGCTACCATTGCGGAATAATGCATCGGTCATGATATATTTCCAACCTTTATCAATCACCATAACATTTCTATTATTTGTATAATCGATAGGGGATATCCTGCTTACTGAAATTCGGCTAGGTGATTTAAAGACAGAGCCTGAATTTAAAGTAGGTGTTCCATTCATTGAGGTGTCAAAATTGCCTATTCCAGGAATATTAATTCCTACTGCGATTTCTAAGGCGGGGTTAACAATGTCGGATGAAATAAACTTGGATATTTGAAATGTCGAGCGGGTTATCGTTCGTAGGGTTGGTGGCTCCCGCCTTGATAGAGTTGTGTCATACTTAACAGCTTTACAAAATGGCCCTTTTTCATTCGAAATTTGCCAATTTTGATTTAAGGGTTTACCATCAAAAAATGAACACAGATAAGTGGCATCTTGCACTTCTCGTTCATTATTAAAATAAGGCTCTCCATCTTCACTAATAGCATCAACAGTAATCAATATTTCGATTTGATTTTTTTTATTTGCATAAATAAAGCCACTGGAAAACGAAGGCATATTTTGAAATTGGATCTTTAGAGTATATAACAGTCCAAACGTCTTCTTGTTTCTATTATCATTCATAGCATCCCCTTTATGTGATGTTTTTTTCAATCTAATATAAATTGGGATGTTAAATAATTATCTTTTTTATTAGCTATGGCGATTTAAATGATATTTTCTAGAGGTATTACTGAGATTAATATAATAATTTTTAATGTTATAGAAAAAGATCAAATAACGAAATGAAAGCTGTATTTTCTTGCTTGGCTAAAAAAGGAAGCTAAGTAACCCCCAACAAGCTAACTGCCGTTGGGGGATATAGCGTTAAGCGACTTGTACAGGAACTGCTTTGGCAACACGGCTCATAATATTGTCACCGTCAAAGTAAGCGACTTTGGGTTTATGGTGACGAGCATCTTCATCTTTGATATCAACGTATGAGCAGATAATCAATCTATCGCCAACAGCAGCACGACGTGCAGCGGCACCATTGACTGAAATAATTTTAGAACCTCTTTCACCTGCAATTGCATAAGTAGAAAAACGTTCTCCATTATCGACGTTGTAAATATCAATGGCTTCGTACTCGAGGATCCCAGCGGCATCCATAAAATCCTGATCAATAGCACAAGAGCCTTCGTAATGAAGGTCGGCTTGTGTGACCTTAACCCGATGTAATTTACCTTGTAACATTTTTCTAAACATAATTATTGTCTACCATTTTTAATCGTCATGCTGTGTTTGCTTGTTTTTTTAAGCTGAAACTGTGGGTAGGTCAACCTGTAAATTATCAATCAAACGGGTTTGCCCTAACCAAGCTGCCATTAAGATGACCGCTTTTTGACTTATATTGCTCAATGGAGCAAGGGTTTCGGCATCACGAATAAATAGCTCATCAGGGGTAAAACCTGCTTGGCGAAGCGAATCATCGATTTCTTGGATAATCGCTTCAACGTTGTCAGGGGCTGCAATTAGCTTCTCTGCCGCCTGTTGCATAATGCTATATAGTTGTGGTGCTATTTTGAGTTCACTTGCTGATAGATTGTTATTTCTTGAACTCAATGCAAGCCCATTTTTCGCTCTGACGGTAGGCACAGAGACAATTTGTATATCAAAAGAAAGGTCACTCACCATTTTGCGAATTAGCTGTAATTGCTGGAAATCTTTTTCACCAAAAAACGCTAAATCAGGTTGGACTAAATTAAACAGTTTGGTAACGACTGTTGATACACCGCGAAAATGCCCAGGGCGACTCGCACCTTCAAGTATTGATGATAATTCAGGCACTTCAACAAAAGTTTGTTGCGCCATTCCTTCAGGGTAAACATCTTTCACAGAAGGGGCAAAAACGAGATTGATATCGCGACGTTTCAGCTTTTCACAATCCTCTTGCAAGGTTCGAGGGTAATTGGCTAAATCGGATTGGCGATCAAACTGCATAGGGTTAACGAAAATGCTGACAATTACAATATCAGCTTGTTGTTTCGCTTCATCAATTAAAGCTAAATGTCCATCATGCAGGTTGCCCATGGTTGGTACAAGAGCGATACGTTTACCTTCTAGCTTCCAGCGGCGGATCTCACGGCGAAGAATGGGAGATGTTTCGACGATAAGCATAGGTGAATTCCTTATTATTGAGCCGTAATAAAATTATTCAAAAGAATGATCTTCACTAGGGTAGATCCCTGCTTCAACTTCTTGAATATACAGTTTAACCGCATCTTGAATATTGCCTGCTTGTGCAAGGAAGTTCTTGGCAAACTTAGGAGGGCGGGCCGTAATGCCTAATGCATCATGCATGACAAGAATTTGCCCATCAGTACCATTGCCTGCACCGATACCAATAACCGGAAGGAGTAGTTCTTCTGTAATATTATTGGCTAGTGAGGTAGGAACACACTCAAGAACCAAAAGCTGTATTCCCGCATTTTCTAGCGCAATGGCATCTTTCATGAGTTGGTTGGCGGTAACCTCATCGCGACCTTGTACTTTATAGCCACCAAGAACGTTGACGGCTTGTGGCGTTAGCCCTAAATGCCCACATACGGGAACGGAACGTTCACACAGCATTTTGACGGTATCGCATAGCCAGCAACCCCCTTCAAGTTTTACCATGTTTGCACCAGCCTGCATCAGAATAGCGGCATTAGCACAAGCTTGTTCAGGGGTGGCATAACTCATAAAAGGCATATCAGCGATAATAAATGCGTCTGGTGCACCTTTGCGTACACAGCGAGTGTGATAAGCGATTTGCTCTACGGTAACAGGGAGGGTGCTAGATTCGCCTTGTATGGTCATACCAAGGGAGTCACCGACGAGCATGACTTGGATACCTTGCTCTGCAAATAGCTGAGCGAAGCTGGCATCGTAAGCCGTCATGGTAGCAAATTTGTGTTTGTCTTTTTTAAACTGACCCAGAGTAGCCAGAGAAATTGGTTTCATTATAATAACCTCCGGAAAAGATCCCACTGACGACCCCTCCTGTTTAGGAGGTTCACTGTTTAGGTTGTAATATCCCAAAGGGTGAGGCCATTACGTGGGACGAGTGTGAGCCTTTCTGATAGCGGTTCGCCATCAGGAAAAATCAGATCAGGGGCAATGTCATTGAGCGGGTATAACATAAATTCCCGCTCTTTTAGCCCATAATGAGGTACGGTCAATCGTGGGGTATTAATAATATGATTGCCGAAAAGCATAATGTCGAGATCGAGCGTTCTAGGGCCCCAACGCTCAGCTTTGCGAACTCGACCAAGCTCCAGCTCAATGCGTTGTGTATGATCAAGCAACGCTTCTGGCTCAAGCTCAGTTTCAAGTGCAACCGCCATATTAAGAAAATCGTTTTGATCTTGTGGCCCCAGCGGTTTACTACGATAGATCGAAGAGGTGTTGACTATACGGCTGTTTGGGAGCGCATTTAACGCATCAATAGCCTGTTGAGCCTGTTTCAATGGCTCACCAAGATTACTGCCAATAACAATATAGACCAACTCCATTCTATGACCCCTGATTTTTATTTGGTTTATGGGCGCTTGATGATGACTTGCGTGGGCGATGGCGTTTACGCACTGGCGCACTACCTAGCTCAGCTATCATCTCACGCTGCTTAGTATTATTGGAACGCTGATACTCATCCCACCAGACAGCAAGCTCTTGAAGCTCATTTCTCCGTTCAACATTGGCCCTTAATTCTAATAAATCAAATGCAGCACGGAACTTTGGATGCTCCATTAATTTATTCGCTCGACGCCCTTGGCGGCGAGGAAGGCGTAATTGCAATTGCCAAATATCACGCATGGTGGTGGTGATACGTTTAGGTATCGCAATCGAACGGCACTGCTCATCAAGTATGTCATTCATCGCCAGTGCGAAAGCATCATAGTAGGCAAGCCCACCTTCTTGAGACAGCTTTTCTGCATGTTCCGTAACGGGATACCATAACATGACTGCAAATAAAAATGCAGGATTAACCCGTTTATCATTTTTGAGCCTAAAGTCAGTATTTTTGAGTACCTGATCAATGATTTTTTCCATTGGCGAATCATTGTTATTGGTAAAGCGACTACTGATAACCGGAAACAGTTGCTCAAATAAGTGGTACTCTTTTAGCATGTTATAGGTTGCATAACCTTGACCCGCTTGTAGCAGTTTCAGTGACTCTTCAAATAGCCTTGCTGAAGGAATTTCACGCAATAGCGGTGCCAGACGTTGGATTGGTTGCGCCGTATTTGGCTCAATACGCATATCCAATTTACAGGCGAAACGCACCGCACGTAGCATGCGAACAGGATCTTCGCGATAACGAGTCTCTGGATCACCAATAAGGCGAATAATCCCCGCTTTAAGATCGTTTAAGCCGCCCACATAGTCACGAACAGAGAAGTCATCAATGTTGTAGTAAAGGCTATTAACGGTAAAGTCACGGCGGATTGCGTCTTCTTCGATAGAGCCGAAAATATTATCCCGTAGCAACATGCCATTTTTGGCTTGCTGGGAGCGGTTTTTATCTTCCGACTCAATTTGGTCATGGTGACCGCGGAAAGTGGCAACTTCAATGACCTCTGGCCCGAACATAATGTGGGCGAGACGGAATCGACGACCGACTAGCCGGCAGTTACGAAATAGTTTGCGGATCTGCTCAGGCGTTGCATTAGTTGTAATATCAAAATCTTTGGGTTTTTTACCAAGGAGTAAGTCACGTACACCACCGCCAACGAGGTAGGCCTCATAGCCATTTTTATTTAAGCGATAAAGTACCTTCAGTGCATTATCACTAATATCACTACGTGAAATAGTATGCTCTGAACGAGGAATTACAGTGATATTTTCATCTGTTTCAGTCGTCATTGTCTCTGATTTCTCTGCCTGAATACCGGCACGTTTGGACTGACGAACCGTGGTTTTTGTTTGTTTAGCGTTCTGTTCTACGGACTGAGCTGTCGCAGTGTCAGAATAAGTGACTGGCCTTTCACCGGCTGCCTGTGCGTCACGCGTGTCCTTGTCATTTCGCGATAAAATATTACGGCAGAAATTTGCTACTCGGTTAAAAATAGTACACCTCGATATCATTACGAATATTCATTAAACAAAATAAGCGGCTAATCATAGCTTACTGGCCTTTCTTTGAGAATGCTTAAACGCATAAAAGTCATATTCAGTCATAAGCATTGTCAATAATATCATGAGATGGGATCGCCGCTAGCTGCCATTTATCCGTTGCGGTTTTTAAAATCTCATCGGTACTCAAATCACGCCAGTACTGGATTGGCGGTTGATTCAGTAATGTTAGTGCATGGCATATTACTGGGCGAGGATCCGTCATCGGCAGTGCTGTGGCATGATTTTGCTTTGATAGCTTATTATTATCATGATTTAGGATCAGCGGTAAATGGGCATAATCAGGAACAGGCAATGAAAGGTGGTGATATAACGAAATTTGCTGTGAGGTGGTAGGGATTAGGTCTGCGCCTCTCATCACTTCAGTGACATTTTGATAATGATCATCAACAACAGCGACTAAATTATAAGCAAACAAACCATCTTTACGATGAATAATAATATCTTCTTCAGCGACATTGGCTGGTGTCACAATTTCGCCTCTGAGCCTATCTGTAAATTGATAAACGGGGTGAGTTTGTTTTAATCGAATAGCCGCTTGATGGTCTGGAAGATGGAGGTTGCGACAATGACCATCGTAATGCCCTTGCAACGCTTTGATACGTTGCCGTGAGCAAGTGCAGTAGTAACTTTTGCCTTGTTGGCGAAGGTCATCTAATGCAGCACGGTAGGCATCATGACGTTTTGATTGGTACAGTACCTGATCATCCCAATATAAGCCGTAATGCGCTAACGTTTTTAGAATATTATCAGCCGCGCCGGGAACTTCCCTTGGGGGATCAATATCATCAATACGCACCAGCCATTTACCTTTTTGCGAGCGTGCTTGCAAATAGCTACCTAGGGCGGTGACGAGTGAACCAAAGTGAAGGTTACCTGATGGAGATGGTGCAAAGCGACCAATATAGGGTGAAGTGGAGGTGCTCATTACTAGATTTCCTTATAACGGCGCAAGGTTAGTGCGCCGTTAAGGACTCCATAATCAGTGATTAGCCAGCCATTTGCTTTTCGCGAATTTCTGCTAATGTTTTACAGTCGATACACAAATCAGCGGTAGGGCGGGCTTCCAAACGACGGATGCCGATTTCCACACCACAAGATTCGCAGAAGCCAAAATCGTCTTCTTCGACTTTCTTCAGTGTTTTCTCGATTTTCTTAATCAACTTACGTTCACGGTCCCGGTTGCGTAATTCAAGGCTGAATTCCTCTTCCTGGGCTGCCCGATCAACAGGATCTGGAAAGTTAGCTGCCTCATCTTGCATATGAGTAACTGTCCGGTCTACTTCATCCCTGAGTTGATTGCGCCATGCTTCGAGAATGAGCTTAAAATGCGCCAACTGGGCTTCGTTCATGTACTCTTCGCCAGCTTTTTCATGATAGGGTTCAACCCCAGCAATGGCGAGAATGCTTAAGGACGATGTCTTACGTTTTTGCCCTTCTTGCATAATGCTTCTCCTACACACGCAAATTTCACAAAACCCCAAAGGGGGGAAAAATTAAGGTCGCTATAAATAGCAGAAGAGTGCCCTCTTGGCAATCGTTCATGCAATGAGTTTTGTAATGCTGTGAAGGCGCGCGTGTTTATTCCTTTTTAAGCCTCCAGAACCCATGCGTCTTCGCTTTGAGCAGCGAATAAACTATCATTATTTGATAGGTGTAAACTTAATTTTTTTACCCAATAGCATTTTTTGCGTATTGATATCTACTTGATAACACAGTACTTCAACACCATTTTCGATAGCTTCTTTCAAAAGTGTGGCATATTGCTTATCAATATGGGCTGCTGCCGAGACCTCGTAGATCCCCGTATGCAAAACTGCAAACAACAGTATGGCTTTTTTTCCTTCTTTAGCAATTGTTGTTAGCTCTCGTAAATGCTTTTGTCCGCGTTCAGTCACAGCATCGGGAAAATAGCCATGGTTATTTTCCAATAACGTGACAGATTTTACTTCGATAAAACAATCGGGTAGCCCATCTCCAGATAAAAAGAAATCAATCCGGCTATTTTCAGAACCGTATTTCATCTCAGGCTTTATTACACTATATTCGGATAATTCTGGAATGGTTTTTTGCGCCAACGCCTCGGCAATGATCTGGTTAGCTCGTAATGTATTGATACAAATTAGATGATTTTGTGACGTTTGTGTCACTTCCCAACTGTGTGGGTACTTGCGTTTTGAGTTATTCGATGTTGAATACCAAATTTTATCTCCGGGCGTTGCACAGCCAGTCATCGCCCCCGTATTGGCACAGTGGATAGTCATGACTTCACCGTCAGGTGTAACGACATCCGCTAAAAAGCGCTTGTAGCGTTTGATCAGTGTGGCTGGTTGTAACGGGGGAATAAACTCCATATTGTCTCCGCAATCAGTATTCAGGAAATAAGCAGCAATGCTACAATCTTTGCCTGAAAATGTTAAATACCATTGGAGTTATCAGCCGCGTGTTACCGATTTATGACGTTAGTGATTCCTTACTTACGGCCTTACAGCAATCTCCGCAAGTGTTATTACATGCCCCTACAGGGGCGGGTAAATCAACCGTTTTACCTCGGCTAATATTAGAAAGTGGGGTGATTGACGGACGTATTATCATGTTGGAGCCGAGACGAATTGCGGCTCGTAGCGTCGCTAAACGGTTAGCCGAGCAGCTAGGCGAAGATATCGGTAACACGGTAGGGTTGCGCATGCGCTCTGAAAGCCGAGTTAGTGTAAACACACGTATCGAAGTGGTGACTGAAGGGGTTTTGACTCGCATGTTGCAAGATGATCCGATGTTAGAAGGGGTCGGTTTAGTCATTCTTGATGAGTTTCATGAACGCAGTTTACAAGCGGATTTAGGCTTGGCGCTACTGCTTGATACTCAGCAGGCACTGCGTGATGATTTAAAAATCTTGTTGATGTCGGCCACATTGGATGATCAAGGGCTGGTGGCTCTATTCCCTGATGCCCCCGTGATCGTATCCGAAGGGCGTGCCTATCCTGTCGAAAGGCATTTTTACCCCATTAATGCGAATAAATTATTCCACAAAGAGGTGGCAAATGCGGTTTGGCGATTACTTCAACAAGAAAGTGGCTCGCTATTGCTTTTTCTACCCGGTGCGGGGGAAATCGAGCGAACACGCTCAGAGCTAGCTTCTATGGTTAGTGAGGACATACTTTTATGCCCAATGTATGGGGCACTATCAATAAAAGAGCAGCAGCAAGCCATTCAGCCTGCCCCTGAAGGCAAACGTAAAGTCGTTTTAGCGACCAATATTGCAGAAACTAGCTTAACGATTGAAGGCATTCGCTTAGTTGTTGACAGCGGTTTTGAACGAGTAGGCTTATTTAATCCTCGCACTGGACTAACAAAACTGGTTAAACAGCGTATTAGCCAAGCGTCCATGCAGCAGCGGGCTGGGCGAGCAGGACGGTTAGAAGCCGGTATTTGTTGGCATTTATTCAGTCAAGAGCAAGCGGAAAGAGCCGCACAATTTAGTGAAGCTGAAATATTACACAGTGATTTAAGTTCGTTATGGTTATCCCTGTTGCAGTGGGGATGCCAAGCGGTGGAGCAGCTTCAATGGTTAAACCTGCCACCACAACCCGCAATAGCCGCAGCGAAAGAGTTGCTGAGTCGACTTGGGGCGATTGATCAACACGGTAAGCTAACTCCGCTTGGAAGAGGAGTCGCAGAACTCGGAAGTTCAGTGCGCACTGCCGCCGTGTTGTACAAGGCCTTGCAAAGTCAAAATAATGAAGTGATTAAATTAGCGGCGTTATTAGTGGCAATATTAGAAGAGCCTCCACGCCAAGCTCACAGTGATATTTATTATTATTTGGATAAGCCTACAGAGAGTTGGTGCAAACGTGCCACTTTATTATGTGGTTATCCGGTCACAGCAGCAGTTGGCAGAAACGTCTCGCTAATAAGTGAGTGGTTACCTACTTTATTAGCGAGCGGTTTTCCAGACCGTATCGCGAAAAGTCGAGATCATCAAAGCCGCTATCAGTTAGCAAGTGGATTAGGGGCATCGTTAGATGAAAATGACGCGTTGTTAGGAAATGAGTGGCTAATCGCTCCAACACTTTGGCAACCTGAAACCTCAGCAGATGCCAAAATAAGTCTAGCAACCCCTATTGAGATCGCTAGCTTGCAGGCGGCTTGTCCTGATTTGTTTTATCAGCAGGAAACCGTCGAGTGGGATGAACAAAAAGGCACTTTAATTGCTTGGCGACGGTTGCAATGTGGGCAATTGGTTGTTCGCTCTGAAAGATTAACCCATCCTGATAGACAACAAATTAAACAGGCATTGTTACATTGGCTAAGGCAAAATGGATTAGAAAGTTTAAATTGGAGCCCGTTTGCACAGCAGTTTCGGATCCGTTGCCAATTGGCTCAACGTTGGTTTGCTGATACCACTTTACCAGATGTGGCTGATGAGGCTTTGTTGGCTTCCTTAGAAGCTTGGCTTGCGCCTTACTTAGATGGAATAACTCACCGTAAGCAACTTCAAGAAATCAATGTCGGGGAGCTGCTGATGCATCGTTTAGATTGGGAGCAACAAAAATGGTTAAAAGAGGCTTTACCGACGGACTATTTAGCGGGTTCGGGGAGTCGTGTAAGCATTCACTACTCTTTAGATAAGCCCCCGATGATAGAGATCCGCATGCAGGAGATGTATGGGCAGACATCGAACCCAACGGTTGCTCATGGCAAAGTCGTTGTGGCGGTTGCTTTGTTATCACCTGCGATGCGCCCATTACAGATCACCCAAGACTTAGGGGCTTTTTGGCAGGGCAGCTATCGAGAAATACAAAAAGAGATGAAAGGTCGCTACCCAAAACATTTATGGCCAGATGATCCTGCTAATACGCAACCTACCAATAAAACTAAAAAAGCGATGAATACCGAGGGGCGTTAAATAGAAGCGAATGAAAAAACAGGCGAGATATACACGAAACACACCGTGAAAAAGCATCATCAGTCAATTTGAGCCTTCTAATTTTTTGTTGGTATGGATAAGTGCGCTAGCAACTCAATCCAGATATGGGTCGTGATAGACGGTCTAACTGAGAGCGTTTTTATCTTGCGTTGTTGTGCTATGTCTCAGACATGGCATGAGTTTCACTGTCTGTCAGTAAATCGATGTAAATATCTGCATAACGTAACAGAAAAAAGTTATAGCTAGCTTCAGGCATTTTTTATCCACTCATTGCGCGACAAAATTGATATGGATCCTACACGCTCTATTTGATATGGAATAATAGAGTAAACTGTAAAAATTACTTTAAATATTAATTGGTTAATTGAGTGTTACGTGTATGCGTGTTTTTAGTTGGAAAGTAAAGTATCACGGATAAAAATATTCTATTTTATTAATTGCTTATAGGGTTTATTTTGTTTTTTTGCCGTGTTGGTATGTCATTGGCAGTTTTTGAGATAAAATTTAGCGATGCAAATGATGTGCAGACAAAGATAAGTGCGTAACAAGGCTATTTTATGCTCTAATAGATGTCCGTGGTGATGGAGTGATATTATTTGCTGCGTAAGGTAATGAAATGTAATTAAGAGCTTTCTTCTGTGAACGCTTTGACATTTTAAGTCAGAATCAAGGATAGTACGTTAAGAATGTAGGTGATATGGAGCGACCATGTCCGGTAAAGATTTTGAACCTATTGGTAGACGTAAAAATACGTCGACGAAAAAAAAGCAGTCTCATTCACGCCGCCGCCGTGATGACTATGATTATGATGAAAAATTATTTGATGACGATGATATTGATGAGCAAGACCTCGATGATGAAGAGGACGAGCTAATGGCGAAGAACAAAAATAACAAAGGTAACAAAAATCGTAAGCCAAAAAGCCGATGGCGCTGGTTTTGGTTATTGGTCAAAATTTTTATTGTCTTTGCTGTATTGCTTGGAGCCTATGCTTTTTATTTAAACCAGCAAATCAAAGAACGCCTTGATGGCAAGGTTTGGGATTTACCTGCGGCAGTGTATGGCCGGATGGTTAACCTTGAACCGGGAATGGATTATAGCCAAGCTGAAATGATCCGCTTACTGGAAGGTATGCAATACCGTAAAGTGACGAAAATTACTAGCTCAGGTGAGTTTTCCGTTAAAGGCAACACGATTGAAATATTACGGCGTCCATTTAATTTCCCTGATCAGAAAGAAGGGAAAATATTGGCGCGCATGGTGTTTGACCAAGGGATCTTAACTAAAATTGAAAATATGGAAAATGGCCGTTCATTTGGCTTCTTCCGGTTAGACCCTAAACTGATCACCATGATGCAGTCGGCGAATAATGAACAGCGCTTAGTTTTACCGTTGTCAGACTTCCCTGAATCGCTAGTGAAAATTTTGATAGAGACCGAAGACCGTAACTTCTATGAACATGATGGGGTGAGTCTTTACTCTATTGGTCGAGCGGTTGTCGCTAACTTATCGGCGGGCAAATCTGTGCAAGGGGGAAGTACCCTGACGCAACAGTTAGTTAAAAACTTATTTTTAACGAATGAGAAGACATTCAGGCGCAAAGCGAATGAAGCCATTATGGCGCTCTTGCTAGATTACAACTATAGCAAAGACCGTATCCTTGAATTGTACCTCAATGAAGTGTTCTTAGGGCAAAACGGGAACGATGAAATTCGTGGCTTCCCATTAGCGAGCCTCTATTATTTTGGTCGCCCTATTAATGAATTAAGCCTAGACCAACAAGCGTTATTAGTTGGAATGGTTCAAGGTGCCACAAAGAATAACCCGTGGACGCAGCCAGAAAATGCGATTAAACGTCGTAACATCGTGTTGAAAATACTAGAAACACGCAATGTTATCGATAATGAAATGTATCAAGTGCTTAGCGCGCGTCCTTTAGGAGTAAAACCAAGAGAAGGGCTTGTCGCCTCTCAGCCTGCTTTTATGCAGATGGTTCGTCAGGAATTAAATGAAAAACTGGGCGATAAAGTTAAAGAGCTTTCTGGCGCAAAAATCTTTACGACTCTTGACCCCGTAGCACAAACTGCGGCTGAAAATGCGGTGGAATCAGGTGTGGCTCAGCTACGAGCAGATCGCAAACTGAATGATATTGAAGGGGCGATGGTCGTTGTTGACCGCATTAACGGTGAAGTTAGAGCGATGGTGGGTGGCTCACAGCCACAATATTCCGGTTTCAACCGTGCGCTCAATGCGCGTCGTAATATTGGTTCATTGGCGAAGCCACCGGTTTATTTAGCGGCATTGAATGAGCCTGATCGTTTCCGCCTGAATACATGGCTAAAAGATGAACCATTATCCGTTAAGGTGGGGAATCAAGTCTGGAGGCCAAGAAACTATAGCCGCAATTTTACAGGGGGAATGATGTTGGTTGATGCATTAGCGAAATCACAGAATATCCCAACGGTAAACTTAGGGCTAGAAGTTGGGCTGGATCAGATAGTTAATATCTTTGTGCGCCTAGGTGCGCCAGCGAGTGCGATGGAAAAAGTTCCCGCAATGCTACTTGGTGCGGTTAACTTAACACCGGCTGAAGTGGCGCAAATCTACCAAACCATTGGTGGTAATGGTAACCGCGCTAAACTTTCTGCATTACGCTCTGTTATTGATGGCGATGGCACTGAAATTTATCAAAGCTATCCATCCGCTGAGCGTGCAATACCGTCACAAGCGGCTTATTTAACGCTCTATGGTATGCAGCAAGTGGTGCAACAAGGTACTGGGCGAGTACTGCTGAAGAAATATGGCAAATATAATTTAGCGGGTAAAACGGGAACAACCAATGACTTGCGTGATAGCTGGTATGCAGGTATTGATGGTAAAGAAATCGCCATTGTCTGGATTGGTCGTGATAATAATGGGCCAACACAGTTAACGGGCTCTACCGGTGCATTGCGTGTGTATCAGCGTTATTTGGATAATCAAACACCATTGGCGTTGATTAATCGTCAGCCTGAAGGGATTGTGGATATGAAAGTGATGCCTGATGGTCAATTTAACTGTTCAGACTTTGGTGGCGGACGCGTATTGCCGATTTGGACTGAGGCGCCAGACGCATTATGCCAATCATCCGCACAGCAAGAGCCAGTTTGGGATTTAAATAACAACGCTCAACCGGCCCAAGAAGACGCACCAGATTGGGTGAAGGAAATGTTCGGTAATAATTAATTAGTACCGTAAAATGAAAATGCCCCGTGAGTATCAACTCGCGGGGCATTTTTTATAGGCGGAGCTTATACGATCAACACTTGAAATAACAACAGACTGTTTGCATCGCTATAAATATTTTCACCACTTATCCAAGTGGGATATGCCGTTTTAATTCCCCACTTTTTATTGTTTCAGCACTTGTTCCCAATGCTTTGACGGGTTCAACTTGTGAAATTGTAAGTTGTGCTCTAATCGCTTTAACATTAATGAGGAAACGCTAGTCGCGACAAAATGAGGGAGTAAAGGCGTAAATAAGGAGGCGAAGATATCGCCTCCGAGTGAAAGAAAGGTTAAGCAGTTTTCATTTTTGCAAATGCAACTTCTGCTGCTTCGATGGTTTTCTCAATATCTTCATCGCTGTGAGCAATAGACATAAAACCTGCTTCGAATGCGGAAGGCGCTAAATAAATACCTTGCTCTAACATAAGGTGGAAGAAGGTTTTAAAACGCTCAACATCACACTTCATGACGTCTTGGTAGCAAGTCACACTTTTTGCGTCAGTGAAGAAAATACCAAACATGCCGCCGACATGGTTGATCACCATTGGAATTCCTTGCTCCTGTGATACGCGTTTTAAACCGCGGGCTAATTTTTCAGTTAGCTCGGTCAGTCTCGCGTGAACACCTGGCTGTGCAACCTCATTAAGACAAGCAAGGCCTGCTGCCATTGCAACTGGGTTACCGGATAGCGTTCCTGCTTGGTATACAGGCCCAATCGGCGCAAGTTTTTCCATGACTTCGAAACGACCGCCAAATGCGCCAACCGGCATACCACCACCAATGATTTTACCTAGGCAGGTTAAATCAGGTTGTACACCATAGTAATCTTGCGCGCCGCCGAGTGCCACACGGAAACCCGTCATGACTTCATCAATGATCAATAGGGCATTAAATTCATCACACAGTGCACGTAGGCCGGGTAAAAACTCATCGGTTGGTGGAACACAGTTCATGTTACCCGCAACAGGCTCAACAATGACGCACGCAATATCTTGTGGATAATTTTCAAAAGCCTGACGAACCGATGCTAGATCGTTATAAGTGCAGGTGAGTGTATGTTTAACGAAATCTTCAGGTACACCCGGAGAGTTAGGCTCTCCCATTGTCAATGCCCCTGAGCCTGCTTTGACTAATAAACAGTCAGCATGGCCGTGGTAGCAACCTTCAAATTTAATAATTTTGTCGCGACCTGTGTAACCACGTGCTAAGCGGATCGCACTCATGGTTGCCTCAGTACCTGAGTTCACCATACGGATCATATCGATAGAAGGCACTAATTCACAAACCAGTTTTGCCATTTCCACTTCTGCGGCAGTTGGCGCACCGAAACTTAAGCCTTTATTGACAGCTTTGATTACGGCATCACGGACGGCAGGGTGGTTATGACCAAGCACCATTGGCCCCCAAGAGCCTACATAGTCAACATAAGCTTTACCATCAACGTCAAAAATATAAGCGCCATCAGCACGTTCAATAAATAAAGGCGTACCACCAACACCATTAAATGCTCGTACTGGTGAGTTGACGCCTCCGGGGATTAGCTGTTGCGCTTCATTATATAAGTTTAAAGATTGGCTCATGCAAGGCTCCTGAATAGGGACAAATAAATCGACTAAATACCGTTGAAACGAGACTTATCATACTTCAAGTTACTTAGATAGGGTGGCTCAAGCCATAAGGTAGCGCTGAGTGAGGCCACTTTTGGTTGGTCATCTACATGCAACTTGAATTATTTAATAGGCCTATTCTAAAGCACGGAACCAATTAAACCAAATGCATTGATTGGTATGCACAATGTGTTGAATTACGACACAGGACTTGAATCAATGACTAAGCTGGCGGATAATTAGTAAATTGATCTGAGTAAGCTATCTGCTTACGCTGAATTACCGGTTGACCGGCTTGGAGTAAAAAATGAGTGATGATGCAGCTCTGCCATTGCAGTTTACTGATGCGGCAGCAATTAAAGTAAAAGACTTAGTTTCTGAAGAAGACAACCCAAACCTGCGTCTACGTGTTTACATTACCGGTGGTGGTTGTAGCGGCTTTCAGTATGGCTTTACCTTTGATGACCAAATTAATGATGGCGACATGACCATTGAAAAACAAGGCGTTGCCTTGGTGGTTGACCCAATGAGCCTACAATATTTGGTTGGCGGAAGTGTTGATTATACTGAAGGGTTAGAAGGTTCACGTTTTATTGTGACCAATCCAAATGCGAAATCCACCTGTGGTTGTGGTTCTTCATTTAGCATTTAAGTCTTATCGTTGAGAGGGGCGTTCCCCCTCTCATTCATCGCTATTCTGAGTGTAATTGTTCACACAATGACTGGGCCGCCAGCACTACGCGAGGGCCAGCACGATGAAACCAATCTTCATTTAAACGAATAATCGGGATAGAAAGTTGCGTTTGCCAAAATTGGCGAACGGCAGTTTCTTGAGTCTCGGTTCCTGTCATTACAATCATCTCGGGCTGCCTAGCAATAACCTGTTCACGGCTGACTTGAGGCCAAGGCACAGCACTGTTTGCGAAAATATTTTCCCCACCACACATTGAAACAATGTCATTTTGAATAGTGTTACTGCCTGTACTAAATAGGGGGTGAGTGCCTAGTTGAATAAATACCCGTTTTTTGGGGCGCTCTTGCTGAGCGTAACGTTGTTTTAGCTGGTTAAGTTGCTCACGCATCGATAAAACGGACTGCTGGGCAATTTGGGGCTGCGGGCTGTATTTAGCCAGTTGTTCGATAGCAGAAATAACCCCTTCAACGCTTTGTGGATCGAAATAGATAATAGGGATCCCCAAAGCAGCAAGTTGGTCGAGTGGGCGCTGAGGGTTACCACCTCGCCAAGCTAAAATAAGATCGGGTTTTAGTGCCACAATCCGTTCGACATTAAGGCCTTGCCAATCGGAAACCTGCTCTAATTGTTTCGCTTCGGCAGGATAATCGGAGTATGCACTGACAGCAATCAGGCTTTCGCCTAATCCAGCCGCATAAGCCAACTCAGTATTCGCTGGAGAAAGGCTGATCACGCGATGTTTCGTGTCTGCAACAACCGATGTATTAAAAAATAGCAATAGTAGTAAGGCGAGTGTGGTTTGAAGTGTGCTTGGGTGCCATTTCATGCAGTCATTGCCTCTAACTAAAAGAATAAATAAAAAGCATAGCGTTTTATTGACTATGCTTTTTATTTTAAACGAAAGTTATGCGAGTTCAGCTAAAATTGCCGCTATCATCAGTGATGATTGGCGCGCTGCAACAGGTAAAAACTCATCAAAACTGGTGTGTGATTCTTTATCTGCTACATCGGAAATAGCGCGTACGACAACAAAAGGTACAGCGAATTGATGGCAAACTTGGCCGATGGCGGTAGCTTCCATCTCAACAGCAGCGACTTGAGGGAAGGTTTTTTTAATTCGAGCCAAAGGCTCTGCGCCATTGATGAAAGCATCACCACTGCACACAAGGCCACGAACCGCATTCATATCCAACTGTTGAATACATTTTTCGGCGAGCGCGATCAATTTAGGGTCAGCCATAAATGCGGGAGGGCATTGCGCCATTTGGCCTGGTTCATAACCAAAAGCAGTTACGTCCGCATCGTGATAACGTACCTCAGTTGAAACAACGATATCGCCAACATTTAAGTTAGGATCTAAACCACCCGCTGAGCCAGTATTAATTACTATATCGGGTTGGCAATGTTCAAGTAGCAACGTGGTGCCGATTGCCGCCGCCACTTTACCAATACCTGATTTTAGCAGCGCAACGTCGACGCCATTAATTTTCCCTGTGTAAATTTCACAGCCAGCACGGCTGAGAGTTTGGCAGCCTTCAATTTGTTCACGCAGGATGGCAACTTCCTGCTCCATTGCACCTATGATACCGACTTTCATTATGTCATACTCACTGTTGATTAATTAGACACTTAAGGTAGAGATGACTAAAGTGTAACATTGAAAGGTATTATTTCTCTGCCTTTTATTTTTGTCTCGTGTATAAAGGATGAGGAGTTGGTGTGAGCGAAATTAATTTTCTAACAAAATTAAATTATCAACGAAACTATAATAGCGCGAAAAGTCCTCGAGTCTCTGCTCACAATGAAGATGCTGTTAATCGCCAATTTGAAAGTGATAGAGGCCGAATTATCAATTCAGCGGCGATCCGTCGGTTGCAGCAAAAAACACAAGTATTTCCATTAGAACAAAATGCCGCAGTGCGCAGCCGATTGACCCATTCCTTAGAAGTACAACAAGTCGGGCGTTACATTAGCAAAACGGTTCTTCACGAATTAAAAAAGAAAAAGTTACTGGAAAAATATGGGCTACATGAGCGTTGTGATGCGTTTGAAAGCCTAGTCGAAATGTCTTGTTTGATGCACGACATCGGTAACCCTCCTTTTGGGCATTTTGGTGAAGCCGCAATTCAGAGTTGGTTTCGCCAACTGCTAGCCCCTCAATACCAATACACACCCGATTATCCGGATCCTTGTAAAATCGCCGCCATGCGTTTAACTGGGGATGAACGTCTTGATCTCTTCCGTCGTCAACTTAAACAGGATCTATGCTCTTTTGAAGGTAATGCGCAAGGGATACGCATGGTACATCGCCTATTGAAGCTAAATCTCACTTATGCACAAGTCGGCTCTATCTTGAAATATACGCGTGGAGCATATGATCTTGAGCCTATTCCTGAAGAATTTGATTATTTGATGAAAAAGCCGGGCTACTATTGGTCTGAACTCGGTTTCGTGAATGAACTATGTAAAAAATTAGAGATGGGTGAACATTGTCGCTTCCCACTTTCTTATATTATGGAGGCGGCTGATGATATCTCTTATTGTATTGCTGATTTAGATGATGCCGCTGAGAAAGGAATTTTTACCGTTGAACAATTGATCAACTATTTGCGGAACGAATGGGGGGTAGTCGAAAAAGGCGACTTATTTGATGAAACCATTATGAGCGCTTTTAATAATATCAGTGATAACCATACAAGACGAATTCAACAAGACCAGTTTTTTATGTATTTACGAGTGAATATTACCAGTAAATTGGCTCGTTACAGTGCTCAGCGTTTTATTCAGAATCTCCCCGAAATCTATGCAGGGCGCTTCAATAGCGCATTGTTGGAAGATAAAAGCCCTGAGCATCGTTTACTTAAAGTTTTGAAAACGGTTGCATTTAAGCATGTCTTTAGCCATCACGAAGTAGAAGAGCTGGAGTTGCAAGGTTATCGCATCATTGGGGGGCTGTTAGATTTTTATCGCCCATTATTGATGTTAGAAAGGGAAGACTTTATTTCGCTAGTTGAAAATAACTATCACAAACAATTTTTTATCGAAACACGGTTATTCCATAAACTCTCTAATAAGCACCGTTTGTCATACAGTGAAGCAATTGAAGGCATATGTGCAACAAATGAAATAGAGAAATCTATTCTTGAGTTTTATTATCGGGCACGATTGATTCAGGATTATATCAGCGGCATGACGGATCATTATGCCTATGAAGAATATCGTAAATGTATGGTGTCAAACTGATTGTTTATTCGGCAGTAAGGTGATGAAGGCGTCAATTATTTTGAATAAGAGCCGTTCAAACAAACAAAAATAATAAAAAAATATACGTTAAGTGAAAAAGTGATAACTCATCTTGGCAAAAAAACTGCTATTATAGGCGCGCTTTTACTGAGCATATATTCTGCTGACTAGGTGATATGCACTAGTAGACGCTATAGTTACGCGTAGGTAGAGCTTAAAGTCAGTGTGTTGTCGCGTATCTTATGCCAGTGAGAGAGCATCTCTTTAACCAAAGAGAATATAAAATTATTTTCTGAAACTTAACACCTCGTAGTGACAAATTATGGCCCAATTTTACTCGCCAAACCGCCGTACCACCCAACGCCGTCAAATAACGGTGACAATCGATAGTCTAGATGCAGCAGGTCAAGGAGTTGCACGCTCTAATGGTAAAGCGATTTTCGTAGAAGGGCTTCTACCCGGTGAACAAGCGCTAATTGAATTGGTTGAAGAGAAAAGCCGCTTTGCGAAAGCAAAAGTGGTTAAACGTTTAAGTACCAGCCCACAACGGGTTAAGCCACAGTGCCGTTATTTTAATCAGTGTGGTGGCTGCCAGCAGCAGCACATTGATATTTCTCTACAAAGAGAAAGTAAAGCCAATGCATTACAGCATCTAATCGCCCGAGAAACTGAGGTTCAAAAAGAAGCCAAGCCCATTATTTTTGGTGAACCTTATGGTTACCGCCGTAGAGCGCGTCTTGGATTACAGTATCAAAATAAAAGCAAACACCTGTTAATGGGGTTTCGCCAAACTCAATCGAATACCTTGGTCGATATCAAGCAGTGCCCTGTACTGCATCACGACCTTGAACGATTGATCCAACCACTATCTGACTGCTTAAATCAGCTAAAAGCTGCACCAAAACTCGGCCATGTGGAGTTGATCCGAGCAGATAATAGCCTCATTGTCTTACTGCGCCACCTTGTACCATTGGCTCCCTCCGATCAGCAGCTGCTTAAAAGCTTTGAACAGCAACATGAGGTCTGTGTTTGGTTAGCAGGGGATGAACATAGCTTACATCCGTTAAGCGCTTCTACCGTGATACCCGAATATCAGGTTGCTGGGGAAATGTTACAGTTCAGCCCATTAAACTTTATTCAAGTCAATAGTGACATCAATCAGAAAATGGTTGCTCAAGCACTTGAATGGTTGGATCTGCACCCACATGATCGAGTTTTAGATTTGTTTTGTGGCATGGGGAATTTTACATTGCCTATCGCGAGGCGAGTCAAAGCCGTGGTTGGTGTTGAAGGTGTCGAAAATTTAGTCAAACAAGCGAGAAATAACGCGCAGCGCAATTCAATTGGTAACGCGACCTTCTATAATGAAAACTTAGAGGCGCAAATCCATACTCAGCCATGGGCAGCTGAAGGGTTTAATAAGGTATTGTTAGACCCTGCTCGAGCGGGCGCCGCTGGCGTAATGGAACATTTAGTTAAACTGATGCCCGAAAAAATTGTCTATGTTTCTTGTAACCCGACCACTTTGGCACGGGATAGCAAAATTTTGCTTCAAGCGGGATATCAGTTAGTACAACTGCGGATGTTGGATATGTTTCCGCATACCAGTCATCTGGAATCAATGGCGCTATTTATCAATAGCCCAGAGGGTTAACAGGTAGGGAGAATATATGGTTGCTGTAAGAAGTGCACATCTTACCCCAGCAGGTGAGTTTGCCCCAGAAAAATGGGTAAGCGGGCTGGGCCTAAATAATCCACAATCAGAACAAAAACTTATCCATACCTGGCAGTATTGTCATGAAAAATTAGCAGGGCAAGAAACGGCACCCCTACTGCTATGGCGTGGGATCGAGATGACCGAAATACTCTCGACGCTGAGCATGGATATCGGTAGCTTACAAGCCGCACTGCTATTTCCGTTAGTTGAAGAGAAACAGCTCGATGAACAAGCGGTAATTGATGATTTCGGTCAATCAATTTATGAGCTGGTAAAAGGTGTCCTTGAAATGGATGCCATCCGCCAATTAAAGGCGACACAGTCGGGGGAAACTAGCTCCGTTCAAGTGGATAATATTCGTCGTATGTTACTGTCGATGGTTGAAGATTTCCGCTGTGTTGTTATCAAGCTAGCCGAACGCATTGCGCATCTACACGAAGTGAAAGATGCGACAGAAGATGAGCGCGTATTAGCCGCTAAAGAGTGTTCCAATATCTATGCGCCATTGGCCAACCGCTTGGGTATCGATCAACTCAAATGGGAATTGGAAGATTTTTGTTTCCGTTATTTGCACCCAGAAGAATACAAGAAAATTGCGAGTTTATTGCATGAGCGCCGTATTGATCGCGAAGAGTATATCGATAACTTTGTGACCACATTGCGCAAAAAAATGCTGAAAGAGAATATTCAAGCTGAAATTTATGGGCGTCCCAAGCATATTTACAGCATTTGGCGCAAAATGAAGAAAAAATCGCTAGCATTCGATGAGTTATTCGATGTCAGAGCGGTACGTATTGTCGTTGAACGTCTACAAGACTGCTATGCAGCGCTGGGGATAGTACATACCCATTTCCGTCATTTGCCGGATGAATTTGATGATTATGTCGCCAACCCTAAACCCAATGGCTACCAATCTATCCATACCGTAGTACTTGGGCCAAATGGTAAAACCCTCGAAATACAGATCCGCACCCGCCAAATGCATGAAGATGCAGAGTTGGGGGTTGCTGCACACTGGAAATATAAAGAGGGAGCAACAGGGGTTGGTAAAGGAAGCAGCTACGAAAACCGTATTGCATGGTTGCGTAAATTGATAGCATGGCAAGAAGAGATGGCTGATTCAGGTGAAATGCTTGATGAAGTGCGTAGCCAAGTTTTTGATGACCGCGTATATGTATTTACACCTAAAGGGGATGTTGTTGATTTACCTGCGGGGTCAACGCCACTCGACTTTGCTTATCATATCCACAGTGATGTTGGGCACCGCTGTATTGGCGCTAAAATTGGTGGTCGTATTGTACCGTTTAGCTATCAGTTACAAATGGGTGACCAAATTGAAATTATTACCCAAAAACACCCAAATCCAAGCCGTGACTGGCTCAACCCTAATTTAGGCTATGTGACAACCAGCCGGGGGCGCGCTAAGATCCATAACTGGTTCCGTAAGCAGGATAGGGATAAAAACGTGCTGGCGGGGCGTCAAATTCTTGATAACGAATTAGCGCACCTTGATATAGGTATCAAAGAGGCGGAAAAATTATTGATAGCACGCTATAACGTCCATTCTCTTGATGAGGTCTTGGCCGGAATTGGCGGTGGTGATATTCGTATCAATCAATTAGTCAACTTCTTACAAAGTAAATTCAAGAAAACGTCAGCGGAAGAAGCCGATCGCGAAGCGATGAAGACGCTGGAAAGTAAAACTGCGGCGCCACGGCCAGCTTCCCAAACGAATAGCAGTGGTCGCGTAGTTGTCGAAGGTGTGGGTAACCTAATGCACCATATCGCACGCTGCTGCCAGCCCATTCCTGGCGATGACATTGTTGGATTTATCACGAAAGGGAGAGGTATTTCTATCCATAGCGTTGATTGTGAACAGCTTGCTGAGTTGCAAAGCCATGCACCTGAGCGCCTAGTTGATGCAGTATGGGGGGAGAACTACTCCAGTGGTTATTCGCTAGTGGTGCGTGTTGTTGCTAACGATAGAAGTGGGCTGTTACGTGATATCACAACCATCTTAGCTAACGAAAAAGTTAACGTACTTGGCGTTAGCAGCCGTAGTGATGTTAAACAGCAGTTAGCGACCATCGATATGACGATTGAAATTTATAACCTACAGGTATTGGCTCGAGTATTGGCCAAACTGAATCAATTGCCTGATGTGATCGAAGCGAAACGCCATTCTAAATAATCGTAACATCGTTATGCAGTAATAAACGATCCCATGTTATCCTTGCGAAACATGGGATTTTTATGGTTTAAAAAGGTCAAAAAATGAGTACGACAGCATCACAGCTTGAACGATTACTAGGCATTATGGCGAAATTGCGTGATCCACAAACAGGTTGCCCGTGGGATACTCAACAAACGTTTAAAACGATTGCTCCTTATACGCTTGAAGAAACTTATGAAGTCATTGATGCCATTGAGCGTGAAGATTTTGATGACCTAAAAGGTGAATTAGGCGATTTGTTATTCCAAGTCGTGTTTTATGCGCAAATGGCGAAAGAGCAGTCACGTTTTGATTTTAATGATATTTGCCAAGCGGTTAGCGATAAACTAGAACGACGCCACCCGCATATTTTTGACGCAGAAAATCACCCTGATAGCAGTGTTGCACTGGCAGGATGGGAAAAGCGTAAGTCTGCTGAACGTGCACAAAAGGCGCAATTTTCCATCCTTGATGATATTCCAAGCGCGCTACCTGCCTTAATGAAAGCCTATAAGATCCAAAAACGTTGTGCATCAGTGGGTTTTGATTGGGACACGTTAGGGCCTGTAGTCGACAAGGTTCGCGAAGAGCTGGATGAAGTAATGGAAGAGGCCACTCAAGTGGTTGTTGATGAGCAGCGCTTAGAAGAAGAAATTGGCGATCTACTGTTTGCGACCGTGAATTTATCACGTCATCTAGGCCATAAACCCGAAATGGCACTTAACAAGGCCTGCCAGAAGTTTGAAAAGCGTTTTCGCCAAATAGAGTCACGTCTTGCACTAGAAGGTAAAACCACAGAAACCGCAACGCTTGAGGAGATGGAACAGCATTGGCAGCAAATTAAGCTCTCGGAATAATATTTGTTTTTAATGTGTTACCTTATTTTTTAAAATAGTTAGCATCAATACACGAGGAAATATCTTCATTTCCTAGAGGATATGAAACGATAATTGGTGATATAGGAAGTCTCCTTTCTGGAGGACAAAGGCAACGAATATCGATTGCAAGAGCACTTTATCGAGAACCTAAAATTTTGTTAATGGATGAAGCGACAAGTGATTTGGATGTAGAAAATGAGCGTAAAATAACGGAGGCGATTGCCTCACTGCAAATTACCCGTATTTTTGTTGCCCATCGCCCTGAAATGATAAAGTCGGCAGATAAAATTTTTAATCTGCAATTAAATCACTGGGTGTCACAATATGATTGACTATTATTGTTGCTGAAAAAGCCATCATAACTGCAAAGCAAGCTTAAGTTAACCTCATTAACATCCACTTAATACACGCTAGATTGCTGATCTTTTCTACGAGATATACAAAAAATTTCACCTAATTTAATAAAACCATCTTAGTTCACTCTAGTTTTGCTGAAAGGATTTAGCTTTTGCGAAAAATATGCTAGCCTTAGGAGGTGTTTCTGTATAGAGACACGAATTAAAGAGAGGTGAAGTGTTATGAGTGGCATCATAACGCAAATTTGCTAACCTAAAATAGGTATATGATGAGTAAACTCACATTGCTATTTTACTTTAGGGAAAACAGTTTCTACGCTGTCGTATCTCAAAAGCTATGGTAAGCAAAGTCACTTAATGGGTTAAATGGCTTGAGTGATAGCACTGTTGCTGTTTGCATGTTAATCAACCTTGTTTGGGGCTAGAAAATATTTTTTATTTTAACTAGCTGATATTAATGGAATATAGAGGAAAATTAACCTTATTATGCTTAGAACATTTGTAGCGAAATTAAGGTTCGGGTATACTGTTTTCCCGTCCTGTTATATCCATCATCTTTTAAACCTAAACTTTCAGGTTCAGCATGAAAACTAATTATATTTTTGTGACCGGCGGGGTCGTATCCTCTCTGGGTAAAGGCATTGCCGCAGCCTCTTTGGCGGCTATACTCGAAGCCCGTGGACTCAATGTCACCATTATGAAACTGGATCCGTACATCAACGTTGATCCAGGGACAATGAGCCCAACCCAACACGGGGAAGTTTTCGTTACAGAAGACGGCGCTGAAACTGACTTGGATTTAGGTCATTATGAGCGTTTCATCCGTACCAAAATGACGCGTCGCAACAACTTTACAACGGGGCGCGTTTATTCAGAAGTATTGCGCAAAGAACGTCGCGGAGACTATCTTGGCGCGACTATCCAAGTTATCCCTCATATTACCAATGAAATTAAAGACCGCATCATCCGTGGTGGTGAAGGTCATGATGTTGTTTTAGTCGAAGTTGGCGGAACGGTTGGTGATATCGAATCATTGCCATTCTTGGAAGCTATTCGTCAAATGGCGGCAGAAGTAGGGCGTGAACGCACACTCTATCTGCATCTGACTTTAGTTCCTTATTTGGCGGCAGCGGGTGAAGTGAAAACTAAACCAACTCAGCATTCTGTTAAAGAGCTGCTATCCATTGGTATTCAGCCAGATGTGCTGATCTGTCGTTCAGACCGCGTTATTCCTGCGAATGAGCGTGCAAAAATTGCACTGTTCTGTAATGTTCCTGAAAAAGCGGTTATTTCACTCAAAGACGTTGATTCCATCTACAAAATCCCTGGTATGTTGAAATCACAGGGCTTAGATGAGTATATCTGTAAGCGTTTCAATCTTGACTGCCGCGAAGCAAACCTTGCTGAATGGGAACAAGTGATTTATCAAGAAGCAAACCCTACTGGTGAAGTGACCATTGGTATGGTTGGTAAGTATGTTGAATTACCTGATGCTTATAAATCAGTTATTGAAGCTTTAAAACACGGTGGATTGAAAAATCGCCTAACTGTGAATATCAAACTGATTGATTCACAAGATATTGAAACTCGTGGTGTTGATCTATTAAAAGGCTTAGATGCTATCCTTGTTCCGGGTGGATTCGGTGAGCGTGGTATCGAAGGTAAGATCATGACAGCGAAATATGCACGCGAAAATAAAGTGCCTTATTTAGGCATTTGTTTAGGTATGCAGGTTGCCTTGATTGAATTTGCACGTAACGTTGCCAATATGGAAGGTGCAAACTCAACTGAGTTTGATGCAAACTGTAAATACCCAGTCGTTGCGCTAATTACTGAATGGCGTGATGAAAATGGTAACCTAGAAGTGCGTTCTGAAGAGAGCGATCTTGGTGGAACCATGCGTGTTGGTGGTCAACCATGCCACTTAGTTAAAGACAGCTTGGTTCGTGATATGTATGGTGCAGATACGATTGTTGAACGTCACCGCCACCGCTATGAAGTGAATAATCTGTTGCTAAAACGCATTGAAGATGCGGGGCTAAAAGTTGCAGGTCGTTCAGTGGATAACAAACTGGTTGAAATTATTGAAAATCCAAATCACCCATGGTTTGTGGCATGCCAGTTCCACCCTGAATTCACTTCAACGCCAAGAGATGGTCACCCATTGTTTGAAGGTTTTGTTAAAGCCGCTGGTAGCTACCAGAAAGGTGAGTTGAAATAAGATATGGCGGGGTAGGCAGATGTGCCTGCTCCCCACAATTTAACTTGTACTGAGGAAAACCTAATGTCCAAAATCGTTAAAGTGATCGGTCGTGAAATCATTGATTCTCGTGGTAACCCAACTGTAGAAGCTGAAGTTCATCTAGAAGGTGGCTTTGTTGGTTTAGCAGCCGCGCCATCAGGTGCATCTACAGGTTCTCGTGAAGCACTGGAACTGCGTGATGGTGATAAATCACGTTTTCTGGGCAAAGGCGTTCTGAAAGCGGTTGCCGCTGTTAATGGCCCAATTGCAGAAGCGCTGATTGGTCAAAATGCAAAAGACCAAGCGACTATCGATAAGATCATGATTGATCTAGATGGTACTGATAACAAATCTAAATTTGGTGCGAACGCGATTTTGGCTGTGTCATTAGCTAACGCGAAAGCGGCAGCTGCGGCAAAAGGTATGCCTCTTTATGAGCATATTTCTGACCTAAACGGTACTCACGGTCAATATTCAATGCCTCTGCCAATGATGAACATCATCAATGGTGGTGAGCACGCTGACAATAACGTCGACATTCAAGAGTTCATGATCCAGCCAGTTGGTGCTTCAACACTGAAAGACGCTGTTCGCATGGGTTCTGAAATTTTCCATCACCTAGCGAAAGTACTGAAAGCTAAAGGCATGAACACTGCTGTTGGTGATGAAGGTGGTTATGCGCCAAACCTAGAATCTAACGCTGCTGCACTAGGTGCTATTAAAGAAGCTGTTGAGCAAGCTGGTTATGTATTAGGTAAAGATGTCACTCTGGCGATGGACTGTGCGGCTTCTGAGTTCTATAACAAAGAAACTGGCAACTATGAGCTAAAAGGTGAAGGTAAAACCTTTACTTCTGAAGAGTTCACTCATTATTTAGAAGGTCTGACTAAAGAGTATCCAATCGTTTCTATCGAAGATGGCTTGAACGAATCTGATTGGGATGGTTTTGCATACCAAACTAAAGTGCTTGGTGACAAAATCCAATTGGTTGGTGACGATCTGTTTGTTACAAACACTAAGATCCTCAAAGAAGGTATTGAGAAAGGCATTGCTAACTCTATCCTGATTAAATTCAACCAAATCGGTTCTCTGACTGAAACATTGGCTGCTATCAAAATGGCGAAAGATGCGGGTTACACTGCGGTTATCTCTCACCGTTCAGGTGAAACTGAAGATGCAACCATTGCAGACTTAGCGGTTGGTACTGCGGCAGGCCAAATCAAAACAGGTTCTATGAGCCGTTCTGACCGTGTTGCTAAATACAACCAATTGATCCGCATTGAAGAAGCATTGGGTGACCGTGCTCCATTCAATGGTCTGAAAGAAGTTAAAGGCCAAGCATAATTTAAGCTAGGTTGAGTTATTTCTCAAAACGGGGAGCATTGTCTTCCCGTTTTTTATTAGCCCCCATCCCCCCATTTTTTTGTTTAAATTTCTTTATCTTTTGCTAAGGAATTACACGGACTCATCATTTTTTAGATGTTCACAAAATCGATAGTTTTTTATGTATCAAATGAAAAAAGTGTTTAATTGCGCGGTACAGCTCTCAATTTTGCATCATCTACATTTGAATTTCATTCGATTAACTCTATATTCCCCATACTGTAAATAAATATTAACAAGAGCTTGGGCACTAGGATGCTGATAAGCCAATGGAGTGAATATGGATGCTTCTGAATCTCTGAAACCTTCTGTTGGGCCAACGCCATCAAATGTAAAAGGTTGGGTGATTTTAGCGGTTGATATCGTATTGCTAATTTTACTTTTAAAATATTTACCATTTGATGATAAAGCGAATGCTGGGCTTGCAATGATGGTATTTATTGGTGTGCTTTGGTTGACTGAAGCGATACACGTTACTATCACTGCATTATGTATCCCAATCTTAGCGGTTGGTCTTGGTTTGATGAATACAGGCGATGCCTTGAAGTCATTTGCAAACCCAATTATTTTCCTATTTTTTGGTGGTTTTGCTTTGGCGACAGCGTTGCATATTCAAGGCCTAGACCGGCTGATCGCTAACCGTTTATTAATGGTAGCACGTGGGCGTTTATCCGTAGCCGTGGTGTTGCTATTCGGTGTAACGGCACTGCTATCAATGTGGATTAGTAACACGGCAACAGCCGCGATGATGCTACCCCTTGTGTTAGGTATCCTTTCTAATTTGGATGCGCGTCATGAACGTAACACCTTCGTGTTTGTTCTATTAGGTGTTGCTTATAGTGCGAGTATTGGTGGTTTAGGTACCATTGTTGGTAGTCCACCAAACGCAATCGCAGCTTCTGCACTTGGCTTGGATTTCTTGTCATGGATGAAATATGGCATTCCAATTATGGTTGTGCTGTTACCAATGATGTTTGTGCTGATGTTTATGATGCTACGTCCAAATTTGAAGCATCGCTTTGAATTAGAGCTAGAGCATGTGGAATGGAATGGTAAACGTATCACAGCGATGTGCATCTTTCTTATCGCGGTGCTGTGCTGGATCACTAGTACATTTATCAGTAAAGCATTAGGTGGCGTTAAAGATCTGGATACGATTATTGCCGTAAGTGCAGCAATCCTTATCGGGGTAACTGGTGTTGCGAGCTGGGCGCAAATCCAGAAAAACACGGAATGGGGCGTATTGATGCTGTTCGGTGGTGGTTTAACACTGAGCGCTATTCTAAGTTCGTCAGGTGCAAGTAAGATTATGGCTGACTGGATGCAAATGACTTTTGGTCAAAGCCATTGGTTCGTCATTATCTTAGCGGTCACTACGTTTATCATTATCTTAACGGAATTTACAAGTAATACAGCGAGTGCGGCGTTGTTAGTACCTATTTTTGCTACCGTAGCTGAAGCATTGGGCATGCCTGTTATGGCATTGACGATGATTATTGGTATTGGTGCATCTTGTGCCTTTATGCTACCAGTGGCAACACCGCCAAATGCTATTGTCTTTGGTTCTGGTTATATCAAGCAGATCGAGATGGTGCGTGTTGGTGCAGTGTTAAACGTTGCTTGTATTATTGTGATATCACTATTTGCTTGGTTCTTCTGGCTGTAATTCGAGTCAGTCATAACCGCAAAGTGATTGGAGGCCTCATGTTGATGAGGCCTCCAGCTATTTAGCCCCGCTTGGCTTAAGGTAATAGTCAAAGAGTAAAGGAATAAAATGGCATTTTATACTCAATGATTATTCGACAGTTTGTCTCACCAACTCTTGCTGGTTGCTGCCAAGGCGTAATCGTCCTGTAAGGGCAAACTGGCTATCCCCCTGTAAAGAAAAGTTCATCGCTTCAATGAGACCTTTTATATCAACCTTATTTTGTGGACACATAAAGCTGTCCTTACATTGATATCGATGGCTTTCGAGTAAAATAGAACGCCCCGTCAGTTTACCATTTTCACTTAGTTCGAATTGGCTCCCTTCACTATGCAGTGTTGTTGCTTTATATTTTGCTCCTGAAACCAGTAGACCTTCACGAATAGAGAGAGAAGCATTACCTGAGCTACTTAGATAGTTTTGGACGGCAGAGGTGATGTTGACTGCATTTTGTAGTTTTATACGGTCAGCGAATACATTGATTTTAGATAACTGTATAGGGTTAGCTTGTTGTTGATTAATGGTGACTTGGCTACCGGGAGAGACGGTAAATTTTAATTGGCTATAGTCTTTTAATGGTTTCGGTAGCAGTTTTTTGGGATCTGTTTTGTCTTTAATAAACTGTCTTTCAAAATTCCCTGCGACCAATGATAGGCTAGCAATATTGCTTGCAGAGCCGTTGTTCCATGTAATGCCATTAGGATTAGCAATGACTAAGTTGGCTGTTTGGCCTTTTATACCAATAACTCCTTGAATATTTGTAGCTTCGCTCCCGGTCACTTCGGCAAGGATCATTTTAGCGGCTTTCCCACCGAGAGCGCTATTGTCGCTGATATCATTATTAAATACTAAACCATGTTCATTAGAAGAGAGTGTTTCAAAGCGGTTAAATGAAATATGGTTCTCTAATGGAGCGGTAATATTGATGACTTTGGCTTGAGTTGTGTTGGTGGATGCGATTGCGTAGTGGTAAAAGGTAAATAAAAATAACGAGGTAATACAACGATAACGTAGTTGCATGGTGATGCTCCTTGCGATGAAAGATCCTATAAATTTAATTAAAGTATATCGGTAAAAGAAAGCGGTTAACCATATCAAAAAATATGGGGAGATAATCAAAAACAAAAAGAGTGAACATATAATAAATAAATTATTGCTTTGATTTAATAAGAGATATTTAACTTAAGAGTATTTGAAGTGAGATTGTAAACAATGACTATCAGTAGAGCCGCAAAGATACCTATTTCAGTTAAGCGTTAATTTAAATGAATAATAATGATTATTTGGTGTTTAGTATCTCTTGTGGTATCGAATGGCATTGACTGCGTCAGGCGTTATAGGGAAGGGAAGAATAATGTCACGCTTAAGCTGACAAGTAATGCATTAAAAAGGGCCACTGTTGTGGCCCTTAGCGATTATTTTAGCTGAATATAATTATTCGGCTTTTTTGACTGGATGAGCATGCTCAAGCTCTTCTGTTTTTCCTGCAAAGCGGCGACGGATCACCACGTAGAATACAGGAACGAAGAAGATAGCCAGTGAGGTTGCAGCGAACATACCACCCAGAACGCCTGTACCAACGGAGTTCTGTGCTGCTGAACCTGCACCATTACTGAATACCAGTGGGATAACACCTAACATAAAGGCCAGTGATGTCATCAGAATGGGTCGTAAACGCATTTTCACAGCTTCTAATGTCGCTTCAACTAATCCTTTGCCTTCTTTTTCCATCAAGTCTTTGGCGAATTCAACAATCAATATTGCGTTCTTCGCCGACAGACCAATGGTTGTTAAGAGGCCCACCTTGAAGTAAACGTCGTTCGACAGTCCACGAACGGAGGTAAACAGTAATGCACCGATAATACCCAATGGAACAACCAACATAACAGAGAATGGTACAGACCAGCTCTCATATAGGGCTGCCAGACATAGGAAGACAACAATCAGTGAGATAGCATACAGGGCAGGTGCCTGGTTACCAGACAAACGCTCCTGATATGACATACCTGTCCACTCATAACCAATCCCTTTCGGTAGGTTTTCAGTTGTCAGTTTTTCCATCATCAGCATAGCATCACCCGTACTTTGACCAAATGCTGCTTGCCCTTGAATGTTCATTGAAGGAACACCGTTATAACGCTCTAAACGCGGTGAACCATATTTCCAAGGATCTTGAGATTCATCCAAGAAGGCAGAGAATGGCACCATGTTCCCTTCGGCATTTCGAACATACAATGAACTAATATCCGAAGGTAGCATACGGCTTTCTGCATCACCTTGTACGTAAACTTTCTTAACACGACCACGGTCGATAAAGTCGTTTACATAAGTACCACCGAAAATTGAACTAAGCGTTGCATTGATATCTGCAATAGCGACACCTTGTGCTTGCGCTTTTTGTTGATCAATATAGATACGGTATTGTGATGTATCATCTTGCCCGTTAGGACGAACACCTTGCAAAATTTCAGGGTGTTGAGCCGCTAAACCAAGTAACTGGTTACGTGCCGCCATTAAGGCATCATGTCCTAAGTTACCTTGGTCAACCAATTCAAAGTCAAAGCCGTTGGCCGTACCTAACTCAACAATAGCAGGTAGGTTAAAGGCGTAAATCAATGCTTCTTGCTTTTGTGATAGTGCAGCGTTTGCACGACCCACAATCGCTTCAACGTGGTTTTCATCGCCTTTACGTTCACTCCAATTCTTCAGAACCACGAATGCGAGACCCATGTTTTGGCCTTGACCCGCGAAACTGAATCCACCAACGGTAAAGACAGACTCAACGTTACGTTCTTCTTTGGTATGGAAGTAAGTGTTAACTTCATCCAGTACAGCTTGTGTTTGCTCTTGCGTTGATCCTGGTGGTAATTGAACCATCGCTAAGAATACCCCTTGGTCTTCTTCTGGTAAGAATGAAGAAGGAAGGCGGATAAACATTAACGCCATACCTGCCACTAATACGAGATAAATGAGCAAGTAACGGCCTGTACCATTCAACATGCGGCTAACACTATCAGTATAGTGGTGTGCTTGCTTTTCGAATGTACGGTTAAACCAGCCGAAGAACCCTTTTTGGCTACCATGACTGCCTTTTTTAATTGGCTTTAATATAGTGGCACAAAGTGCAGGGGTTAAGATCATTGCAACCAGTACCGATAAGATCATGGCTGAAACGATGGTAATGGAGAACTGACGGTAAATTGCACCTGTTGAGCCACCGAAGAAGGCCATTGGAACAAATACCGCGGACAGTACCATGGCGATACCCACCAACGCACCTTGAATTTGCCCCATGGACTTCTTGGTTGCTTCTTTTGGTGATAAACCTTCTTCTTGCATAACACGTTCAACGTTTTCAACCACAACGATGGCGTCATCCACGAGAAGACCGATAGCGAGTACCATCGCAAACATGGTTAAGGTGTTGATCGAGTATCCAAATGCGGCCAAGACGGCAAATGTTCCCAACAAGACGACAGGAACCGCAATTGTTGGTATCAATGTGGCACGAATGTTCTGTAAGAACAGATACATTACTACAACAACCAGCATGATTGCTTCAACGAGCGTTTTAACAACTTCGTTAATCGAAATCTTAACGAATGGCGTTGTATCATATGGATAAACAATTTCTAACCCTTCAGGGAAGAATGGTTCCATATTCGCTAGTGCTGCACGGACATTGTTCGCCGTATCCAGCGCGTTAGCGCCCGTCGCTAGCTTAATACCGATACCTGCTGCGGCTTTACCATTAAATCGCGCAATGGTGCTGTAGTTTTCAGCGCCAAGTTCAACCGTTGCTACATCTTTTAAACGTACTTGAGAACCGTCTTTATTGACTCGTAAGAGGATATTGGCGAATTCTTCAGGGTTGTTTAAACGGGTTTGTGCAATGATAGAAACGTTCAAGCGTTGGCCTGCAACTGGAGGTGTTCCCCCTAATTGACCTGCCGCCACTTGGTTGTTTTGTACTTTAATTGCATTGATAACATCGGTTGTTGTCATGTTGTACTTAACGAGCATTTCTGGTTTTAACCAGATACGCATCGCATATGGCGTACCAAACAACTGTGTTTCACCAACACCATTAACACGGCTAAGTGGGTCTTTAATATTAGAGCCAACGTAGTCGGCAATATCATATTGTCCCATTGAGCCATCGGCAGAAACGAAGCCGGCTACCATTAAGAATGAGCTGGTAGATTTATCAACGCTAATACCTTGTTGCTGTACTTCTTGGGGAAGTAATGGCATCGCGAGCTGAAGTTTGTTTTGCACTTGAACCTGTGCAATGTCGCCATCCGTACCGGCTTCAAACGTCAGCATGATATTAGCAGAACCTGATGAATCACTGGTTGATGACATATACACCAAGTTATCGATACCATTCATATTCTGTTCGATAACCTGAGTCACTGTGTTCTGTACCGTCGATGCATCGGCGCCCGGATAGTTTGCCGAGATAGAAACAGACGGCGGTGCAATGGTCGGATACTGTGCCACAGGTAACTTGATAATTGCCAACAGACCAGCAAGCATAGTAATAATAGCAATTACCCATGCAAAAATTGGTCTTTCTATAAAAAACTTAGGCATTAATCAACCGCTCCCTTACTTAGACTTTTGTTCAGGTTGTGCCTGATTGTCTATAGATTGCGCTTCTAAATTAGCTTCCTTAGGAACGACAACAAGACCTGGTTTGATTTTTTGGAGGCCAATCACAATAACGCGATCGCCATCTTGCAAACCATCAGTGACTAGCCATTTGTTGCCTACAGCTTGTGCTGTTTTTACTTTTCGGACTTCAACTTTATCGTCTTTACCTACCACCATGACTTGAGCGTCACCTTGTGGAGTACGAGCCAAACCTTGTTGAGGAACCAAAATCGCTTTTTCCATGACACCATCTTCTAAGATAGCGCGCACAAACATTCCTGGCATAAGCTCTTTATTTGGGTTCGGGAAGACTGCTCTCATTGTGATTGAACCTGTTGTTTCATCCACAGTGACATCAGAGAATTCCAGAGCACCTTTTTGGGCATACTCTTGGCCATTATTAATGACTAAGCTCACAGGGGCTTTGCCCGGCTCTTTTTGTAGAGCGCCTTTTTCTATCTCGTTACGTAGACGCAAGAAATCTTCACTGGATTGCGTCACATCAACATAGATAGGGTCAAGCTGTTGAACTCGCATCAACTCAGTGGCTTGACCAGAAGAAACTAAAGCACCTTCGGTGACATTTGATTTCCCCGTGCGACCACTGATTGGCGCAGTAACTTTGGTATAGTTCAGATTAATACGCGCAGTTTCAACGGCAGCTTCTGCTGCTTTCACAGCCGCTAAAGCTTGTGCATAAGTTGATGTTGCCTGATCGTATTCTTGCTGACTAATGTAATTAGTACCTAAAAGTGGCTTGTAGCGTTTTACCGTCAAACCGGCCAAATTTGCATTAGCTTGCGCTTTAGCAAGTTCAGCTTTCGCACTATCATAAGTGGCTTGGAAAGGCGCTGGATCTATCTGATATAAAGACGTTCCGGCCTCAACATCGCTACCTTCTTTGTAGTTACGTTTGAGTATAATGCCACTTACCTGTGGACGGACCTCTGCGACACGATATGCGGATGTACGTCCAGGTAATTCGGTCTTGATAGTCAGAGGTTCGGCTTTTAGCGTAACAATTCCTACTTCAGGCGCCGGGCGTTCACCGCCACCTTTCTGTTCATCGTTACAACCTGATAAAGCTAAGCCACCTGAAAGAACCAACAGAGCCAGAGGTAACACCCCTCTGTTTTTTCGCATAAGTTAACCTCAATTAATCAACATGAGTAAAAAACAATATAAGAAAAATGGTAAACAATAAGATTTATCACTATGCTATAGTACAAACATACACGAATGTATGTAAATCAGCTTTGTCGATAAACGAGTTACAATGGCACGAAAAACTAAACAACAGGCCGAAGAAACCCGTCAGGAAATTTTAGATGCTGCCATCAAAACCTTTTCTGAACGAGGTGTATCGGCGACATCTTTAGCCGATATTGCCAAATCCGCTGGTGTGACCCGCGGAGCGATATACTGGCATTTCAAAAATAAAGTCGACCTATTCCACCAAGCTTGTGAGTTTAGTGACAGTCAAATACAACAGGCCGAAAATTATTATCGTTTGAAGTATAGTAATGATCCACTGGCAATTCTAAAAGAAATTTTAGTTTATATTTTGACAGATTTTATTGAAAGCCCTAAAAACCGCGCTTTGATGGATATTCTGTTCCACAAGTGTGAATTGGTAGGGGAAATGGCGGCCATTGTTGATTTAAAAAAAGAGAATTACGTTGCTAGCCATCATCGTATCATTGAACTCCTACGCCATTGTGTTGAAGCAGGGCAACTCCCAGCTAATCTCGATTTAGAGTGTGGGGCAATTATGATCCGCGCCATGATGGCTGGGTTACTTGAAAACTGGTTATTGCAGCCTGATAGTTTTAAGATACATAAACGTACGGAAATATTGGTGGAAACGATGCTAGAAACATTGAAATACAGTCCATCATTACGCGTAAAAACGGATCAGACTGAATAACCGGAGAAAATACCATGTCATCAATTTTGATTATTGCTAATGGCGCCCCTTATGGTAATGAAACTTTATTTAACTCATTACGTTTGGCGATTACACTCAAAGAGCAGCACCCACAAACAGAACTGAAAGTGTTTTTAATGTCAGATGCGGTTACAGCGGGTCTTAAGGGGCAAAAGCCGAAAGAAGGTTATAATATTCAACAGATGTTGGAAATTCTAACGGCACAGCAAGTGGCGGTGAAATTATGCAAAACCTGCACAGATGCACGTGGTGTGAGTGAACTTCCCTTAGCCGATGGCGTGGAAATTGGCACTTTAGTTGAACTTGCAGCTTGGACATTAGAAGCAGATAAAGTTCTGACATTTTAAAAATATAATGTGCTGTTAACAAAAGTTAGCAGTACATTATTGACTCAACAAGATACAAAAAAACCTTTTATGGGTTCATCCATGCAGACGACTAAATATCAATGGGTTCGGCAATTCATCATGATTTGCGCACTCTTTATGTTGCTTTTTTCTGGCTATAGCCATGCGGTGGTAAATAGCTCTCTTCCAAATAAAAATGATATTCAAAATAAACTGAATACATTAAATAAAAAAAGCCATCCGAGTGCTGAAGATAAACTGGCTATTGCAGATATTGAAAAGTCGCTGGGTTTTTATGATGAGTTAAACAAACTTGATAGCAAGTCGGATGAACTGCAAAAAAGTCTAGATAGAGCGGGTGAAGATGCAAGGCACGCTGTTCGTGCTTTGCAGCAGCTTAAAAAGAGTAGCGAAGAAGATGCACTGAATTTTGCTAATAGCATCAAAAACATTCCCCAAAGTCAGCTGGAAACTATGCTCAGTAATACCTTAGAGCAGCTACAAGCAGAGCAAAATGATTTGGCTAGCTATAATAGCTATTTAATTAGTTTGCAAACTCAGCCTGAAAGGGCGCAAACCATCATGTTGGAGAATGCTCGTCGGTTACAAGAAATTCGCAATGAATTAAATAATGTATTTAATGACTCGGCAAAGTTACGCGATACGCAAATTGAGCTACTGCAAATAGAGCAGAATTATTTGCAACAACAAAATGAATATCAAAAGCGGGTATTACAAGGCAATACTCAGTTGCAAGAAGTATTACAAAAGCAACGTGACTATACGATTTTTTATATCGAACAACTTGAAAAACGGATTGAATTGCTTCAATCCTATATCAGTGATAAACGGCTTAATGACTCTGAAGCAACGGCAAGAGAAGCACAAACCTCCACTGAAAGCGATTTACAACTAAAACAAAACCCATTAATTCAAAAAGAATTAGCGATGAATAATGCCCTGAGTGAGCGCTTGATTGAAGTCACTCAAGGAAATAACCGCATGGTACAAAATAGCATTCGCGTGAAAGCGTGGCTAGAACGAGCAACGCAATCAGAACGCAACTTGAAAGAGCAAATTAATGTCCTACGTGGAAGCCTATTGTTATCGCGTATTTTATTCCAGCAACAAATTGACCTTCCTGATGATATTTTAACCAAAAATCTGCCTAATACGATTGCTGATTTACGTCTGGAGCAGTTTGACGTTAATCAACAACGTGACGCTTTATACCAAGTGAATAATTATATTGCGAATATAGAAAAGCAATTAGCAGAAAAATCAGGCGCTGAGCAAGGTAATAGCCAATTACTTTCCACAGAAGATAAAGAGGCATTAACGAAGCTGCTGGATGTAAGGCGTGAATTACTAGATGAATTAAACCTGCAATTAGGTAACCAAATTTCTCAGGCCATTAATTTGCAGCTCGACCAAAAACAGTTATTGAGTGTAGTGAGTTCACTGGAACATACGTTGGCGCAACAAATTTTCTGGGTAAACAGTAATAAGCCGATCGACCTTACTTGGGTCAGTGCATTTCCAGAAGCGGCAACACAACAAATCAATAATTTTGATTTTAGCCTGTCAAAAGGCAGCATCAAAAAAGGAATAACAAACTCATTATTTGTCGTTGTTCCACTGCTATTATTGGCGTTAGTGTTTGTTTGGTTATACCACAAAATTTCGGCTCGCCTACAACAGATAAATCAAAGCTTATCTAGCTTAAGGCAAGATAGTTTATTAAATACGCCATTCGCGCTGTTCTTGACTCTTTTGCAAACCTTACCGACGGCGTTAGTGCTGGTGGCTTTAGGTTACTGGTTTTTAAAAACAGGTAATGTTCAAGGTGAATTTGTTTGGGCGCTCTGTTTGCAATTAGCCACTTTTTGGGTGTTATTTGAATTAACTTGGCGTGTGTTAAAACCCAAAGGAATCGCAGAAAAACATTTTGGTATTGACCCCAAATTTGCCGCACAAACACGGCGTCGAGTAACGCGTCTGTCACTGCCTTTATTGCCATTAATTTATTTTTCTACGTATGGGGTGATTAATCCTCTAAAAGTTTCTGAAGACGTGATTGGGCAATTAATTGTTTTATTGTCATTGTTGATGCTGTTTATTTTTACATTGCCATTTTGCAAACATATTTGGAAAGAGAAGGGCAGCCATTTAACGCGTTCAGTAGTGATAACAATATTAACGTTCTCGCCTTTGGTATTGATTGGTTTAATGATGGCTGGGTACTACTATACAACGTTGCGTCTTGCTAATCGTTGGTTAGATAGCCTGTATTTATTGCTGCTTTGGTATATCACTTATAATGCGTGTTTACGTGGTCTAACATTAGTGGCTCGGAAACTCGCTTATCAACGCGCAATTGAGCGTCGTAAAGCACAAAACCAAGAGGAGAGTGAGAACGAGCCAATTAAAGAGCCACCAATGACGATTGAGCTTATTAGCCAACAATCATTGCGCTTAACCACAATGGTCTTGTTTATTATCTTTGCATTAGGTTTTTATGCCATTTGGTCTGATTTCATTACTATTTTCTCATTTTTAGATAGTGTTGATTTATGGCATTACACGGCAACGACCGCCGAAGGTAGCAACACCTTACAGTCGGTGACCTTAGCAAACTTATTATTGGCTATGGTGATTATTGTGGTGGCATGGATCATGACTCGTAACTTGCCGGGATTATTAGAGGTTTTAGTATTATCACGGTTAAAATTACGTCAAGGCTCAACCTACGCGATCACGACAATTTTAACTTACATTATTGTCGGGATCGGGGCGATAACTTCTCTAGGTATGCTAGGTATCACATGGAGCAAACTGCAATGGTTAGCGGCCGCATTAACGGTTGGTTTAGGTTTTGGTTTGCAGGAAATCTTTGCTAACTTTGTTTCCGGGATCATTTTGTTATTTGAGCGCCCGATCCGTATTGGCGATACCGTGACTATCGGCACCTACTCAGGTACGGTGAGTAAGATCCGTATTCGAGCAACAACCATAATTGATTTTGATCGCAAAGAAGTGATCATCCCAAATAAAGCATTTGTAACGGAACGCCTAATTAACTGGTCGCTTTCAGATACCGTCACGCGGATCACGGTTGCACTTGGTGTGGCATACGGCTCTGATCTCGATAAAGTGAAACAAGTGCTACTTAATGCGGCGACATCGAATAGTAAGGTGATGACAGATCCTGCACCAGCGGTATATTTCACAGGATTTGGGGCGAGCACCTTAGATCATGAATTGCGTTTTTATGTACGCCAAATTGGTGATAGAGGAACGACCAGCGATGAAGTACATCGTGCAATCGACAGGTTATGCCGTGAAAACGATATCAATATCGCCTTTAACCAACTAGAAGTTCACCTTCATAATGACCAAGGTGAAGTGATCCAAGAAATTAAGCGTGACCCAAATTTAAAGAAAGGGGATAACGATTAACACGGTTTAGTCATTGGTTAAACAGGTTGCTTCGGCAGCCTGTTTGACTAAATAGTCATGTTTTACAATTTCAAGGGCTTTGAGAACAATATCAGTTTCAATATCTGATGTTTCAAGTAAGTAGATTAAATCAACAGCAAGCTGTGTTTCTTTTGGGGCATCTTTTAAAGAATCCATTCTGACTCCTTATTATTGACAGCGGGCTATTATGATACGAATTTTTTGCTATTTATATATTGATAGATATTAAATTTTTATCGAAATGTGAGCAAGTTGATATTATTTAATGATAACGGTGATGATTTTCACTGTAAAACATGAACAGATATTGAGCATATTTATCATGAGTATATGAATTGCTAAATCGAATAATGATACTACTAATGTTAAATATATCGGAAAATTATTAATTCAACTCATCTTTTATTGATGACTGAAAATAGATTGTATTGATTTGATAATCTAAAAATTGTTATTTCTTTATTTATTAACATTATGACAGTATATTTATTGTTATTGAATTATATGCATGCTAATGTTGCTAGTTATTATTAGTGGTATAACTAGGTGATTTTGTGGTGAAATTATCAGAAAGTTTTTATTTAACAATTTGTATAGTGATAAGTTTTATTGTTACTTATTATATTGCAGGTATTGATGCGACGTTATGGAGCTCGCTATCAACACTTCATGGTTATACTATTTTTAATAAAGCCACACGTTATAAAAATATAATTTATTCATTATTATGCTCGCTGTTTGTTTTTGTAGGAACTGCACTTGGCTACTATTTAGGTTTTAGCTATCTATTTTTTATTGTTTTATTCTTATCACCTTTTTTCTACTATCAACTTTATAATGTTGACTCCTCTTTAGAGATGTCATTTAAGTACTTTATGATTTTCTTCATCATAGGGGCGACATTGAATAAATCCAGTTTTGATGGTCTGGTGATAGGGTTACTGATCGGGACGTTCATAACACTAACCTTTTGTTATAGCATCAGTAAACGGAAGAAAATTACTTTTTTTCAAATTAAAAGGTATATTTCATTAAAAAGGGATAGGGTCACTTACCATTTGATCTGCCAGTCACTGATCTACGCAGTTGGTTTATTATGTTGTGTCTTATCATCAAGAGCAATCAACGTTGATCACTTCTTTTGGGCGCCTTTGACCTTTATTTTTGTATTAAATCCTAAGTTAACAAATATTGTTAAATTAACTCGTGATAGAGTGATTGGCACATTGATTGTTGTTTTTGTTCTTTACTTGGCATTTAACGCATCGGTATTAATGCCATACATTGGTTTTGCATTAATTCTTCTCTTTTCGTTTTTAATTCCAATTAGTAATACAAAGAAAAATAACGTATTTGGAACAATTTGTCTCACAGGGCTTGTATTATCGCTTATTGAAATGTCGATTTACTTTAATAATGTTGACTATCACTTATTGTCCGAAAGGATCATGGAAACATTGATAGGGGGTCTATTTGCGATAGTAAGTAGCTACTGTATTAAATTGGTTATGAAAGGTAAGTAATCAAGATTATTAATATAAAGCAATTGTGTAGCCTTCGTTTTCTGTTATGGAATGAGGCTACATCCAAAAATGGTTCGCTTTATTTAATCTAAATATTGATTTTCTTGATGTTCTATTGCTTTTTCGATTCGTATCAACGCTTGTCGGCAACGGTATAAACGGCCGGCTAATGCGGCGATATCTTTTTGGCATTGGTGGCGTTGTGCCTGATTGGTTAGACTGTTTAACTGTAATTCGCGTTCACTCACCATTGCTAATAAACGGCGCTCATAGTCTTGATGTTGGGATAAACGCTCATATAGGTCGACTTGCTCTTTCTTTTCTTGATAATGACTCTCCTTTTTACGTAAGCCCTGTGTCGATAGTTCACGAGATAGCGCTTGAATTTGGTGAGCAATTTTTTCTGTCAGAAAGTTAACTTGTTCTTTATGGTTGAGTGACACACTGTGACAAAGTTGCTGATACAACTTATCTAACTCTTTCTGGCAATCTCCTAGATGCGTTGATTTTGTACTAAAAAGCTGAGTATCAAAGCGAGCGTGTGAAAATTCCTGATCTGCAATAGGCGCAATACGAGCTTGCAATGCGTCAATTTGCGTTTTTAGCGCATCTAAAAGAGGCTGTACTTTCATTTTTGTTCTCGCTAAAAGTGAAAAATCATGGAAAATTGATGTGTAACAATAAAACTTGCCGCAAATAAGCAGCCCCTTATTGCATTTTTATGGTACTTTAAATAGATTCTACCTTTTCGTGTTTACTATACTGATTGGCACTTATTATGACTGCTAAAGAGCAACAACTGCAATTAATTAAAGAAAGTATTGCAACCATCCCTAATTACCCAAAAGAAGGGGTGCTATTTCGCGATATTACCACACTATTAAATAACCCTGCTGCTTATCAGGCCACCATCGATTTGTTGGTTGACCATTACAAAGATAAAGGGGTAACTAAAATTGTAGGTACTGAAGCCCGCGGTTTTCTGTTTGGTGCACCAGTCGCATTACGTTTAGGGGTTGGTTTTGTTCCTGTACGTAAAAAAGGGAAATTGCCCCGTGAAGTATTAAGTATGACCTATGACTTGGAATATGGTACAGATACTCTTGAAATCCATCGAGACAGTATCCAGCCAGAAGATAACGTCTTAGTCATTGATGACCTGCTGGCAACAGGGGGAACGATTGAAGCGACAGTAAGAATGATCAAGCAACTCGGTGCTAAAATTGTTGATGCTGCCTTCATTATTAGCCTACCTGATTTAGGTGGCGAGGAGCGCCTTGCCGCAGAAGGGATCCACTCATTTAGCTTAGTCGAGTTCCCAGGTCACTAATTCTCGTTTCCTCACTATTTTCCTTACTATTTTTATCACGGTCTCGCCGTAAGGGCAGAGGCTGTGGTAGCATGGTGCTATATACCATGTTTAGAAACTGCATAATTCATGAGCTATCAGGTACTTGCCCGTAAGTGGCGCCCCCAAAAATTTTCAGATGTCGTAGGTCAACAACATGTATTGACCGCGCTTGCAAATGGTCTGGAACACCAGAGGCTTCACCACGCCTATCTTTTTTCAGGCACTCGTGGTGTCGGCAAGACGACAATTGCTCGTCTGTTTGCTAAAGGTCTTAACTGTGAAACGGGGATCACTGCGACACCTTGTGGTAAATGCACAAATTGCCAAGAGATAGAACAAGGGCGGTTTGTGGATTTGATTGAAATTGATGCGGCATCCAGAACAAAAGTGGAAGATACGCGAGAGCTACTGGATAACGTTCAGTATGCCCCTGCACGTGGACGCTTCAAAGTTTATCTGATTGACGAAGTTCATATGCTATCGCGCCATAGCTTCAATGCGTTGTTAAAAACCCTTGAAGAGCCGCCTGAACATGTCAAATTTCTTTTGGCGACGACAGATCCGCAAAAATTGCCAGTGACTATTTTGTCACGTTGCTTGCAATTCCACCTAAAAGCGTTGGATGTCAGCCAGATAAGCGAGCAACTTGAGCATATTCTCACCGCAGAAAATATTGAACACGATACTCGCGCGCGCCAACTGATCTCTCGCGCTGCTGATGGCAGTTTGCGAGATGCCCTCAGCCTAACTGACCAAGCGATTGCGATGGGGCAAGGAAAAGTGACGGCAGATATTGTCAGTCAAATGCTCGGCACGCTCGATGATGAGCAGCCACTCGCTATCATCGAAGCCTTGGTTCGAGCTGACGGTATTGCGGTCATGTCAGAGGTAGAGCATGCGGCGAGCCGAGGAGCGGATTGGGAGAATTTGCTGGTTGAAATCCTCTCCTTGTTGCATCGTATTGCCATGATCCAGCTGTTACCAGCCGTTAAAGAGACGGATCCATCATCAACAGAGGGGCGGCTCAGGCAAATTGCCCGAATGATCTCACCTGCTGATTTGCAACTCTTTTATCAAACCTTGCTTGTTGGTCGTCGAGATCTTCCCTATGCCCCTGAGCGTCGCATGGGGGTTGAAATGGCGCTGTTACGTGCACTGGCATTCCATCCCAAAAGCATTATTGAGGAGCCAGTGACACCCACGGTAGTGGCTGCACCAGCACCGACAGCGATAGAGCCTGCTCGTTCTGTACCGCCTAAGCCAACAGCGGCAACAGCAAATGCTGCAATATCGGAAAATAGCCCGACATTGCAGCTACTAAAAGCAAAGGAAGCGTTACACTCCTCTCAAAATGAGGGACCTGACGCAAAAAAGAATAAACCGGCCGCGCCTGAAAAGGCTAAGCCGGCGATGTCAGCACTTGAGAGGCTGGCCGCCGTCACTAGCCAGCACCAACAAAATATGGCTAGCCGCGCATCTGACGTAAAAAAAGCGGCGAAACCAAAACCTTATCAGTGGCGTCCACAGTCTGAAGAGGCTAATACCAAAGAGGCGGTTACAACACCAACAGAAATAAAAGAAGCGTTGGAATATGAGAAAACCCCGGAATTAGCCGAGAAAATTACTGAAGAAGGTCGGGCGCGTGATAGCTGGTCTGCCGAGATCGCACAATTAAATATTCCTAAGCTGGTTGAACAATTAGCTTTGAATTCATATATAGAGAAAATAGACAGCTCGCACATTGTACTTCATTTACGCTCAGCACAGCGTCATTTGAATAAGCCTTCAGCGCATGAAGCGTTACAAAGTGCATTGAGCCAACATTATGGTCAACCTGTTGAACTGAAAATCGTTCAAGATGATAATACGGCAGTAAAAACGCCACTTGAATGGCGACAGGCGATTTATGAAGAGAAACTGGCGCAAGCCCGTCAGTCAATTATTGCGGATAAAACGATTCAAAAGCTACGCTCAATGTTTGATGCGCAGCTAGATGAAGAGAGTATTCGCCCCGTTTAACGCTACAGTCTCTGTTAGTAAGCTGTAGCCTCAGTAGTGAGAGATAACTATGTTTGGTAAAGGTGGTTTGGGCAATTTGATGAAACAAGCCCAACAAATGCAAGAAAAAATGCAGAAAGTTCAGGAAGAAATCGCCAATCTAGAAGCAACAGGCGAATCTGGTGCTGGCCTAGTCAAAGTTACCATCAATGGTTCACATAACTGCCGCCGTGTTGAAATCGATCCGAGTCTTCTTGAAGATGACAAAGAGATGCTAGAAGACTTAATTGCGGCAGCATTTAATGATGCGGCTCGCCGTATCGAAGAAACGCAAAAAGAAAAAATGGCAAGTGTTTCCAGTGGAATGCAATTGCCACCAGGCTTTAAGATGCCGTTCTAATGCAAACAAGTCCGCTTCTTGAGTCATTGATGGAAGCCTTGCGCTGTCTCCCTGGTGTAGGACCAAAGTCAGCGCAGCGTATGGCATTTCATCTGCTTCAGCGTGATCGTAGTGGCGGCATGCGCCTTGCGCAGTCGCTCACTCGAGCCATGTCTGAAATTGGTCATTGTCGCGATTGCCGCACCTTTACAGAACAAGAGGTGTGCAATATTTGTGAAAATCCACGTCGCCAACAAAACGGGTTGATCTGTGTGGTCGAAAGTCCAGCAGATATCTATGCTGTTGAGCAGACAGGGCAATTTTCTGGGCGCTACTTTGTACTGATGGGGCATTTATCACCCCTTGATGGTATTGGGCCGATGGATATTGGGCTTGATAGGCTAGAAGAAAGGTTGTCTTCTGAAACCATTATCGAAGTGATACTTGCGACAAACCCAACTGTAGAAGGTGAAGCGACGGCAAACTATATTGCACAAATGTGTGCCCAATATGGGGTGGCTGCAAGCCGCATTGCGCATGGCGTACCTGTCGGTGGTGAATTAGAAATGGTTGACGGCACAACGCTATCGCATTCACTTGCGGGTCGTCAGCGCCTCTAATTTTTACTCCAAGCTACAGCTTTACAGACTTCCTAACTATCTGAGTCACATACTTAGGTATGCGACTTGGAGTGCGTACGCTTACGGCCCGCTGTAGCTCGCAGCTTCCCGCCTTTCGCCATTCTTTTTTCGCTTTTCGTTAGCTGTTATCTTTATTGTCGTAATGCATTTTTTACCTTAATGAGTTGAATTCCTATTTTTTGCCCCCAATTAAACTCCATCGATAAGTCAAAATTATCCCATTAGATTGATGATATAAGAGGCATTAATGAGTATGAAAGGACAAGAAACTCGTGGGTTCCAATCCGAAGTTAAGCAACTTCTCCAGTTAATGATCCACTCTCTTTACTCAAACAAAGAAATCTTTTTGCGTGAACTTATTTCAAACGCATCTGATGCGGCAGATAAATTACGTTTTCGTGCACTTTCAAAGCCTGAGTTGTATGAAAATGATGGTGAGTTACGTGTTCGTATCAGCGCGAACAAAGAAGATGGCACCCTAACAATTAGCGATAACGGTATCGGTATGAGCCGTGATGAAGTGATTGAGAACTTAGGGACTATCGCTAAATCAGGAACAAAAGCCTTTTTAGAATCTCTGGAAAGCGACCAAGCGAAAGATAGCCAAATGATTGGTCAATTCGGTGTTGGTTTCTATTCTGCATTTATTGTGGCTGATAAAGTGACCGTCCGCAGCCGTGCGGCTGGTGCAGCAGCAGATCAAGGGGTATTTTGGGAATCAGCAGGTGAAGGCGAATACACTATCGCTGATATCGAAAAAGCCGATCGTGGTACGGAAATAACCCTTCATTTACGCGAAGATGAGAAAGAATTTTTAGATAGCTGGCGCTTGCGCTCGGTAATCAGCAAATACTCTGACCATATTGCATTGCCTGTTGAGATTGAAGTTAAGAACGAAGAAGATGGCACTATCACTTGGGAAAAAATTAACCAAGCGAAAGCACTGTGGACGCGTAATAAGTCTGAAATTTCCGATGAGGAATATACCGAGTTTTATAAGCATATCTCTCATGACTATGCAGACCCACTGACTTGGTCTCATAACCGTGTTGAAGGTAAACAAGAGTACACAAGTTTACTGTATATCCCTTCACAAGCCCCGTTTGATTTGTGGAATCGTGAGCAACGCCATGGTTTGAAATTGTATGTTCAGCGCGTCTTTATTATGGATGATGCAGAACAATTTATGCCAAACTATTTACGTTTTGTCCGCGGTGTATTGGATTCAAACGACCTACCACTCAACGTGTCGCGTGAAATTTTACAAGACAGCGCATTGACTCGTAGCCTACGTAGTGCACTCACTAAACGTGTTCTGCAAATGTTAGAAAAATTGGCGAAAAACGACGCAGAAAAATACCAATCTTTCTGGCAACAGTTCGGTTTAGTGATGAAAGAAGGGCCTGCAGAGGATATGAGTAACAGTGAAGCTATCGCTAAACTGTTACGTTTTGCATCAACCCATAACGATAGCAGCGTGCAAAATGTGTCTTTGGAAGAGTATGTTGCTCGCATGGTTGAAGGTCAGGAAAAAATTTATTACATCACTGCTGATAGCTATGCTGCCGCGAAGAGCAGCCCACATTTAGAGCTATTCCGTAAGAAAGGCATTGAAGTATTGCTACTTTCTGATCGTATCGACGAATGGATGATGAACTATCTGTCAGAGTTTGATGGCAAACAGTTCCAATCTGTTAGTAAGGCTGATGAGTCACTAGATAAGCTGGCGGATGAAAACAAAGCTGAGCAAGAAGAAGCTGATAAACAGTTAGAGCCATTTGTTGAGCGAGTAAAAACGTTGCTGGGTGATCGCGTCAAAGAGGTTAAGTTAACGCATCGTTTAACGGATACCCCAGCGATTGTCACGACCAATGCGGATGAAATGAGTACTCAAATGGCGAAACTCTTTGCCGCAGCGGGTCAAACAGCGCCAGAAGTTAAATACAACTTTGAACTGAACCCTTCACACCCATTGGTTAAAAAAGCATCTGAAATAACGGATGAAGCGCTGTTTGCAGATTGGGTTAATGTGTTACTTGATCAAGCGCTATTCGCTGAACGCGGTACCTTAGAAGATCCAAACTTATTTATCCGCAAAATCAATGAATTATTAATGAAATAATGAGATAATTGATTTTCGTTTTTGAACAAAAACCACGTTTTAGCGGGCGCTTTAGCGTGGTTTTTTTCTTTTGCGAAAGAAGTTAAATGCGAAAACGTTTACGTGTCTTCTTGAGTAAAGCGGCATGCTAATGGTATGGTATCTTGTTTTCTTTTCAAATTATAAAAAACTAAATAGCAAGGGGTTTACGCAATGCGTATTATTTTGCTCGGTGCTCCAGGCGCCGGTAAGGGCACTCAAGCTCAATTTATTATGGAGAAATTTGGTGTCCCACAAATTTCAACTGGCGATATGTTACGTGCAGCAGTTAAAGCAGGTAGTGAGCTAGGTTTAAAAGCAAAAGAGCTAATGGACAATGGTAAATTAGTGACTGATGAGTTAGTGATTGCATTGGTTAAAGAGCGTATCAAACAAGATGACTGCCGCAATGGTTTCTTGTTGGATGGGTTCCCACGTACCATTCCTCAAGCAGACGCGATGAAAGAAGCAGGCATTAATGTCGATTTCGTATTAGAATTCGATGTGCCTGATGAAATCATTGTTGAACGTATTATTGGTCGCCGTGTGCATGCGCCATCAGGTCGTGTTTATCATGTGACATTTAACCCACCTAAAGTTGAAAACAAAGATGATGTCACTGGTGAAGAGCTGACTATCCGTAAAGATGACCAAGAAGACACCGTGCGTAAGCGTCTGGTTGAATACCATGACTTAACAGCACCTTTGGTTGCTTACTATCAAAAAGAAGCTGATGCGGGTAACACCAAATACTTCAAAATCGATGGTACACGCAAGGTCACTGAAGTGAGTGAAGAATTAGCGAAGATCCTTGGCTAATATTCAACAATAGTTATCAACAAAGGCAGCGATTATCGCTGCCTTTGCTTTTCAAGCATTAGAAAACAATAAAAGACAATATTTTGTGATATAAAGTTGGGAATAATTATCATTAAGGAGTAATTACCATGTCAAAAAGTCAATACGGCATTTTATTGGTTAACTTAGGAACCCCTGATTCCCCAACAACCCCAGCAGTGAAACGTTACCTTGCAGAGTTTTTAAGCGATGTACGAGTGATTGATGTTTCACGTGCGATTTGGAAGCCTATTTTATACGGTATTGTCTTGCCATTTCGCTCACCAAAAGTGGCTAAACTCTATCAATCGATTTGGACAGAAGAGGGGTCACCCTTACTTGCTTACACGCTACGTCAGAAAGCAAAGCTATCAGCTTGTTTTCCTGAGATCCCAATGGAAGTTGGGATGAGCTATGGTTCACCATCATTGAAAAGTGCAATTGATTCATTAATGAGCCAAGGTGTGACAGAGTTGATTGTGCTACCTTTATATCCACAATACTCTTGTTCAACCACCGCCGCAGTTTATGATGGGATCTCGGCAATTTTCCGCCAAATGCGCACGATACCGTCCTTACATTTTATTCGTAGCTATGCGACGCATCCTGCCTACATTCAAGGGTTGGTCAATTCCATAGAGCAAAGTTTTGAGCAGCACGGGGAGCCTGATCGATTAATACTGTCATTTCACGGTATTCCTAAACGCTATGCAGACACTGGGGATATTTACCCTCAAGAGTGTGAAGCAACGACACGTTTAGTCAAAGAAGCCTTGAATTTCCCAGCAGAGAGAGTATTGATGACCTATCAATCTCGGTTTGGGAGAGAGCCGTGGTTAACCCCTTATACTGATGAAACGATGAAGCAATTACCCTCACAAGGTGTAAAGTCAGTACAAGTTATTTGCCCCGGATTTTCAGCGGATTGCTTAGAGACACTAGAAGAAATTAGTGAGCAAAATCAACACTTTTTCAAAAGTCAGGGCGGAGAATCGTATCATTATATCCCTGCGTTGAATGATAATGATGATAGTATTAACTTATTTAAATTACTTATTACTAGTACAATAAATACAATCTAAAGTTGTAATTGATATTAAATATGGCGTTAATCGATATATCATAAGTATCAAAATTCACTATACTAGTTAATATAAAAAGTTAATTTATTGTTAATATTTGTATTTTATTGGAACTGATATGAGCACTGATAGAGAGTCACCGGATGGCAAAACCGCAAAAGGAAAGCAAGTCTCACCATTTAACTCACAGCAAAGCGATGAAATCGATTTGATGGCTTTATTCGCTGTTTTATTAAGGAATAAGCTTCTTATTATCGTTATTACTGTTGTTATCACGCTTATCAGTATATTTGTGGTATTTCAGTTGCCTCAAAAGTGGAGCAGTACGGCTGTTGTCATCCCACCTTCTTCTGAGGAAATTAAAGATATCAATACATTGAGCGCGCAGTTGAGTGTGCTCGATGTTAAGATTGATTTATCGGCACAGCAGATCTTTAATGCCTTTATTGACCAGTATCGTTCGAAAGTTAACCAAGAAGCTTATGTTCGGAGTACCAATTACTTCAAAAAGTTGTCAGAGCAAGTGAATTCTACAGATAAAGAAAATGAGCAGCAGCGGCTAGTCAATACTATTATTTCGAATAATATCGGCCTTAAGGACCAGTCAAAAGAGAAAAACAGTACCTCTAGCGACATCATACTGACTTTTGTGGCGCCAACACCTTCTGAGGCCCAAGACTTACTGTCTGGTTATGTTCGCTATACGGCAACTAAGGTCAGAGAGCAGTTTAAGAAAGATATTCAAAATGCGATTGCACAGCAATTGGTCTATGCTAATGAAACTTTTAAGCAAGAAGTGACAAAGATCCGTTCTGAATATGATGTAAAAGTTGAAAGGTTAAAACGTGCTATTGATATTGCAAAAGCAGCGGGTGTGCGCAAGCCCATTGTTAGTGATTCGGCAATCATTAGTGATGACCCCGATTACCCTATTGCATTAGGTACGGAAGCTCTTGAGAAGAAGTTAGCGATTGAATTACAAAACCGTGATATCGCTCTGTTGAATGAAGACCTACAAATTCGCCAACATTACATTAAAAATCTATCAGAGCTTGATATTGATACCCTTGACTTTATCCCTGCTAAATTTATGTTAGCGCCGGATCTACCCACTCAAAAAGATTCACCTAAATCAGTATTGATTATCATGCTGAGCGCTATTTTAGGCTTTATTCTGAGTTGTGCTTATGTACTGTCGCGCGAGCTATATCGCGACTATCACAAGAATAATAGCTAACTAAAAGGTGTTATTGATGTAAGCCAGCGCCTTTGTCTAAGGTGCTGGTTTGCATTTATCGTGCTAGAATAGTGCCATGTATACTCTCTAATTTATCCATTATGAAATTCCCCGGTCAACGTAAATCAAAGCACTACTTTCCTGTTAGCCTCAGAGACCCGCTGTTACAGCCTATTAAAGAGCGTTTAGATGATGGCGAAAACTGCCAATCTTATATTGTCGGTATCGATCAAACACTGGTCGATATTGAAGCTAAAGTCGACGATGCATTCATTGAACGCTATCAACTCAGTAAAGGTCACTCTTTAGTGATTGAAGATGATGTTGCAGAGGCTTTATATAAAGAGCTAACCAGTAACGCATTAATCACACATGAGTATGCTGGGGGAACCATCGGGAATACGCTGCATAACTACTCCGTGCTGGCGGATGATCGCTCGGTGTTATTGGGAACGATGTGCAATAACATTCAAATTGGAAGCTACTCTTATCGCTATTTATGCCATACATCGAGCCGCATGGATCTCAACTATTTACAAGGGGTCGATGGGCCAATTGGTCGCTGCTTTACCCTTATTGCTGAAAACGGTGAGAGAACCTTCGCGATTAGCCCAGGGCATATGAATCGTCTACGCCCTGAAAGTATCCCAGAAGAGATTATTGCTGGCGCTTCGGCGTTAGTTTTGACCGCTTATTTGGTTCGTTGCAAGCCCGGTGAAACCATGCCAGAAGCCACGATGCAGGCGATTAGCTATGCTAAAAAGCATAATGTTCCCGTTGTATTAACACTCGGTACTAAGTTCGTGATAGCGCAAGACCCCCAGTTTTGGCGTGATTTTCTGGCTGAGCATGTCTCTGTTGTCGCGATGAATGAAGATGAGGCGCTAGAGCTAACAGGGTGTAATGACCCGTTGTTAGCTTCGGATATGGCTCTAAATTGGGTCGATCTTGTGCTGTGTACGGCGGGGCCATCAGGGCTATATATGGCAGGTTATACGGAAGAAGCATTTAAACGCACCACCCAACACCCATTATTACCGGGCGCTATTCCTGAATTTAACCTCTATGAATTTAGCCGCGCAATGCGTCAGCAAGATTGTGAAGTTCCTATGCGCATATACTCTCATATTGAGCCTTATATGGGGGGACCTGAAAAGATCATGAATACTAATGGTGCAGGAGATGGCGCGTTATCCGCATTGCTACACGATATCACCGCAAACTCCTATCATCGCTTCAATGTGCCTAATTCCAGTAAGCATACGCGCCAATATCTAACTTACTCTTCGCTTGCTCAAGTGTGCAAATATGCAAACCGCGTGAGCTATCAAGTCTTGACTCAACATTCGCCGCGTTTAACGCGTGGCCTACCTGAAAAAGAAGACAGCTTAGAAGAGTCCTATTGGGAGCGTTAATACGCAAGCCTTTGCATAATGCCTCATTGTTTGAGCAAAACAGTGGGGTATTTTTTTACCTCAATGCCAGAAAAAAATTCCCCCACATCGTGGGGGAAGAGGACACAAAAAATATCATCAATAATGGTTTAGGCGGGGATGAGTATAACGACTTATCTATGCTAAAAAGTGGAGAAAATGTGAATCTATTTATTATTAATTATTCTATTTTAGAATTTTTAATAGTGAAAAATCGCATATTAGTCGGGGGCGAACAGTTCACGCTCTCTCAGTAAACCAGTCATGATTGTAAAGAGTAAGCTGCATCCCTGATACAGGGATTAACACAACAGAATTACCAGATAAACAAAGGGAAGCCGAAGCTTCCCTTAAATGTGTTTTAATGAGAGGGTTTTAGATATTCATCTAGACTTTTACCTTCACCGGCTGTGGGAGAAGGGTCATCATCCATTGAGCAACCATACTCAGTGACATCATTACACATAAAAGTTGCCATCGCTTTAGCAATTTCATGTTCACCAATAATAATATGCTCAGCACCACGCTCTTTAATAAAGCTGACTTCATCATCGTAGTGCGCGCGAACAATCACTGTGATATCTGGGTTTAGCTCTTTAGCATGCGCGACGATTTCACCTGCTTCATAACCATTTGGAATGGTAAGAAGCAGCGTTTTTGCACACTCAATACGAGCAAGGCTGATGATATCTCTATTAGCACCGTTACCTAAAATAGCACTGAACCCGTTTTCTGCTAGCTCCTCAAATTTAGCGCGAGTATCTTCAACCACGACTAATGGGATATCACGTCTACGCAGTTTATCTGCCAGCATAGTTCCTACACGACCGTAACCAACGATAATTGCATGGCCACAAATATCGACAGGAATTTGAGTTTCTTCTTCCAAAGTCTCTTCGAGTAACTGCTCTTCGGCGGTTTCGGTCTTCTCTAAGTACTTATCCAATAAGCTGAACAGCACTGGGTTAAGCATAATAGAGACAATGGCACCGGCTAACACAAGGTTTTGCGCCTCTTTATCCATCACGCCAAGCGCCATTCCCATCCCCGCTAAAATAAAGGCAAACTCACCGATTTGGGCAAGGCTGACAGAGATGGTTAATGCGGTTCGCCGCGAGTGACCAAATAAACGCACAAGCACCAACGCTGCGGCGGATTTACCCACAATGATAATAGCGAGAACAGCAATCACACCTAATGGGTGATCAATAATGACCACAGGGTCAAATAGCATACCAACAGACACAAAGAATAGAACAGCAAACGCATCTCTGAGCGGTAATGTGTCTTGTGCTGCACGGTGGCTTAGTTCTGACTCATTTAATACCATACCAGCAAAGAACGCGCCAAGAGCGAAGGAGGCATCAAATAAGGCGACAGCCGCATAGGCGATACCTAATGCAAGTGCCAATACAGCCAATGTAAACAGTTCACGAGAGCCGGTGGATGCGGTGCGCGATAAAATCCAAGGTATGACTCTGCGGCCAATCACTATCATGAGGATAATGAAGGCGACAACTTTACCTATTGTCCATGCAAGACCGATGAGTAACTCACTTAAGCTGGCTTGCTCTGAATTCATAATCGCGGCGGCGGCTGGCAGTAGTACCAGTGTTAATACCATTGCCAGATCTTCAACAATCAACCAGCCGATAGCAATTTTACCGCGTTGGCTGTCAATCAGTTGCCGCTCTTCTAAGGCGCGAAGTAACACTACGGTACTGGCTGTGGATAAACAGAGGCCGAAAACAATCCCTGAAAAGGTTCCCCAACCAAAAAGGGTGGAAAGGCCTAAACCTAACAGTGTAGCAACCGCAATTTGTGCAATAGCACCGGGAATGGCGATGGTTTTAACCGCCATAAGATCTTTAAGCGAAAAGTGTAACCCAACGCCAAACATCAGTAGGATAACACCTATCTCAGCGAGTTCAGGTGCAAGTGTTGTATCGGCAACAAAACCAGGTGTAAAAGGACCGGCCAAGACTCCAGCCGCAAGATACCCTACTAGAGGGGAAATTTTTAATCGCTGAGCGATCATACCTAACAAATATGCAAGGGCGAGACCACCAACAATGGTTGTGATTAAGGGCGTAGAATGCTCCATTTAGTCTCCTTTTATTAATTTGAATTTTTAGGAATAAAATTCCCGTATTTTGGAATGCGCTTTGCATATAATTCTATTTTATCGTTATTTGAGAAAAATTTCCTTAAAAAATTTCAATGTTTTTCAAATAAAAGTACTGTATTAGTGCTAAATCGTTACAAAGATGTCATTTTTATGATTTTTTATTGAATTTTAAGTGGGATATAGAAGGAAATGCCCATACTTATTTTTCAATAAGTATGGGTGAAATAAAGAGAAATGGTTATTTTTGTTCTAAATTTGGTAGTAGTACAGTAAAAATTCCTAATAATGGTAGAAAAGCACAATATTGATAAACTTGTTCAATACTGGTCTTATCGGCAATCTGCCCTAGCACTGCCGCTCCAACGCCTCCCATACCAAATGCTAATCCAAAAAATAGCCCTGAAATCATGCCTGTTTTACCGGGGATGAGATCTTGTGCGTAGACTAAAATGGCTGAAAATGCAGAAGCTAATATTAATCCGATAATAACGGTCAAAATACTGGTCCAGTACAGGGAAGCATGCGGTAGCATTAGCGTGAAAGGCGCAACGCCTAAAATAGAAAACCAAATAACATATTTGCGCCCGATCTTATCGCCAACAGGCCCACCAATCATGGTTCCTGCTGCGACGGCAAAGAGAAAAATAAACAGATGGAACTGGGCGTTTTGTACACTAACACCAAATTTATCAATGAGATAAAAGGTATAATAGCTACTAATGCTGGCTAGATAAAAGTACTTGGAAAAAATTAAAATCAGCAATATCGTCAATGAGCCAATCACCGCTTTACGTGGTAGTACTTTGACTTCCACGTGACGAACTGGTTTTTTGCTGGTGGTGCGATGCTGTTGCTTATACCAACGGCTCACTTGCAATAAAACCACAATAGCTAATAAGGCCGCCAGAGAGAACCAGCCAACGTTCCCTTTACCATATGGCTCAATGATGAGTGCCGCGAGTAGCGGGCCTAATGAGGAACCTAAATTTCCACCGACTTGGAAGAACGATTGTGCAAGGCCATGTCGCCCCCCTGATGCCATACGCGCAACGCGAGATGATTCAGGATGGAATACGGAAGAGCCTGTTCCTACCAGCGCAGCAGCAAGCAAAATAACCGGGAAGGTTTCCGCCATAGCGAGTAGCAACAAACCTGTTAGCGTAAAGCCCATTCCTATTGGGAGTGAATAAGGTTGTGGATGTTTGTCAGTATAATAGCCAATGATTGGTTGTAGTAGTGATGCCGTAATTTGGTAAGTCAACGTGATCAAACCAACCTGTGCAAAACTTAATGAAAAGTCGGATTGCAATAACGGATAAATAGCTAATATCAAAGACTGGATCATATCATTCAGTAAATGAGAGAAGCTAATTGCGGTTAGAATACTGAAAACGGTTTTGCCTGTTTTGCTGATAGGCTTTGATGGTGCGGTATTGCTAGAACTTGTTGTTTGGTCGCTCATAGTTAGTAACTTCTAGTTGTGTTGCACAATTGTTATCAATATAGCGTATTTGTAATTTATTTGAACTAATAAATATCACGATAAAAAAAGTCACTCGTGTCATTATTTTGATTGATGTCTCACTTTAATGAAACAAGCATCATTTTATGCACTGGTTATCTAATTATGATCGCGGTTTTGTGCTATATACTCATCATACTTCAACGTGTGGTGCTACTGACGGCGCTCATTCGTATGAGACACAGCCTGCCTTATATTTCTATGGTAATACGTCCGTGACGTATCTTAAATGATATAGAGTATAAGATAGGCGGTGATATTAAACTTATTATCTACTTATACCGCACAAAATTCCTATATCGGCAGGGAGAAAGAGATGAAATTAACCTTTAAAGCATCGGTATGCGCATTAACGGTATCTTTAGCACTGTTGCCTATCGCACAGGCAAATGCTTGGGAAAAAGATAAAACCTATAACATCACCATTTTGCATACTAATGACCATCATGGTCACTTCTGGCATAACGATCACGGTGAGTATGGCTTAGCGGCTCAAAAAACGGTGGTTGATGAAATCCGTGATGAAGTTGCGAAACAAGGTGGAAGCCTATTGCTGCTTTCTGGTGGTGATATCAATACAGGTGTACCTGAATCTGACTTGCAAGATGCAGAGCCTGATTTTAAAGGGATGAACTTAGTCGGTTATGATGCGATGGCATTAGGTAACCATGAGTTTGATAATCCGCTTGAAGTGTTACGTACCCAAGAAAAATGGGCTAATTTCCCATTCTTATCTGCCAACATTTACCAAACTAGCACCGGTAAACGCTTGTTCAAGCCTTATCAAATTTTTGATAAGCAAGGCGTCAAAATCGCCGTATTAGGATTGACCACGGACGATACAGCGAAACTCGGCAATCCAGCTAATTTCCCAGACGTGGAATTTAGAACGCCATCGGTAGAGGCGAAAAAAGTGATTGAAGAGCTGCGTGAGACTGAAAAGCCAGACATTATTATTGCAGCCACCCATATGGGGCACTACGATGACGGTCAACATGGTTCGAATGCACCGGGTGATGTTGAAATGGCGCGTAGTTTACCTGCTGGATATTTAGATATGATAGTAGGTGGTCACTCACAAGATCCCGTTTGTATGTCTGCGGAGAATAAAAACTATAAACAAGTCGACTATGTGCCGGGAACACCTTGTGCACCTGATAATCAAAATGGCACTTGGATCGTTCAAGCCCATGAATGGGGGAAATATGTCGGTCGCGCAGATTTCGAATTTAAAAATGGTAAGTTCACACTGAAACATTACCAATTGATCCCTATCAACTTGAAAAAGAAAGTGACTAAAGAAGATGGCACCACTGAGCGTGTCTATTACACTCAAGAAATTGCGCACAACCCAGAAATGATGAAGTTACTGACACCTTATCAAGAGAAAGGGGGTGAGCAGCTGAATGTTAAAGTTGGCTCTGTTGAAGGCAAACTCGAAGGCGACCGTAGTAAAGTTCGTTTTGTGCAAACTAACATGGGGCGTCTCTTGTTAGCGGCACAAAAAGAGCGTGCAGGTGCTGATTTTGCAATTATGAGTGGCGGCGGTGTCCGTGATTCGATTGAGAGCGGTGATATTACATATAAAGATGTTTTAAAGGTACAGCCATTTACGAATGAATTAGTGTATGTTGACTTCAAAGGCAGCGAAGTGCTTCCATATTTGCAGGCTGCTGCGAACATGAAACCTGATTCAGGCGCTTACGCACAGTTTTATAATGTCAGCTTGACTGTTAATCCGGATGGTAGCATCAGTGACGTGAAAATTGATGGTAAGCCAGTTGATCCTGAAAAAACTTACCGTATGGCAACACTGAATTTTAATGCTATAGGCGGTGATGGCTATCCGAAAATCGATAATCATCCTAACTACGTCAATACAGGGTTTGTCGATGCAGAAGTGTTGAAAGGCTATATTGAAAAACATTCACCACTAAAAGCGGCAGACTATGAACCAAAAGGCGAAATTGTTTATAAAAAATAATGCCCAAGTCGCCTATTAATAACATTTCAATAGGCGAGTGAACTGCTTACAAGGCCTGATCCCAGACAGTAACTGGGGTCAGGCCTTTTCGTTTGCTTTCATACTTTCATCTGCTTGCAATAGGCGAGTTATTGCCGTGTGCAAATGGGGGATAAAATCTTTTTTAGAGTAAGTCGCGAACTGGATTTGCGCCATAAAAAAGGGTAATTGATGCGCTAAGGCGGGATATTTATTGTGTAGCCGAGTGATATGTTCATCTAATGTATCTGGCCAGTCGGTGTCGTTAGGCGTCCGTAAAATATTTGTAGAGCGGATAAGTTTCTTAGAAGCTTCTTTGGATAATTTTAAGAACGTTGCCTGATCATCCGTACTTGCCATTTTCTGAATGTAATCTAAGAGAGTGGTGTGATAATCACCATTGACGGCTAAGGCGATGGCCCTTGATGGGCGGAATAGGGGAAAATATCGGGAAAGGTCGTCACCATAAATGATACGGCAATGGTGCTTTAGCCAGTATCCCCAACTGTTGGTGTTATTCGGTGACAGCACCTCCTGTTGACTGGCTATATCGAAATCCACCTTTGGAACAATAGGGTAAAGTCGAAGGCTATTTTCGCCTATCTTGCTGAGCGCTAAAGCCTCTGTGTTATCAATATTGCCGTGAAAAATAACACAGAGATCCAGATCGGATTTAGGAGGAGTAGCTTTGCCACGTGCAACGCTACCATAAATAAAAATACTGCAAATTCTATCGCCATACTGAGCGAGTAGTTGTGATTGAACAGATGTGAGTAGTTCTTGATATCTCGCGGGTATAGGTTGCTTTTTTAATGTGCAGATATAGCCATTTTCATCAACTGCCATTTTTGAGTACCTTTTTCATGATGAAGATTGCAGTAACAAGGAGCGTTTTATTCCCCCTTTATCTCGAGAAATCTATTTTGTGATCTGACCAAAAATAACGTAAATCCAGCAAGTTAACAAATGCCGTTGGTTAAGCTTACTAATTTTGCACCTTGAAAGAGGTCATCTACGGTATGTCTTTATGATCGATCACGGAAGCAGGCTCCGGTGGTGCACCAAGGATAACATTAGGCCAGCGCAATACAGCGGCTGACGCTTCTGTTTGTCCTCCGTAGGCGTATAACAGCATAATGCCGCCGGGCTTAATCGATTTTTGTATCGCTGCGGTATACAGATGGATCGGCATCATGGCGGGGCCATTGTAAGCAAATTGAGGAAATGTATTGATGACCCGTTTGGGTTCGATCCCCAATACATTAGCGGAAAACTCGGCATGCCAAGCTGTCGGGGCATTGAGTGCGACACAATCGATATCGTTAATAGAGAGTTTTGCTTTGGCTAATGCGCCTTTTACGGTCTGTTTAAGGTAATATTCCGCTGTTGAACGTAGCACGTGGGTTACTGGCTTATTGAAACTGAGGCGGATATGTTGCGCTGTTGGCGAATATTGGTCTTCGACGACCTTAAAGCACCAAGTGCCACATGTTTCACCAAGGTGTAACGATTTAGAGCCCAGCAGGCCATATCCTTCTTTAACAGGGCCTACGATGAAGGCGGTGGATGCGTCACCATGAAAACGCATGGCGGCATTGTCGTCGTCAAGTGCCCGAGAGAATAGTGCTGTGGCAATGACTAATACCTTGTTATTTAAGCCGCTGCTTACCAAGCCACAAGCTGTTAGTAATGCTGACATCGAGCTATTACAGGTTGCCCCAATATTAAAGGCGCCACCACCGATACCGAGTGCCTGTGCGATATAGCCTGCATCACCACAACCAATATGGTCATCAAACATGGAAGTGACAATGAGGCAATCTATATCACTAGCGGCGACTTTTGCGGCTGATAACACCTTGGTTGCTGCTTTGATCCCGAGTGAGGAAGCGCTTTCATGATTGACCACGACTCTGCGCTCGACACTGCCTAAAAAGGGATCGGATAGATAAGGTTGCATGGCTTTATCATAAAGAGACAGGTGTTGGTGAGTTGAAAATTTAGGTGAATGAGAAGAGGTGATGGCCTCTTTATCCCACCATGCATTAGTGCGTAAACCTTCTGGTAAATGAATGGCAACAGCTTGAATTCCAACTGATAACATAGGTTCTCCTTACATGGTTTCTATGATGATGCCAAATGCATTGAGTGTTCATAACATTCATCGCAAATAAAACAGAAACGGTTTTTAACCTTTAGGAGTCTGTTTGAGTTGTTACTATTAATACGGATATAAATTATTATTTTATTTATACGGTAAATAATAATTTTTGGATTTTTAAATGTAATATAAAAATAAATATTAATTTATAATTTTCATAATTCAAGCTGGTAGCATATAAAAATATGCTTATATATCAATCAATTTAATAAAGGTGCTCATTTATTTTAGATGATGACTATTTTATAAAGTTATGATAAATCGACTGGCTTATGACTTATAAATAATAAAGCATAAACCAGTATGATGAATTGATAGTGTAAGGGAAATGAGAGTATTATCGATAACAACGCTCAGGGGTTTTACACTTTCTTTATTTCAGCAAATGTTGCATTGAGAACGCGAGCTAAATCCTGTGGCGCTATTTCAATGTCTAACCCTCTTTTACCGCCAGAAATAAAGATGGTGGAAAATTGTTGCGCTTGGCTATCGATAACGGTAGGCAGACGTTTTTTCTGCCCTAGTGGGCTTATCCCTCCAACTAAATAACCTGTTGTTTTTTGTGCTATCTGTGGGTCGGCCATTTCAACTTTTTTGGTTTTGAAAACCTTAGCAACCAGTTTTAAATCTAACTGCCCTGATACAGGGGTTACTGCGACCGCTAACGTTTTTTGATCACCATTAAGTGCAATAAGTAGCGTTTTGAAAACTTGTTTAGCATCTAAACCGAGTTTGCTCACTGCTTCATTACCAAAATCATGCACATTAGGATCATGATCATAAGGGTGGAGCGTGAAGTTTATTTTTTGTTTTTCAAGTAACTTTACAGCGGGAGTCATGTTTTTACCTGTTTTGTATTCAATTTCGTAGATAACTAACTAAACTATCATCACCAAATAAATGTAAAGCACCAACGGTAACCACATAATTACCATCAGGTAATGCCTTTAGCTTGCTACTCCAATCTTGGTTACGTTGTTCCATGAGAACACGATAAACATCATCACTGAATGTTTTAGGTAATGTGACACGGTTATGGGGTTGGTAATCAAGCCACCAGCTTATCATGGTCTGTAATGAACGGGCATTAGCGCGCCAGTGCTCTAACGTATCTTGTAATAAAGGTAAGCCTTCTTGGGGCAAGTTTAATAATAGCTCGACTTGCGCATCAGTACCTTCCAACTCGATGATTTTCATCCGCTGAGATTGTGCATTACGGAGTAATTGGTAATCAATCCCATAGTGCCCGTGTAGTCCTAACCCTTGAGCTTGGGTGGATTGTAAAATTAGGGCGACTTGCCATGAGGGTAACGCATCAAATTGGCTTGGATTTTGATGTATTTCTTGGCAGCAACTTTGCAGTCGTTGATATTCGTCAGTGCTTAGGCGATCTTGTAGGGGGGCACGAAGAGCATTATCGGTTATAAAGGGGGAGCGGGTATCCGTGATGTCGGCTTCAACAATCAGGGCATCGGCTCGGTTGAGTTTATCGAGAAGAATGTCAGAAAGTGGAAACATGTTTTCAGTTCCCATATGAATACTACCAACAATATGCAGCTTAAGATTTTTTGATAAGCGAACATCAATAGCTGGATAAGGGTAGACGGGAGCTGCTTCTGTATGTAACCAGTTTTTTAAGTTTTCGAGCAGCTTGGCCATTTCACTTTCCTACGTTTTAGTATCAGTCCTTTAGATTAAACAATCTTGTAGCGATTTGCGACTCACTTTGCGCTATTTTATCTGTAAAATTGGATTGGGGTTAGGCATGATATCACGAGCAATTTACCTAAGCGTGAAAAGCCCGACATTCAGTTAAACTCAATGTCGGGCTGTAGCCTATTGTTGTTTCGGTTTAAAGCGTAGCAGTCGGTTGGCGTTAGTCACGACGGTGATTGAGGAGAGGGCCATTGCTGCACCTGCAACCACAGGGTTCAACAATGTTCCTGTTAGAGGGTAAAGAATACCCGCTGCAATTGGGATCCCCAATGTGTTGTAGACAAAGGCACCGAATAGGTTTTGTTTCATATTGCGCAATGTGCCTTTTGAAATGGCAACCGCATCTGCAACACCATGTAGGCTTTGGCGCATTAAGGTAATCGATGCTGTTTCTATCGCAATATCACTGCCGCCTCCCATTGCGATACCAACATCGGCACGGGCCAGTGCGGGGGCATCGTTGATCCCATCGCCAACCATTGCCACTTTATGGCCTTTGGCTTGTAAAGCTTCGATTGCAGCCGATTTACCATCTGGCATGACGCCTGCGATCACTTCATCAATTCCCGCTTCTTTTGCGATGGCTTTTGCGGTAACTGGGTTATCCCCTGTTAACATAACTAAACGAAAGCCTTGTTTATGTAAGCGAGCTAAGGCACTGACGCTGTCTTCACGTAATGGATCACGGATAGAAAGCAATGCAGCGATTTTATCTTCTACGGCTAACAAAACGGGGGTGACCCCCATTGAAGCTTGTTGATGCAATGTTTCTTCAATCGCACTGGTATCGATATGACTTTGCATCAATAATTTTTGGTTACCAAGTAATACCGTTTTGCCTTCGATGACGGCACTGACACCGAGACCCGCTAATGTCCTAAACTGTTCGCTTGTAGGGAAGGAGAGCCCTTTGGCTCGATTGACAATTGCACGAGCAAGCGGGTGGTTAGAGCCACTTTCCAATGAAGCCGCAAGTTGTAGTACTTCTGTCTCAGAAAAGCCATTAAAGGTATGGATATCGGTAACCTGTGGCATGCCTTCTGTTAATGTGCCCGTTTTATCGAAGACGATAGTGTCTAACTCACTTGCTTGTTGCAGAGCATCGGCATCACGGACAAGCACTCCAAATTCTGCCGCCCGCCCAACGCCAGAGATGATTGACATGGGGGTCGCCAGACCAAGAGCACACGGACAAGCAATAATCAAAACAGTCGTGGTGATGACTAATGCGTAGGTAATTTGCGGGGCTGGGCCGACAAAATACCAAATAAGCCCTGAAATAACAGCAATGGCAACCACGACAGGTACGAATATCGATGAAATACGATCGGCTAATTGGCCAATTTGAGGCTTACTGCTTTGAGCTTGGCGCACAAGATGGATAATACGCGCTAGTGTGGTTTGGCTACCCACAGCCGCCGCGCGAAATAACACAGTACCATCTTGAACGACAGTGCCTGCATGTACCTGATCGCCTTTGCTTTTTTGTTGAGGAATGGGTTCACCGGTTAGCATCGCTTCATCTAGCCAGACTTCACCTTCAATAATTTCGCCATCAACAGGTACACGATCCCCCGTTGTTAGGCGTAAAGTCATCCCTTTTTTGACTTGCTCAAGTGGCATATCCACTTCACCTTGCTCGGTAACCACGCGGGCAGTCGGAGGCGTCAAGTCCAGTAATCGCTCTAAGGCTTTTGAGGAGCGCTGGCGGGCACGTTGCTCTAGTGCATGGCCTAAATTAATCAGACCAATAATCATCGCACTGGCCTCATAGTAGAGATGGCGTGCTTGTTCAGGGAAAATCTCAGGCCACAAGTTGACGACAATTGAGTATAACCAAGCAGCACCTGTACCGAGTGCGACCAAAGTATCCATTGTCGCACTGCCATTTTTTAGGCTTTGCCAAGCGTTTTTATAGAAATGACCACCAGCAAAGACCATCACGGCGAAAGTTAAAACCCCAATGGTTAGCCAAATTGAGTGGTTTTGTGGCGTGAGCATCATATTGTCGCCGATCATCCCCCAGATCATCACAGGGATACCAAGGGCTAATGCAAGTGCAGATTGCCAACGAAAACGGCGCATATTTGCATCAGCGACTTGTTGCTGCCGTGCTCGGCGTTCAGCTTCGTCTTGTATGATTTCGGCGCCGTAGCCAGCGTTTTCCACCGCAGCTATCAGTGCGGCTGGCTGCGCGGTTCCCGTCACTAGCGCGCTACGTTCAGCAAGGTTAACACGGGCATTTTCAACGCCCGGAACACTGTTGAGGGCTTTTTGCACTTTATTAACGCAACTTGCACAAGTCATACCATCTAATAATAGCTGGATACTGTCATCTGAAGGGGAGATGTCAGGTTGCTCGCCTAAATCGGACTCTTGAGCCGGTATTTCACAGATTGCCGCTGAGTCAGTTTCCGGCTGTTCAGGCGATTTTGCCAGCGGCTGCGTTTTTGGGAAGTTAGCCCCCGCTTGATTTAATGTGGCTTGGTAACCCGCATCAGCCACAGCGGCAATTAACGCCTCTACAGGTGCGTTACCATATATCACGGCAGAGTTAGTATCGACATCCACATGATCAACACCGTCAACGGCCTCAAGGGTAAGGCGGGTTTTTTCAGCGCATTTCATGCAACTAAGCCCCGATAATGCTAATGTCACCTGACTGGGTTGTGCCACTTTTGCATGATAGCCTGCTTGCTCAACCGCATTAATTAAGGTATCTGCTGCTGCACTACCGTAAACTTTTGCTTGTTGAGTATCGACAATAGCAGCCGCTACACCGTCAACCGCTTCAAGTGCTTGCTGTGTTTTACCGGCACAGTTCATGCAGCTAAGGCCGGATAGCTGTAGCGTGATATCCGGTTGTTCGGCCATTTTTGCGTCATAACCCGCCTGTTGAATAGTTTCAATCAATGATTGAGCGCTAGCATTACTTTCAATCACTGCATACTCAATGGTGACGTTGAAATGATCAATGTCCGAGCGGGCTTCAAGTGCTTTGGTGACTGTACCAACACAGTGCATACAACTTAGCCCTTGCAGGGAGAGAATGATTTTGCTACTCATAAGTAAAATCTCCTTAACTCATGACGGATCCTGTCGTTTTTATTATCATGGCAGAATACACTGAAATTTTTAAACAAATATAAATTTTTTGATATGTAGGGAAGGTTAAACCTTCCCTCAAGGGTAAGGTCAAGGGGTATGATGAATATTAGTGAAATTGCCAAGAAAACCGGTCTTACCGCAAAGGCCATTCGTTTTTACGAAGAAAAAGGTTTAATTACTCCACCTGAACGGGGGGAAAATAGTTATCGCTATTATCAAGATAGACACCTTAATGAATTAGGTCTGTTAAAACAGGCAAAAGATGTCGGTTTTACGTTAGAAGAGTGCGGCGAGTTATTGAGTTTGTTCCGTAACCCAGCAAGACACAGCGCGGATGTGAAAAATACCACAATGGCGAAAATTGCAGAGTTAGAGCAGACAATCGCGAAATTGTCTGCTATTAAAGATACGCTGCAAAACTTAGTGGACGCTTGTCCCGGTGATGAGAATGCAGACTGCCCGATTATTGATCACTTGTCTCGGGGTTGTTGCCATCATGATAAGGCTTAACATGCAGAGTGATCCCATCCACTGAGGTGATGATCACCTCAGTGCCTGCTTTTAAAGGTTGCTCACTGTATGTTCGCCAACTGCCATCGGCTAGGCGTGCGCGGCTAAAACCTTCATCCGTATCGGAAATCAGACGGACTTTAGTGCCAATGAGTTGGTGGCTCTTTTGGTTGACCTCATCTGCTTGTGAGTTTTTACGTAAACTCAACCACTTCCGCCATAATACGGCTGAAAGGATAGTTAAGATAGCAAATAAAATCCCTTGCCATTCCCAACCCAGAAAAGGCAGCACGAAAGTAATGATCGCCACCGCAACAGCAGCGATCCCCGACCATAATAGATAACCACCTGTGCCGAGCAGTTCACCAATCAGCAATAAACCACCAAGGCACAGCCAAAACCATGCGGGTTGAGCGCTGATAAGTTCTATCATGAGTTTTCCTGTTTCTTATTCGAGTGCGTTTTTTTGCTTTCACCGACAAGTTCAGCAATCCCTCCGATAGCGCCCATTAAATTGCTCGCCTCAAGTGGCATCATGATCACTTTACTGTTGTCAGCAGAGCCAATACTTGTCAGTGCCTCGGTATATTTCTGAGCAACGAAATAGTTGATTGCTTGCATATCACCCGCCGCGATAGCCTCAGAAACCATCTTAGTCGCTTTTGCTTCCGCCTCAGCAGCCCTTTCACGGGCTTCTGCTTGTAAGAATGCAGATTGACGATCCCCTTCTGCTTTGAGAATTTGTGACTGTTTTTCACCTTCCGCTTTCAAGATAGCCGCTTGACGAATACCTTCAGCTTCCAGAATGTCGGCACGCTTAGTACGCTCTGCTTTCATCTGCGCATTCATCGCGTTGACTAGCTCTTTCGGTGGCTTAACATCACGAATTTCGATACGGGTGATTTTCACCCCCCAAGGGTTGGTTGCGTCATCCACAATGTGCAGAAGGCGTGAGTTGATGGAATCTCGTTGTGACAACATCTCGTCCAGCTCCATGGAGCCTAATACGGTACGAATATTGGTCATTGTCAGGTTCAAAACAGACAGCTCAAGATTGCTAACTTCATAAGCTGCACGCACTGGGTCAACGACTTGAATAAAACAGACGGCATCGATGGTGACGTTAGCATTATCACGCGAGATAACTTCTTGCGATGGGATATCAAGGACTTGCTCCATCATATTGATGCGACGACCTATTTTATCCATAAATGGCACAATAATATGTAACCCCGGCTGCAATGTTCTGGTATAACGACCAAAACGTTCAACCGTCCATTGATAGCCTTGCGGTACTGTTTTGACACAGGTAAAAACAATAACAATCGCAATAAAAATAATAATCGGTATAGCACCAAACGCGAACAAATCCATGATCATTCCTTATTTAGTAAAGTAATGAATATACTTGTCGGCGATACTTACTGGCCATCGCATCTCCTGTTCCCATTGCCGACATAATATCCATCATTGTTTTTTTCACGGCGCCATCTCCAGCGCTGAGGTCTTTTTTCAAGAAGCTAAATAGCATTTCTAAAGCTTCTTCATTGCGATTCACTTCATGTAATTTTAATGCCAATTGCACAGCTAGCTCGGCATTGTCTGAGTCAGCATCAAATTCTTGTTGTAATTGCTGGATCTCTGGCGTATCCGCCGCTTGTCTGAGCAACTCAATTTGTGCCACTAACCCTTGATAGCGGCTATCTTGGTCCTGCATCGGAACCGATGTCAGTGTTTTTTCTGCCTCATCCACAAGATTCAGACCGATCTGTGTTTCTGCTAATAACAGGGTGATATCACTGTTTTTCTCATTAAGCTGATGCGCTTCTTTAAGTAACGGTAGCGCTTCCTGAGGTTTCCCCTCAGCAATCAACTCTGCTGCTTGTGCGGCTTTCAACTCTTCTGGACTAGGCAATACGCGCGAAAGCATCTCTAATACGACTTCTTCGGGTTGAGGGCCTTGGAAACCATCAACAGGACGACCTTCTTGCAGAATATAAACGGTTGGTATTGCTCTAAGACCAAATTGAGCTGCAACATTTTGCTCTACGTCACAATTGACGCGCGCCAACATAAACAGACCCGCATAGTCATTGGCAATTTTATCGAGAGTCGCACCAAACTCTTGACAGTGCGGGCTTTGTGCAGACCAGAAGTAGAACATAACTGGCATCTGCATGGATTGTTCTACAACTTGGTGTAAATTTTGTTCATTAACATCCACGATTTGGGCAAAAGATTGCATAAAATATCTCTTTTAAATAAGTTTTTAATACTCTAAAGGTGGGGCTATTTTATTTTTTTTCAAGCCTTTTTTCCCTGACCTGCCAGTATTTTATCCATCAAGCAATCCGGTAGCAGCCGTTTCAGTATGCGAACTATGACGGTGAGCAAAGTGACTGAATAACGGATACGTGGACGAGGGCTTTCAAGGGCATGTACCAATTTTGCGACCACATGTTCTGGCGTTAAGGTAAAACGTTGTGCAATTCCTGGGTTTTTAACCGGATTATCTTGCTGTGTTTGCGCCACATTACTGGTGAAATTGGTATGGATGGGGCCTGGTTCAATTAAACTGACATGGACACCCGTGCCTTTTAGCTCCAAACGGAGCGCATCGGACCATGCCTCTAACGCATATTTACTCGCTGCATAGGCACCACGACCCGGCGTTGAAATAATTCCCATTACCGAGCTAGTTTGTACGATACGCCCCTCATGATGAGCTAGCATGGCTGGAAGCAAGCGCAAGGTCAATTGGTGTATTCCGAAAAAGTTAGTCGAAAACTGAGACTCTAATTGCTGGCGGTTAATACTCGTCAGCGCGCCGTACACACCAAAGCCGGCATTATTGAATAAGCCAAAAAGGCGCCCTTGGCATAGCGTCAATACCTCATCGGCAGCGCTATCTATGCTATGGCTATCATCGAGGTCGAGTACAACAGTATCGAAGCCTAGTCCTTTTAGGTGCAAAACATCAGCTTCTTTACGGCAGGCAACTATCACATGATAACCTCGTTTGCGAAGTGTTTGGGCGGCACAAAAGCCAATACCGCTAGAAGCACCGGTGATAAATACCGACTTTTGCATAACTTTACCTACCTATAGGCTCAAATTGATATAAAAACTGCTTTACAATTACCCACTTATTTATTCTTTTAATTTGCTGAAGAAGTTAAATAAGGGAGTAATTGTTTTTCCATAAAATCAGCGATAGAAGGTTGAGCTTCTACAGTTGGGTGAATACCATCTTGTTGGATCCACTCAGGTTTAGTAATGATGGTTTCCATATAAAAAGGCAGTAGTGGAACCGCGTTTTGTTGTGCAAGTGCAGGATAAACATTTTCGAAACTAGAAGTATAACGCTTACCGTAGTTCGGCGGTATACGAATTTGCATTAAAAGCGGTTTCGCACCGGACTGCGTTATTTGTTCAATAATTTGTTGTAGTGTGTTCTCCATCTGTTTAACAGATAGCCCTTGCAAACCATCGTTTGCACCTAACTCGATCAATACCCAATCGGGTTTGTGTTGTTCAAGTAAGGCAGGAAGGCGCTCTAGCCCTTGGGCTGAGGTGTTTCCACTAATGCTACCGTTAATGACAATAACGGGTGGCGACGATTTCTGCCAACGTTCGGCAAGGAGTGAAGCCCATGCTTGCTCTGCCGGTAAGCGATAGCCTGCACTGAGGCTGTCACCAAGGATTAACAGTTTTGTGGCTGCGAGTGTTTGCCCACTTGCGACAAATAATAGGAGAAATACCAGTAAATGTCGGCGGAAAATATTCTTGAAGTTCATCATCTCATTAAACGTGTTGGTCAAGGGGAACATGAACTCACTATATTGCAAGGTGTTGAACTAATTGTCGAGTCCGGTCAAACAATTGCATTAATTGGCGAGTCTGGTTCTGGTAAGTCGACTTTATTAGGCATTATTGCCGGTTTAGATGATGGTAGCAGTGGCAGCGTTAGCCTATTAGGGCACGAATTGACCCAAATGGATGAAGAACAACGCGCTTATTTGCGTGCCCAGAGTGTGGGCTTTGTTTTTCAATCTTTTATGTTGATACCAACACTTAATGCCCTCGAAAATGTGCAATTGCCTGCTCTATTGCGAGGTGAGCCAGAGTCACAGAGCTATCAACAAGCAGCCGCCTTGCTTTCTGAACTTGGGTTAGGCCATCGCTTAAAACATATGCCGGCGCAGTTATCTGGAGGTGAACAGCAGCGCGTTGCATTAGCAAGAGCATTTAATGGGCGGCCTAAAATTCTGTTTGCCGATGAGCCAACGGGAAACCTTGACCGACATACTGGCGATAAAATCGCCGATCTTCTATTTTCCATGAACAAAGAGCATGGCACAACATTGATCCTTGTGACACATGATAACGAATTAGCTGCCCGTTGCCAGCGTCGCTTACGACTGGTAGATGGTGTATTGAGGGAAGAAGCATGATTTGGCGTTGGTTTTGGCGTGAGTGGAAAACGCCATCACTTCTGATCGTCTGGCTGGCGCTGACTTTAGCCGTCGCTTGTGTGCTTGCTTTAGGGCGTATTAGTGACCGTATTGAAAATAGCATGAGCTACCAAAGCCGAGAGCTATTAGCGGGTGACTTGGTGTTGCGCTCCTCTTATCCCAGTGATCCTGAGTGGTTGCAACAAGCAGAAGCGATGGGGCTAAAACTAAGCCAACAAATGTCGTTTTCTACCATGGCTTATTCGACGGCTGATGAAGATTTACGTCCACAATTAGTGCTGGTTAAAGCCGCAGATCAGGCTTATCCACTTTATGGTGAGCTTATCACTGAGCCAGCCGGACTTCGACCAACCAAAGGGGAAATTTTAGTTGCCCCTCGCTTGTTGGAGTTACTTAACTTAAAAATTGGCGATAACATCGATATTGGCGACGCGACCCTAAAAGTTGCTGGAACATTAGTCCAAGAGCCGGATAGCGGCTTTAACCCATTCCAAATCGCTCCGAGAGTACTTATCTCATTAGAAGATGCTGAATTGACAGGCGCCGTACAGGTGGGGAGTCGATTAACCTATCGAGATATGTTTGCTGGAGAAACCGCCACAGTTGATGCTTTTGAATCTCAGTTTGATGGGCAATTAAGAACGGATCAACGTTGGTTTACGTTAAAAGAAAATAGTGGGGCGGTAGGAAAAACTTTCCAGCGGGCGCAGCAATTTTTATTACTGTCGGTATTGCTGACATTGTTGCTAGCAATAGCGGCGGTGGTGGTATCGATGACTCACTATTGCCGTAGCCGCCACCAATTAGTTGCTGTACTTAAAACCTTGGGTGCAGGGCGCTCGGCGTTACAAAAATGGATAATAGGCCAGTGGTTGGCTATTTTGATAGCCGCAGCCTTGCTAGGGTCGCTACTAGGGCTAGCTTTTGAAGGTATTTTAATGCAAATACTCGGTGCAATGCTGCCGAAAGCGTTACCTTCTGCCAGTTTATGGCCATGGGTTTGGGCGATTGGAACTTTGTTTGTGATTGCTATTCTCGTGGGGATTCGTCCTTATCGCCAGTTAATTGCAACGCAGCCATCACGGGTATTACGTGAAGATGCTAACTCACCTGTTTGGCCATTACGTTACTATTTACCTATTGTCACCTTAATTGTTGTTGGTGGGTTATTTCTGTTTACAGGTGTGAACCCACTATTATGGTCGATTTTAGTGGGCATCGTAATCGTCGCTATTTTATTAGCTTTGATTGGTTGGTTGGGGTTATGGGTACTACGCCAATTTAAGTTTAAGCAATTAAGCTTACGGCTTTCGGTGAGCCGTTTATTGCGTCAACCTTTACAAACGGTCTCGCAAATGAGTGCCTTTTCACTCTCATTTATGCTGTTAGCCCTGTTGATCCTAGTCAGAGGGGATTTATTGGATAGATGGCAGCAACAACTGCCAGCGGATAGCCCTAATTACTTTTTGATCAATATGAATGAATCGCAGATTAAACCTGTAACGGAGCTACTTGTGCAACACCAAGTGAAGCCGACGGAGTTTTATCCTGTGATCTTAGCGCGTTTATCAGAGATAAATGATAGCTCAGCGATAGAGTGGGCGGACGAACGTGATCCAAATAATAATACCGTGCGACGCGAGCTGAGCCTAACATGGCGAGCTAAACTACCGGAAGCCAATGTGGTTGATGAAGGCACTTGGCCGCCTAAAGATGGTGAGGTCTCTATCGAGCAAACCGTCGTGAAACAATTAGGACTTAAAATCGGAGATAAACTCACTTTTAATGCTGGCGCTCAGGTATTTAGTGCAACAGTCACTAGTATTCGTACTGTTGATTGGGAAAGTTTGCGACCAAACTTCTTCTTTATCTTTGCTGAAGGAACATTAAAAGATGTGCCTGCAACATGGATGAGCAGTTTCCATTATGATGGCGACGGTAAGCTACTGACAGACTTAAGTCGTCATTATCCAACCATCAATGTATTGGATACAGGGGCATTAATTACTCAAATACAACAAATCCTTCAACAGGTCAGCCAAGCACTGGAAGTGATGGTCGTGTTGGTGATCTTTTGTGGCCTACTGTTGTTATTAGCGCAAATTCAGGTTGGTATGAGTCAGCGGGAGCGTGAGTTAGTGGTCTATCGTACCTTGGGGGCAAGCCGGAAACTGATGCGTAAAACCTTATGGAGTGAGTTTGCGCTATTAGGGCTAATGGCTGGATTAGCTGCTGCCTTTGGTGCTGAGGTCGCTTTATGGTTACTGCAAACTCGCGTGTTTGATTTCCCTTGGCAGCCTGAATGGTCAATGTGGTTACTATTACCATTATGTGCAGCCCTATTACTGTCTATTTGTGGTAGTTGGTTAGGATTAAGATTGCTAGGAACAGGCAATCAGCATCGTCGCATGCCGAATAATTAATCGCATTGATATACCACACAACAACCTTTCAACGCCCAGATCGCAGATAACATGTGATCTGGGCTATTCCCTATTTAGCCGCGAATTTTATTTCTTTGAAAAATAGCTTGTTACTTGCCATAGTTGAATAAAATAACTGTCTTATATCTATCACTAAACTGTCATCAATGCTGTTTATGATCCTATGGTCAACAAATGATTAACTATTTGATAGGAATATAATAATGCAGCATCGCCGCACCATAAAATTGCGCTCTTTATCATTACTCGCGACATTGATTACTTTTTCTACCACGGGATACGCACAACAAGAAGTTTCAGCAACATTAGCAGGGCACGCGGTGTTACCTGTGAATTCGACGATATCTGCCCCAACGGATGCAGCGAAAGATTTACAAAACAGTGGTAAATACACGACGGGAAGTCGTATTGAGACATTGGGAAGCGTTGAAGGGAAGTCAGCCGATCGCCCGACAGGCATGCATGTTCCCATTAAAGGGCAGCCATTACAAGGGCACTCAGGCATCAAACGTATGTCAGATGGCACTTATTGGGTACTGACTGACAATGGCTACGGCAATAAAGTTAACTCACCTGATTCAATGCTGTATTTAACTCAATACGACATCGACTTTAAAACTGGAAAAGCAACGCCATTAAAAACGGTTTTCTTTCATGATCCCGATAAAATCATTCCGTTCCATATTATTAATGAAAGCACGGATAAGCGTTATTTAACCGGAAGTGATTTCGACCCTGAAAGCTTCCAGTTTGCCGATGGCGCATTATGGGTTGGAGAGGAGTTTGGCCCGTATTTGATTAAGATGGATCTGAATGGCAAGGTGCTTGCTCTCTTTGAAACGTACGTTGATGGGAAAAAGGTCGTGTCACCAGATCATTATCAAGTGACAACACCGGCTAAGCCAAGCGATAGCGTCAGCTTTCAAGTGAACCGTTCAAAAGGTTTTGAGGGGATGGCCTCATCGCCAGATGGTAGCAAACTCTATCCAATGCTCGAAGGCGCATTGTGGGATAGCGAAAAACAAGATTATGAGAGCGTAGAAGGGAAACGGGCTGCACGCATTCTTGAATTTGATGTGAAAAAACAACAATGGACGGGGCGTAGCTGGTTATATGTTTTTGAAGATAATCAAAATGCCATCGGTGATTTTAATATGATTGACGATACTCATGGCTTGATTATTGAACGTGATAATGGCGAGGGAACTGCCGATAAAGCTTGTGCAGAGGGGGCTGCGGATACCCAACATTGCTTTAGTCATTTAGCTAAATTTAAGCGAGTTTATCGGGTTGAATTTTCCGATAAAAACCAAGGTAAGCCAGTTAATAAGCAAGCCTATGTAGACTTAATGAATATTAAAGATCCTGAAGGCGTCGCGAAGAAACCATTGAATAATGGCGTATTTACCTTCCCATTCTTTACAATTGAAAATGTGGATGTTGTCGACGGTGAACACATCATTGTTGGCAACGATAATAATTATCCATTCTCATCCAGTCGCGAACCGAACCAAGCGGATGATAACGAATTTATTTTATTGAAAGTGCCTGCGTTGTTAAATCCTTAATTTCCTTGTCTATATTGATTTTGCTCGGGGAGTAGCCCGAGCTTTTTTATTTATCGCCAATTGTAAACATCGTGATTTTTACCGCCACCATTATTTTTTAGCGGATAACTCAGGCGGCTTCATCATTAATGTAAACATTAGCACCACAATAACGGGAGCCACAATAATAAGAAATGCCGGCGTGAAACTGTGCGTATAATCTTTAATAGCACCAGCAATAAAGGGGGCTAAGCAAGCGAGGGTCGATAGCAAATTAACGACAGAAAATAACTCTAAATAGGGGCCTCTGCCAAAATAGTTCGATAATAATACGCTAGATGCTAAGAAAGTCATGCCATAGCCGATACCAACACAGAGCACAAACAGTATTAACCATAACCAAGAGGTGGCGATACTGAGAGAAATAACCCCAATGATCATAATAATCAAACTACCAATTAACAGTTTTTTCGGTTCCAACCATTCGCCCGCCGCACCGCCAATAAAGCGTGAAAATGCGTTCACAAATGCCATGGTACTGAGTAATGAAACGGCTACGGTGATCCCAAAACCACGCTCTTCAATATGAGCGACGGCAAAACTGTTTACTGTAATACCGCACCATAAAAATGAGGTATAGGTTGCTGCGATTAAATAGAATTGCCAAGTACGTAGCGCACGGCGTACTGTCCAAACTTCTTTGGTGCGATAAATAGGTTTGCTAACATCACTGACCTGTTTTTGTACCACGCTTTTAGCGTGTTCACGTTCGCGTTGACCTTCGCGTAAGACCAAAATAGTCAGCAGTGTGACAATACCGAGATAAAGCGCACAGAGTACCCAGTGCATACGCCATGACCCTAACTGGTTTGACGCATAGAAATAGATCCAAGGCCCCGCGACGCCCCCTAATCCCCCGATGGTAAAATAGAGGCCAAAAGCGAGAGACTGTTTTTCAAATAGGCGAGAAAGAACATAGGTTCCCGGAACGGTCGCGAGTAGAGTAAAGCCTATACCTATCAGGGCAGTACCGAGAAAATAGCGACTGATGGTTTCGGTCGAATAGAGGCTATAAAACCCCGCGATAAAGACGAGAGCACCGAGTAAAAGGGTGAGGCGAACGCCGATTTTACGGATCAGGACAGACGGAAGAAAACTGGCTAAACCACAAGTCAACCCCAATAACGTGAAACCAAACCCTGCCTCTGTCCAACTCCATTGCAGTTCCTCAATCATACTGGGGAGAACAACACCTAACGAGGTAAAGGTTGTCGCGGTGGCTAAAAAATAGACCATCCCTAACAAAATGAGGATACTCCACTGATAAAGTGGGCTAAACAACGGGGAATTTGAGGCTACCATGTCAACTCCGGTCACTCTGCCTGTTTTTTGCACAAAAAAGACAGCGATATAAACGCAAAATGCCCGAAAATATCGGGCATCGTATCGCGCTATTTTCCCTGTTTATTGGGCATAGTACCAGTTTAATTTTGCTTTTGCCCATTCAATGCCACTTTTGTACTCATTTGGTAACATATCGACGAGTGCGTCTAATGTATCAGCAAGCTTTGACGGAGCATTATGCGTGAGATTTAAATGACCAACCTTGCGGGCTGGGCGTACTTCTTTTTCATACCAGTGTAAGTGTACGAGTGGTAGTCTGAGCCAGTGTGAGTTGACATCAGTACCAATCAAATTAACCATAACGGATGGACTAAACACTTCAGGTGATGGCATTGGTAAATCTAAAATAGCCCTCAAATGTAGCTCAAATTGGCTAATGGAGGCGCCATTTTGAGTCCAATGGCCGCTATTATGCACGCGAGGAGCAAGCTCATTGATGAGTAACTTATCACCAACCACAAAGCATTCCATTGCCATCACGCCAACATAATCTAACTCATTCATTACTGCACTCAACATGGATTGTGCTTGTTTTTGTTGTGAGTTATCTGCCTTCGGAAATGCTACGCTGGTACGTAAAATCCCTTCTTGATGTAGGTTATGGGTAATCGGATAAAACACACTCTCACCAGCGCGGTTACGCGCGCCAATGACTGAAACTTCGGCATCAAAAGGGATACCTTGTTCGACAATGCACTCCCCGTAGATTTCATCGGGCAAGCTGGTTTCATCACCAGGGCGAACACGCCATTGACCGCGCCCATCATAGCCACCAGTCCTACGTTTAACTATCAAAAAATCGCCAAGCGTTGAGAATAACTCAGGCCATTGATCTTTGGATTCAAGACAGGCCCAAGGAGCGGTTGCTAGGCCCAATGAATCAAATAGACTTTTTTGGGGAAACCTGTCAGCTAGGCGAGGGAAAATATCGCGATTAATAAATGCATTATGGCGAGCCAATTCTTTGGTCAGTGGTGTCTCAGGCCAGCGCTCAATTTCTGCAGTAATGACACTTTGTTGATAGGGAACGGCTTCTGGCTCGGCATCTAAACCAACAGGAAACACCGCGATACCAAGTGGTTCACCTGCTTGGCGTAACATTCTTCCTAATTGACCATTACCAAGGACACAAACAGGTTTCATTACGCCTCCCGAGGGTCTGGGTTGTTCAACACGTCATTAGTTTGACTTTCGCGCCAAGCCGATAGGCGTGTCAATAAGGCTGTGTCAGTGTTTGCTAAAATTTGCGCTGCCAATAATGCCGCATTTGCTGCTCCAGCTTTGCCAATTGCTAATGTGCCAACAGGAATACCTTTTGGCATTTGCACAATAGAATAGAGACTATCGACACCGCTTAAAGCCGCACTTTGTACAGGAACACCTAATACAGGAACCAATGTTTTCGCAGCTAGCATCCCCGGCAAATGTGCCGCGCCACCTGCACCAGCAATGATCACATCAAAGCCATTTGCTTTTGCTTTTTCAGCAAAGGAGAATAATTTATCAGGCGTACGGTGTGCTGAGACGATTTCAACGTGAAAGGGCACTTGCAGCTCAGTTAAAACATCCGCCGCATGTTGCATAGTTGACCAGTCACTTTTAGAACCCATAACAATGGCGATTTTAGCCGCAGATTGTGCAGATACTTGGGCAGTCATTTGATGTGATCCTGTGGTTAATAAACTTTCACCGTGAGGTGGGAAAAATAAATTACCTCGATCATATCATGGTAAAAGGGTAAGGAAAACGTTTGCGTGGTTAAAATGTCAGCAAACAGACTGGGGGTTTAAGAGCGAGTCGAGTGTGTCTCAGGCTCGAAAGGGAAAAAAATAAGTTCGATACCTTGTTCGTTAATCACAAATGCGGAGCCTTCATGGTGCCATGCTCCCAATACACCACGATAGCAGCACTTATCACCAACCTTCACTTCATGAATAGCAGGACGATGTGTATGCCCATGGATCATCCAATCAGCTTGGTAATTTGTTAAGGCGTTAATCACCGCTTGTGGGTTGACATCCATGATTGATTCGGCCTTCATACTGCTGGCGTATTGGCTGTTTTGGCGCATTTTTTCTGCTATCCGTCGGCGAATAAACAGCGGTAGGGCTAAAAATAGGCGTTGGATCCAAGGCGTATGCACTTTTTTACGGTAATTTTGATAAGCCTGATCATCAATACACAGTGTATCACCGTGTAAAATGAGTACGCGTTTACCATAAAGCTCCAGTAATGTTTCTTGGTTGAGTATAGTCATACCACATTGTTTGGCATAACGTTTCCCAAGTAAAAAGTCTCGATTACCATGGATAAAGTAGCAGGGAATGCCTCGCTCAGTGAGCATTGTTAGGGCATTGGCGACTTGCTGGTGGAGTGGGGTTTTATCGTCATCACCAATCCAGTAATTGAAAAAATCACCGAGTATATAGAGGCTATCGGCATGAATTGCTTGCTGATGAATAAAATTCATAAAACCGGCGGTGATCGCCGGTTCATCTTCACTCAAATGCAAATCTGCAATGATATAAGTGGACATATTGTTGAGTCGAATTATTCGCTAACAGTCACTTTTTCGATCACAACATCTTCGCGAGGAACGTCTTGGTGGAAACCGCTGTTTCCTGTTGCAACGCCTTTGATTTTGTCAACAACGTCCATGCCTTCTACAACTTCAGCAAAGACACAATAGCCCCAGCCTTCAGGACGTTCTGAACGGAAGTTAAGGAAGTCGTTGTCAACAACGTTAATGAAGAACTGTGCTGTCGCTGAGTGAGGATCGTTGGTACGTGCCATAGCAAGAGTACCACGCGTATTTTTTAAGCCATTGTTAGCTTCGTTTTTGATTTGTGCTTTTGTTGCTTTTTGTTTCATGCCTGGCTCAAAGCCACCGCCTTGGATCATGAAACCGTCAATGACTCGATGGAAAATGGTATTATTGTAAAAACCTTCACGGCAATAGCTTAAAAAGTTTTCGACAGTAACAGGGGCTTTATCGTCAAAAGTCTTAATAACAATATCACCGTGATTGGTATGAAAAGTAACCATAATAGCTATCCTGAATAATTGTTTTATTGCGCCTTCTTATGAAGGCGTTGTTGTCAGAAAGTTTATATCACAGATGAAACCTGACTTGAAGTCACAGTCTGGTTTGTAAAAGCAGCGAGTGATAAAAATAGACAGGTAAACACTATGGTTAAACCTTGCATTATTGCAATGTTCAGGTTTCAATATCACTCTATTTAACAGGTTGATACCTTATTATTGAGATACCCCTTATAGCTTGAGCGAGTAATACGCTAAATAATTCAAGGTGTAACAGGGCGGCAACAGACTAGTCGGCTAGGCATAGGCAATATGTATGGCTAGCGTTAAAGGCAGTCGCCGTTTGTGTTGCGGCTTGAATCAAGGTAAGCCAGTAAGGAAAAACACGTACACATTAAACGGAATAGTTCAGATGCTACAGATTTTTAATACACTGAGTCGTCAAAAAGAAGAGTTTAAACCCATTCATCCAGGGAAAATAGGGATGTACGTGTGTGGTATCACCATTTATGACTTGTGTCATATTGGTCATGGTCGAACCTTCGTCGCTTTCGATGCGATTAGCCGCTACTTGCGCTATTTGGGATATGACCTGAATTATGTGCGTAATGTAACAGATATTGACGATAAAATTATCAAACGTGCGGCTGAAAATAATGAAACCGTCGATTCGCTGACAACACGGATGTTAGCTGAGATGCATAAAGATTTTGATGCATTAAATATTTTACGCCCAGACAGTGAGCCGCGAGCCACCCAGCATATTGATGAAATTATCGAAATCACCGATCTGCTTATTAAACGAGGTCACGCTTATGTGGCAGATAACGGTGACGTGATGTTTGAAGTCAAAACGGATAAAAATTATGGTCAATTGTCTCGTCAAGACCTAGAGCAGCTGCAAGCTGGGGCACGCGTTGAAGTTGCTGATTCAAAACGTAATCCGATGGACTTCGTTCTTTGGAAAATGTCAAAAGAAGGCGAGCCTAGCTGGGAATCACCATGGGGGTTAGGTCGCCCAGGTTGGCACATTGAATGTTCCGCGATGAATAGCAAAGCATTGGGTAACCATTTTGATATTCACGGCGGTGGTTCGGATTTGATGTTCCCACATCATGAAAACGAAATTGCGCAATCATCTTGTGCTCACGATGGTCCTTATGTGAATTATTGGATGCACTCAGGAATGGTGATGGTTGATCGTGAAAAAATGTCTAAGTCACTGAATAATTTCTTTACTATCCGTGATGTGCTTGAGTATTACGACCCTGAAACAGTGCGCTATTTCTTGCTATCTGGTCATTATCGTAGCCAACTTAATTACACTGAAGAGAATTTGAAACAAGCACGTACAGCCTTAGAACGTTTATATACTGCCTTACGTGGTACTGATAAATCAGTCGCCCCAGCGGGTGGTGAAGTCTTTAAAAAACGTTTTGAAGATGCCATGAATGATGACTTCAATACACCTGAAGCTTATTCCGTACTGTTTGATATGGCGCGTGAAATCAACCGACTGAAGTCAGAAAATAAGGTTGCAGCCAATGAATTGGCCTCTGAGTTACGTAAATTAGCGGGTGTGCTTGGTTTACTTGAGCAAGACCCGGAAGCCTTTTTGCAAGGTAATGCTCAAGGTGAAGGCGACGAAGAAGTGGCTAAAATTGAAGCGTTAATTAAACAGCGTAATGATGCTCGTAAAAATAAAGAGTGGGCATTGGCTGATGCAGCCCGTGATGAACTGACGGCAATGGGAATTGTATTAGAAGATGGTGCTCAAGGAACAACTTGGCGCCGTAAATAGTCTTATCTTTATTTAAAATCAACCCGTTAAAATTTGAGTAGATAGCACTCAATCATTTTAACGGGTTTTATTATATCTATCGATATTCAACAGCTAGCCCTATTATTAGCGCAATAAGTCAAATTTTTATCGATTCAGCTTAATAGATTAGCTGAATTAAACTTTATGCGGTATCACATATTAATTATCTTTATATTTATAAAATAGAGATAGAAAAAAACAGCGTTATTTTGGGAGTAAACGCAAGACTGGCCTTTTTACGACTATCATAATAAGTGTATTTTGAATAAGTTGTATTTTATAATAATTAATTATTTTTAACTTTTTTAATAAATAACAGTTATTGTCATCTAATGGTAATAAGTATTAACACCTAATTGAAATAAAAAACTACCAATGGAATCTAATATAAATTTATATTCTAATTTTGAGTTTAATATTTAATCGTTATGGATTTTGTTGCTTGTTTTTTCGCTTTAAGTGTTTTTACTATATTATTTTAAATAAAAACTTAGATTTATATAAAGGTAAAAATAATATAATGACGTGATATTTTTCAATTATTAAAATTGTAGGTATTTACATACTTTTATTTTTATCTATTATTCTGATGAGTAGGAATAAACTCCTATTCTTGTTTTAAATTGATTTTTTATTTCTTTATTTTGTATTTGTTGTGGGGTCTATTTAGGCTCTATTAATCACTACTTGTTCATGAGGTATATCATGGCTTTTAAAACTAAGTTAATTACAGCGATGTTATTTACCGGTGTCAGCCTAGGTGCTGTTGCTGGTAGTAATAGTGACAATATTACACTTAATGGTGTAATTACGGCGGTAACTTGTAATGTGACTGCTAATGGTGGTAATTCAGTATTTTATGTAGGTAAATTTGCTCAAGATACCTTTAGTCCAAATGTACAAAACGGTGATACTCCACTTGTCGTACAATTAGATGCGTGTGACAAGGCATCCGATAAAGGTGCACTGTATGTACAAGGCACAACGGCTACTTCAAATACTGCAAAAAATATCTTCATTGGTGAAAGTTCAACCGTTGGCTTTATGCTGCAAGAAGAGGGTAAAACCGATCAAGTTGTTGCAAACAAAGCAATTCCTGTGACTGTTTCTGATACTGCACCAATAACGTATACCTTCAAAGTTGGTATGGGTACAACGGATGCCTCGCCTGCTGTTGGTGCCTATTCAGCGCCAATTATTATTTCTTACGCATCTGAGTAATTAATAATATTTGAAGCGCAGAGCCCTGCGCTTCATTTTATCGTTTAAGGTGAATTATTAGGATAGGGAAATGATAGTAAAAGTATTTAGAGTTATCGGAACCATATTATTATTACTGAGTACAACTTCAGCAATGGCGGGGATCGTGCTGCATGGAACTCGTATAATTTATAATGAAAGTCAGGATAATGTAGGGGCTAATATTACTATCAAAAGTGAAGATAATTCGAATACTCCTTATTTAGTTCGTACGCAAATTTACCGTGATGTACAGGGGCAAATAGCGCAAAATAATTTTATCACCACACCTTCAATGTTCCGTTTAGAACCGAGTGACTTGAATCAAGTTAAAATTCTAAAAGTTAAAAATGACTTACCTAAAGATCGTGAGTCTATTTTTTATTTTAGAGCAATAGCGTTACCTGCAACGGATAGGTTAGATAATAACTCTACCCCCAAATTAGCAGGCTCATTGCAAATCGCAACGGGAAACACAATAAAATTATTCTATAGACCTGTTCAGTTTTCTGTCAGCCAAAAAGAGGCAATGGGCTTATTGAAGTTCTCTTTGCAAAATAATGGCTTAAAGGTGACCAATCCGACACCTTATTATATTACGCTCAGTGAAATCAAAGTGGGCAATAAGCTCGCTAAGCTGGAGCCTAAATTAGGTAATACCATGATTTCGCCTTTTAGTGACATGCTGTATCAAGATATTCACCAAAAAGGCAAAGTACAGTGGAGCGCAATCAATGACTTTGGCGGAAAGGATCAATTCGATGGTTGGGTTCAATAAGTCTTCCTCGATCTTTTTTGTGCTGATGCTAACTAACATTGGCCAATTATATGCGGTAGGTACTGCAGAAGTTGATCTGTCGGCTTCCTTAGTCGATGGTAGTTGTTCCATTGAATTATCAGATAAGGCGCTACATTTTAAGCCTTATTCGGTTGCTAGTTTCCCAACAGCAAAAACAACAGTTGAAATTCAACCTATTTCAGCAAAAGTGACCTGTGAAGGGGGAAATACCACACCGTTATTAACATTAAAAGGCATAACGCCTTATAGCGGTAATAATCAAGTTTTTTTAGACAGTACGCCTAATGGCACAGGGTTTATGATCCAGCATGGTAAAAAAGAGCTTGGATTAAATGATTTCTATAATGGTGACGCGCTAGAAAATCAAGGAAAACAGGTGGCTTTAACACCGCTAAATTCATCGAACCAATTTTCAAGTACCGAGTATTTTGGGATTGGGCTTGTAAGCGTGGATAACACAGTTACCCCTGATTTTTTAAAAGCCAATATTACATTTACCGTTCTTTTTCAGTGAAAAGTAAGGGGCCACTGTGCAGAATTTTTTTACATTGTATAAGAAATTAAAGCGGGTGACGCAAATTAGCTTGATGATACTGACATTGAGTTATTTACCCTTAGCAAAGGCTGCACCAGTTCAAATAAATTTTTCAGCTGAATACTTTCAAGGCACATGTGAAATTAGCGTTAGTCATCCAGTTATTGCGTTTAATAATGGCGCTAATATTTCGACCTCTCAGGTTAAAAATGGTACAGCTAAACAAGAAAAATTTACCTTAGACTTTATTGATTGTGATAGTAAAGGGTTAACACACTATACGCCGAAAATTAAAGTTACGGGGGAAAGCAAAACCCTTGGTGGGCGTCATCTATATGTGAACTCAGCAAGCTCAACTACTAAAGGGTATGGTTTTTTACTTAGTACTGAAGGAAATACTTATTTCAAGAAAAATACTAATGTAGCCGAAACAGGATTAATTAATGCTAATTGGGTGGCAGAAAGTCCATTATCAATATTGAATAAAACCAAAATACCATTTACGGCAACAATTTCATGCGGGAATTGTAGTGGCGAATTACAAGCTGGGAAATTACACAGCACCGTAACTTTTCAATTTCTTTATGACTGAAAACGATGATGAAATATTTCTTAGCTTTATTAACATTATTGCTTAGTTCTCTATTTAATAGCGCTATTGCGGATGGCGGTGTGTTATTGAATCAAACGCGTGTGATCTTTTTAGAGACCGATAAAAACACAAAAGCAACGATTCAAAATCGTAGCAATAATACCTATTTAATTAAAGTTAATGCACTTATTTCACCTGATAGCTTAGAAAAGGCTCCCTTTTTAGTAAATCCACCATTATTTAGAATGGAGCCACAAAGTCAAAATACGGTAGTGATTGTTCCTAATCAGATAAAGCATCTACCTAAAGATAGGGAATCGGTTTTCTATTTAAGCTTTTTAGCAATACCGAGTATACCTAAGGAAGGATTAAGTGAGGAGAGTGATAATTACTCACAAGTTTCTTTTGGTTTACAAATGGTGATTAAACTATTTTATCGCCCTGAAAGTATTATCAAGGGTGTAAATTCGTCAGCATCACAACTCACTTTTCAACAAAAAGTAAATGTTTTAGTTGTAAATAACCCAACAGCCTATTTTCAGACCTTTTCTTCGTTAAAGGTGAATGGACAACAAATTGATAATCAAAATAATGGAATGATGGTTGCACCGTTTTCGGAAATAAAATATCACATCAACCAAAATGCTAAAGAGGTAACTTGGCGAGTTGTTAATGATTTTGGTGGAGAAAGCCGAGAGTATCATTATTTAATGAGTCATACGGAGAAAAAATAATGAGACGCTCATCATGGTTTACTTTGTTTATTTTTCATTGCTTCTGGTTATTTTCTCTTTCATCTTATGGGCAAAATATGGTGAAGCATGATGGCATTGCCATGCAATCGACAAGGGTCATTTATCCAGAGTCTGCGAAAAAAGGTGTACCCTTTAAAGTGACTAATTACAGTAATATGGCTTATTTATTGCAATCTCAAGTTGTAAACCCAAATGATGATGGACTTAATAAGCCTGATTTTATTGTTTTGCCGCCATTAGAAAAAATAAATGAAAAAGACGCGGTCGTATTAATGATTAAATCAATTAATCATAAAATGCCGCAAGATCGTGAGTCACTATTTATTCTTAACATTAAGGCGATACCTAATCAGAAAAAAGAAACAGGCCATACAGGAAAGTCACAAATGATTATTGCGACACAGAATCATTTAAAACTTTTTTATCGCCCAAGTGGTTTACCCAAATATGGTACTGATGAAATATCAAAAAAATTAGTTTTTTCTCGTGATAAGGACTCTTTGATTGTTAAAAATCCAACACCTTATTATGTCACTTTTTATTCAATAAAAGTGGGCAATCAAGATGTTGACTCTTTATCTCTATTTGAAATGGTTCCACCTATGGGGCAACAGCGGTATCCATTACCTGAGAATATTAAAGGTGAGCTTGAATGGAGTTTAATTGACCAAGATGGTGGAGTAACACAGCAATATACGCGTTTATTGTAATTATTTCAGAACTCGTTATTGAAATGAATATAAGTAAAAAAGAGCACTTACTGCTTTAGGCTTAATTTTGCTATTGATAAGTCAATGGATATAAATATGAATAGAAATAAGCACACACTACCTGCTTGCGTAAGTCCAGCTAAGTTTACATGGCATCCTATTGCGTTGTGCTTGATGTTAAGCATTCACTCCGCTACCGCAGAAGATTATTTTGATCCTGCTTTTTTACAAGCAATGGGAGAAACCGATCAAGTTGATTTATCCGTGTATTCTAAAAAAGGGAGTATTGCTCCGGGTGAATATCTCGTTTCTGTTTATATTAATAAGGTCGGTATTGGGCAACTTCCAATTACATTTAAGGAAAATAAACAAGGCGTTGTTTCTCCAGTATTAACACCTGAGCTACTAGAAAAACATGGCGTTAATATTAAGCAACTTCCTACAACAAAGGATTTGCCGTTAGATTACCCGATTGATAATTTGCCGGCTTTGATCCCAGATGCATCAACACATTTTGATATTTCTATTCTAGAACTTGAAATCAGTATTCCGCAGATAGCAATGAAATCGAGCCATACTGAGGTACTCGATCCTGACTTATTGGATTATGGGATCCCGGCACTTATTGCGAATTATAATTTAAGTTATGGGCATACTGAAAATAGTTCACGGTATAGCTCAGATAGAAAAACCGATAACTTCTTTGCAACAGTAAGAGCTGGTTTGAACGCGGGGGCATGGCGTTTACGGAGCACGATCACCCATAGCCAAATAAAAACGGATGGTGGTGATAACCAAGATAATAACCAGCACTATACCCGTTTTACGAATACATATTTATACCGCGAATTATTCCCACTGCGCTCTGTGCTGTTAGTTGGTGAAAATAATACGGGGAGTGATGTTTTTGATAGTGTTCCTTTTCGCGGTATAAAATTGAGTTCTAGCGAAGAGATGCTACCAAGCCAGCTACGGGGCTATGCTCCACCCATAGAAGGGGTTGCGAATAGTAATGCAAGGGTAACCGTTCGCCAAAATGGGAATATTATCTATGAAACCTATGTCGCTCCAGGTGCTTTTTACATCAATGATATTCAAGAAGCAGGGCTTTCAGGTGACTATGATGTCACTATCACTGAGGCAAATGGTACTGAACGGAAGTTCATTGTGCCTTACTCATCATTACCTGTCATGCTAAGGCCCGGTGGCTGGAAATATGAAGTTACGGTTGGACGTTATGACGGTAATGTGACGAATCAATCCCGCGAGGCCGATTTTTTATTAGGAACGGCTGTTTATGGGTTACCTTATGACACCACAGTTTATGGTGGTGTATTAGCTGCTGAAGATTACCAAGCTGCAAACGTAGGAACGGGTATTTCACTAGGCAACGTAGGTGCCATTTCTCTTGATATCACGGCTTCTGCTGCAAAATTAAATCACAACTCACGGAAAACGGGGCAGTCTTATCGCCTTCGTTACTCGAAAAGTATGATGAATACGGGAACCTCCGTAGATCTCACCGCATTACGTTATTCAACACGTAACTATTATAATTTTAGTGAATTTAACTCTGAAGGTTATCAGCTTGAAGACGGGGTTTACCCGTGGTCAATGCAAAGACGGCGTAGTAGTTTCCAAACTCAAGTCAGCCAGCGTATGGGAGAATGGGGAACAATTTACCTTCGAGCTACGCGTGATGATTATTGGGGAAGCTCTAGAACCCAAACTGGAGGTTCGATTGGCTACAGTAATAGCTATAAAGGGATAACTTATGGCAGTAACTTTACTATTGATAGGGTTAAAGATGATAACGGAAATTGGCCTGAGAATAGACAAATTTCCTTTAACATAAGTATTCCATTTAGTGTATTTGGTTATTCAGATTCCTTACAGTCTATTTATTCTACTAGCTACTATACACGCGATAACAATGGTAAATCGCAAATTCAAACTGGGATAAATGGTAGTTTGATGGATGGTGATTTTACCTATAGCGCTTCTCAAAGTTGGGAAAATAAAGATGGCGCTAATAGCAGTAATATTAATGCTGGTTATCAAGGAAGTAAGGGAAGTATTACCGCGGGGTATAGTTATAGTAGCCAGATGAAGACATTTAATATGAACGCAAATGGCGGCATGCTGCTCCATTCCGGCGGACTTACACTGACAAAAAATATGGGGGAATCAGTCGCATTAGTTTATTTACCGGATGCACCGAATGTCAGTATTAATAATGGTTCCTCTTACTCTGATTGGCGAGGTTATGGTATAGCTCCTTATCTTTCTGACTATAAGAGAAATAGTATCAGTATCGACCCAACAACATTACCTGATGATGTCGATGTTGCTCAAACAAATATCAATATTTATCCGAGTAAGGGCGCAGTTGTTCCGGTTAAATTTGCGACAAAACGAGGGTATCAAGTGTTAATGACGTTGATTAAGAATAATGTCAATGTGCCGTTTGGTGCGATAGCTAGCTTACAAAATACGTCAGATAGTTATAGCAGCATCGTTGGTGATTCAGGGCTGGTTTATTTAACAGGATTACCTGAAAAAGGAAAATTATTGGTTAAATGGGGGGAGTCTACAGAAAAACAATGTGAAGTTCGCTTCGATTTAGCCAATATCGAGTTAGAGGCAGACCAACCAATACGCCAAGTAACTTATACATGTACCCCTGTGAAATTATAAAATAGATTAAGGTATTTGCCTGACCATGAAATATTATTATTTTAAATATAAAACCATGATGAGTTCAGTGTTTAATAAATATATGACTAGCACAGTCATTGCCTTTGGTTTTATCCATCCAGTCGCGTTGGCTGCAAATTTTAATGCGATGCCTGGCCAAGAGATTATTTCACTTGGTAATGTGAACGCCGAAATAACCCTAACAAAAATTAGTGCCGTAAATTCATCTAGCGCGATTAGGGCCGATGGTTTTGGTATTAATACATCTTCTTCTAAGGTTGATTGCTTACCAAGCTCGTATGAAATGACGGTGGGTAAAATGAAAGGTTATAGGGTAGATCAGGACATAATTATTGGTTTTCGTAGTACAAATGCAACAGGGGTTGCGTCGGTTGGAGCAGGTGCGAGCACATCAGGACCTTTTCATGATGTTACTGTAAAAGGGGCGTGGGATAACTACGGTAATTATACACCGTCACCAGTACAAAATGCGTCGACCATGTGGTGTGGCTCTGCTTGGCCTGAAGCAACTCAGCATCAATGGAATACGAATAGGAAAAATAATAAGGCATCAATACGAGGGGAGTTATTTTTATATGTTGGTAATAATGCAAAGCCTGGCTCTTATACGTTACCGAGTCTTTATCTTATAAAATCAGCTTCATCGGGTGATTTGGTCTCCCATCTAATTTTTCCGAGCGGAACAGTGACGGTCAGTTATCCACCTTGTTCCATTTCAACGCCGACAGAAGTCTCATTTGATACGAGAAAAGGGCTTCCCGTTATCAATCCAACATCTTCAATTAGTGTGAATTGTGGTGCTAATGATGGGCGAGCTTTCCAAATTGCTATTTCAGGGCAGCCTGTTGCCCCATCAACTGCCGTCGGAAATCATGCAATTAGCTTACACTATAGTGATGGCACAATCGGGGGATTAGTGCGCGGCTATATTGGCAGTAATGCGGCAGCAGATGCAGTAGGCTGCGTGGATAGGACTTCAAGTATCCCTTTTTCCGTCAATAACCAAGGGTTAAATTTCATGCAAATAGGCGCACAAACCGCAAGCTCTTCACAATCTCAGCCGCTGGTGTGGTCGCTATGTCCTAATAAGACGGAAAAACCAGGGAAAGCAACCGGCGCAGCGCAGCTTGATATAATTTTCAAATAAAAATAAGTAAGATAAAAAAGTCCCCCATTGAAGGGGGAAAACAGAAGTATATTAATTGTTATCATAATCAAGTAGGAGTTGCTATTAGGTGTGGTTGTTGCACCTCTTACAAACTTGCTTTTCGATAATGGCACACAGTGCAGCAGAAAGGCAATATAGGTATAGGCGGTTATTATCACATTTCGAGACTAAATAATTCTTGGGCTATTAATTTCTTAAATTAATCATCTAGTTTAGGAAGAATAGTTTATTGGAATAGAGTGCAAATATTTCTCCTAATTCGGATGTCGGTCACAGATAAGTTATTCAGTTATAGCTCGTTGGTGGGGTATAGCTTACTCGCCTTCATTTTAAGATGAGATTGAGATGAGCCGACTCGGTGGTAAGTGAGAGAGAAAAGTATGTTAATAGAGAAAATGGCGGTAAAAGTAAGCTGATCTGCACATCAGCTTACTTGTTGGTATTTAGTCTTGAACTTTGATTTTTTGGTCGCCCATAGAAACTACTTTTCCTGCCGCGATTTTGCAACGCTTGCGAGTTTCTATTACGCCATCAACTTGCACTAAGCCTTCAGCGATCATGGCCTTAGCCATTGCCCCGCTTTCTGCCCATCCTTCTATTTTGAGCAAATCACACAGTTCTATGTGTGGGTGGCCTTCAAGCCTGAAAATATCCATGACAGCTCCTGATTTCATTAAATATCGTGATACTCTTCGCACGCTTGCAATGTATTTTGGATCAGTGTGGCTACCGTCATCGGGCCAACACCACCTGGTACAGGGGTGATCCAAGAGGCATATTTGGAGGCCTCATCAAAGTCTACATCACCGGTGACTTTACCATTTTCAAGGCGGTTGATGCCAACATCAATCACGATAGCACCCGGTTTAACCCATTCACCCGGAATAAAATTCGGTTTTCCTACTGCAACAACTAAAAGATCGGCATTGCGAACGTGTTGCTCAAGATCTTTTGTAAAACGGTGAGTCACGGTGGTTGTACAGCCAGCAAGTAGCAGCTCCAAGCTCATAGGGCGACCAACAATATTAGATGCACCAATGATAACGGCATTTAGCCCATAGGTGTTAATACCGTAGCGGTCGAGCAGGGTAACAATCCCTCTTGGTGTGCATGGGCGTAGACGTGGTGCGCGTTGGCATAAACGGCCGACATTATAAGGGTGAAACCCATCAACGTCTTTATCTGGGTGAATGCGCTCAATAACTTTAACGTTATCGATGCCCGCCGGCAGAGGTAACTGAACTAAGATGCCATCGATTTCAGTATCTTGGTTTAAATCATCGATCAGTTTTAGAAGCTCTGCTTCAGTTGTTGTATCAGGCAAATCATAAGAGCGAGATAGGAAACCCACTTCTTCACATGCACGGCGTTTGCTGCCGACATAAATTTGTGAAGCCGGGTTTGCACCGACTAAGATAACAGCAAGGCCTGGTGCGCGTTTGCCCTGTTCTATACGTTGTTGGACTTTTTGGGCAACTTCCTGCCGAATTGTCTGCGCAATCGTTTTCCCATCAATAATTTTTGCTAACATCTGTGACTTAATCCATATATGAGACTTGGGGATGTGCCTATTTTGTCAGAAGTTAGCGCCAATGTCAGTTCAATCTGTAACATAAAATGAGCAGATAGTTATTTTAGTAGAGAAAAGCCATTGACTCAGCGCGTAGCAACCGTATAATTCAACGCCATCAACCGTATAGGTTGCCGCATTTCTCTTATGCGCCCTTAGCTCAGCTGGATAGAGCAACGGCCTTCTAAGCCGTAGGTCACAGGTTCGAACCCTGTAGGGCGTACCATTTCGAAGTCAATGGACATCAACTGATGTCTTTTTTTATGCCTAAAATTCAGTGAATTAATTGAATTACTGTGAAAATAATCAGATAGCGTTATGCCATATTCAACCCGATAAGCTACAGCAAAATGGCTTTATCGAGCGTTTTAATGGTTCGTTTTGTCGTAATTTTTTGATTTGTTTATTTATTTGAATCGTTGAGCCAAGCTAGAGAGTTAGCGTGGTATTATCATCATTGATTCTTACCTTTTCTATCAACTAGTACAAAAAGGAACAAATGGTTTATAAATAAAACATATTCGATTTGACGTATGTGTTTTTTAGGTATAATTTAAAGAAAAGGCTAAAGAGGTACATATGGAACCATTACAACTGTTTAAAATTTTAGGCGACCAAACAAGGCTCGATATCGTGCTGCTTTTGAAAGCATCCGGTGAGCTATGTGTCTGTGATATCTATACGGCCTTAAATTTATCGCAACCGAAGACCTCTCGACATCTAGCAATGCTTAGAGAGGCGGGTCTTCTACTCGATTCAAAACATGGGAAATGGGTTCATTATCGGCTATCTCCGGCATTACTACCGTGGGTAAAAAGTATCATTGATGTCACCTATGCCACAGAGAAAAATAGAGTCGCAGATTTACTCAAAAGCTTAGAGAAAAAAGAGTCTGCTAATCGCTGTTCTATATAAAATTTTTTAAATTAACATATTCGAAAAATCATATATGAGGTTGAGACATGAAAAAACTCGAAGTATTTGATCCCGCGTTATGCTGTAGCACTGGCGTTTGTGGAACAGAAGTTGATCAAGCATTAGTGGACTTTGCAACAGATGCAGATTGGTTAAAAAAACAAGGAGCGAATGTAAAGCGTTTTAATTTAGCGCAAGAGCCTATGGCATTTGTTAACAACATAAAAGTAAAAACATTTCTGGAAACCGCTGGCGCCGAATCACTCCCACTCTTTATTCTTGATGGTGAGATTGTGCTGACAGGTCGATACCCTAAACGTCATGAGCTAGCAAGATGGTTTGGTATTCGCCTGAATATTGAGAAGGTGGAGACAGTTAAGTCGTGTTGCGGTAATGACAAAACATGTTGTTAACAGGGGCGATAAAATGAATTTTTTAGACAGCACACCTAATTATTTATTTTTCACTGGAAAAGGGGGGGTGGGTAAAACTTCTATTTCCTGTGCGACAGCAATCAAGTTGGCAGAGGAAGGGAAAAAAGTCTTACTGGTGAGTACGGATCCGGCTTCTAATGTTGGGCAGGTATTTTCTCAATCGATTGGCAACAATATTCAGCCAATAACATTGGTTCCAAACCTATTTGCCATTGAAATAGACCCTCAAGCTGCTGCCGAAGAATATCGAAATAAAATTATTAATCCAATCAAAGAAAGTTTACCTGAAGCGGTAATTCAAAGCATTACGGAGCAGCTATCAGGCGCCTGTACCACAGAGATTGCGGCTTTCGATGAATTTACTGGATTGTTAACCAATACCGAAATTACCCGTCAATTTGACCATATCATTTTTGATACCGCACCTACGGGGCATACCATCCGTTTATTACAACTCCCGAGCGCGTGGAGTGATTTTATTAGTGACAATCCTGACGGTGCGACATGTTTAGGCCCAATGTCTGGCCTTGAAAAACAACGTGAGCAGTACAGCATGGCAGTACAAGCGTTGAGTGATAACTCACTAACAAGGTTAGTATTGGTTGCACGTCCTCAGTCAGCCGCTTTGAGGGAGGTTGCGAGAACCTATAGTGAATTGTCTTCTCTGGGTATCAAAAATCAACAATTGATTATAAATGGTGTTTTCCCGGAAACGGCGATGACTGAAAATGATAAGTTATCCCATGCACTCTACTCTCGAGAGCAAGCCGCATTAAAGTCTCTGCCTGAGGCATTGCGTTCGTTACCCATTGATATTCTTTATTTACAAAATATCAATATGGTTGGTGTCGATGCATTGAAGCAGTTGTTATCGAATGACATGCCACAATTTTCAACCATTACTCCGACAAAACAACCTATTTCTTTACCCTCCTTGTCAGAACTGGTTGGGGAAATATCTCAGCAACAACATGGGCTGATTATGTTAATGGGCAAAGGCGGTGTTGGGAAAACAACGATTGCAGCATCAATAGCGGTTAAATTGGCAGAAAAAGGGCTTGATGTGCATCTGACTACATCAGATCCTGCTGCTCATGTTGAATCAACACTTGATGGTGTTTTACCCAATCTTCAAGTTAGCCGAATTGATCCCATCGCCGAAACTGAACGCTATCGTAATTATGTCTTAGAAACAAAAGGGAAAGATTTAGATGCAGAGGGGCGTGCATTACTTGAGGAAGATTTGCGCTCTCCATGTACTGAAGAAATTGCTGTGTTTCAGGCCTTTTCTCGCATCATTAGAGACGCAGGGAAACGTTTTGTCGTCATGGATACTGCACCGACTGGACATACATTATTACTTCTTGATGCAACAGGGGCATATCATAAAGAAATTGCTAAGAAAATGGGCAAAAAAGGCCACTTTTTGACCCCTATGATGCAATTACAAGATCCTGAACGCACCAAAGTCATTATTACGACACTCGCTGAAACAACGCCTGTGCTTGAGGCGGAAAACTTACAGAATGACTTAATACGGGCAGATATACATCCGTGGGCGTGGGTAATTAATAATAGCCTATCTATCACGGAAACTACCTCACCATTGTTACTTTCAAGGGCAGAGCAGGAAGTCGTTCAGATTGAAAAGGTGGCATCAACGTTAGCAAAACGTGTTGCTATCGTTCCTTTACTTGAGACTGAGCCTGTGGGGATATCCGCATTAAGTCAGCTCGCAGAATAAGTTTTATTTTTAGAAAATAAAAGGTGCACGAAAGCACCTTTTAAACGAGGTTGTTATGTTTATTGCCGCATTAATTTTTGTTCTAACGATTACGTTTGTTATATGGCAGCCCAAAGGATTGGGTATTGGCTGGAGTGCTACAGTAGGGGCTGTATTAGCACTGATCTTTGGTGTGATCAGTTTTCAAGACATTCCGATTGTTTGGAACATTGTTTGGAATGCCACCGCGACATTTGTTGCAGTGATTATTATTAGCCTACTTTTAGATGAAAGTGGTTTCTTTGAATGGGCGGCATTACATGTTGCCAAGTGGGGCGGTGGTAAAGGAAGGCTGTTATTCAGTTATATCGTATTGCTTGGTGCAACTGTTGCAGCCTTATTTGCCAATGATGGTGCGGCATTGATATTAACGCCCATTGTGATTGCGATGTTACTTGCACTTGGTTTCAACAAAGGCACGACGTTAGCGTTTGTCATGGCGGCGGGTTTTATTGCAGATACAGCGAGCTTACCGCTTATCGTTTCAAACCTCGTGAATATTGTTTCTGCGGACTTCTTTAATATTGGATTTACTGAATATGCCTCAATTATGGTGCCAGTGGATATCGCGGCGATTATTGCAACGTTAGTGATGCTGCATTGGTTTTTCCGTAAAGATATTCCTAAGCAATATGATATGACTAAATTGAGTGAGCCTGCTTTAGCCATTAAGGACATGACAACGTTTAAAGCAGGTTGGCTTGTATTGGTGCTGTTGCTCATCGGTTTCTTTGTCTTAGAACCATTAGGTATTCCTGTTAGCGCTATTGCTGCAATTGGCGCCTTAATTCTTTGGGTGATTGCAGCCAGAGGCCATACGATTAATACCAAAAAAGTCTTACGTGGTGCACCGTGGCAAATCGTCATTTTCTCTTTAGGTATGTACTTGGTGGTTTATGGCTTAAGAAATGCAGGGTTAACCGATTATCTTTCTGAAACGCTCAATTACCTTGCCGATAAAGGGTTATGGGTAGCAACTCTGGGAACTGGATTTATTACCGCATTTTTATCATCCATAATGAATAACATGCCAACGGTATTAATTGGTGCTCTATCCATTGAAGGGAGTGAAGCGTCAGGGGTAATTCAGCAAGCAATGGTTTATGCCAATGTAATTGGCGCAGATTTAGGTCCAAAAATTACACCAATTGGTAGCTTAGCAACATTGTTGTGGTTACATGTGTTATCACAAAAGAACATGACCATTACATGGGGATATTATTTTAAAACAGGGATTATCATGACGATCCCTGTGCTCATTGTCACACTCGTTGCTTTAGTGCTTCGACTTTCATTGTTAAATTAAGGATAACCCAATGAATGAGATCACCATCTACCACAACCCAAATTGTGGCACTTCACGCAATACTCTTGCAATGATCCGCAATAGTGGTATTGAGCCGGCGATTATTCATTATCTAGAAACACCACCCTCTAGAGATGTGTTAGTAAAACTTATTGCCGATATGAAAATCACGGTAAGGGCGTTATTACGAAAAAATGTCGAACCCTATGAACAATTAAATTTAGAACAAGATAGCTATACAGATGACCAACTCATTGATTTTATGTTGCAGTACCCGATACTGATTAATAGGCCGATTGTCGTCACTCCGCTAGGCGTAAAGTTGTGTCGGCCTTCTGAAGTCGTGTTAGATATATTACCTAATCAGCAACAAAATGAATTTATCAAAGAAGATGGTGAAGTTGTCGTTGATAAACAAGGGTGCAGAATAAAGTAAATGATGCTTTGAAATCATTGTTGTAGGTTAATGTTTATCAGCGACATTCTTTGTTGGAATAGACCAAATGCCCTTATGGCAAGTAAGGCAGTATTTTTGATTATTTGTAAAGTCGTCATGGCACGGTACACAAAACCAATCCATAACCTTTAAAATCGGTAAAACGGAATGAAATTACTGATTAAGTTTATACGTTGAATGAGTTAACAATAAGGGCCATTTTAATAGATACATTAAAATGGCCCTTATTGTAATAAGTTGATTAATCAAGCGAAGGTTAAAATGTCACTATTACTTTTGAAGAGATTGTTTTATCCGCAGCTTCTAATAAGGCTCTTTCTATCTCTTTTGATGTAAGAAGGGGGGGGAAGATGCGTGATAGTTATCTTATTTTACCTTCTATTTTTATTGAAATTTTATTCTGTTTAAAAACAAAGTGTTATGATACCCTCTAAAAAATAAGGTATTTTGCACAAATTAGCCATAATTTATTGTTGCACGAAGGTTTTTTCCTGATAGTTTATAGTGTACTGCCGTATAGGCAGCTTAGAAAAGAATTAAAAGACACCACTGGTAAATCACTGTGTGTACTGCCGTATAGGCAGCTTAGAAACTAGTAAATCCCGACTGGTGCATGAGTAGCGCGTGTACTGCCGTATAGGCAGCTTAGAAATACAGGAACAGTAACTAAACTTAGGATATAACGTGTACTGCCGTATAGGTAGCCTAAAAATGATAAATGATTATCCTGTGTGCTTTCCAATAAGCTGCACAGGCTTCTTTTTTCGCTATTTTAAGATTAATAATTAGATTATATTTATTGAGATTTCTAGTTTATTAAAACAGTGCAATTCCTTTAAATAATAAAATTAATCGGTGAGGCAGGATGAAGCTGCTAAATAAAACAATCTATACGCTTATTGTGGCATTTATATCAACAGCGGCAATGGCAGAGGAGTGTATAGGTGATAGTACCTATCAAGCATGTACAAGATCGAGTACTAATGCACAAGGCGATAATATTATTGAATCGTATGATACTGAAGGTAACTCATATTCAATAACATCTGGCTCAAGAGACTATGCGGATGGTTCATCTGAAGTCTTTTCAGTTGATAGTGAAGGCAATGAATACTCGATAAAAAGTTGGTGTGACAGCTCTGGATGCCATACATCTGATAGCGAAGGGAATACGTGCACAATAACAAATACTGGCGAGATGATAGGCTGTTAAATGATAAAGAAAATACTAATAATATTTATTGTTTTAATCAGTGCAATATCTGTATTTGCATATAATAAGCTGACAATTTTTACTGTTCAGCCAATAGGCGCAATACCGGATGGTGTCACTGTTGTTATGTGGAAGAAAGGTGATATGCGTTTTTTTGAAAGTCCTGACGGATTATGTATGCAGAGAGTCGGCAAGGTTAATTTACTCTGTAGAATGACAATGTTAGGAAGCGCTATTGATAAAGATAATATTATTATCAGACTTCCCTATAGTGAATATGCCTATTTAAAATCAACAAATGGCAGAAAATTTGATAGATGATAAGACTCATAGCTATTATTAGGGGTATGATGAGTTAGTGTTTTTAACTATTTTTGATATGTCTTCGCTAAATGGTGATTTAAACTTTTATACACATTAGGTGCGTGATATATAAAATCAATCATTACAAAGTGATTGATATCTTTTCTCTATCATTTATCTTATTGAAAACAAAGGGTAAATAGACGATGGCGGATTGATGAAATTTTTGAATTAAAAATAAGAATAACTGTCTAACTTACATTGCATATCGCAAAGACGAAGTGTTGAGATACATATGTACGCTAAAAACCTGTTTTCCCTAAAGTTACTCCATCCCAAATACGCTACAACATGGTTAGGAATTGTTATTTTATTTTTATTGGTTCAACTCCCTTATAAATGGCTTGTTCGGCTTGGTGCATTTTTGGGGGTTAATTCGAAGTATTTTATTAAAAGACGAGTTTCCATTATAAAAAGAAACTTAGAATTGTGTTTTCCAAATAAAAACCGCAAAGAAATAGACGATTTAGTTATCGAAAACTTGAGATCGCTAGGTATTGCGTTATTTGAAACCGGAATAGCGTGGTTCTGGAGTGATAAAAGAATTAAAAAGCTCTTTCAAGTCAAAGGAATATCTAATTATCAAGAAGCTATTGCCAAAAATAAAGGGGTAATTATCGTTGGGGTTCATTTTATGTCGCTGGAGTTAGGTGGCAGAATTATGGGGCTATGCTTTCCTGTAAATGCGATGTATCGACCACATAACAACAAAGCAATGGAATATATTCAAACAAAGGGTCGATGTCGTTCTGGCAAAGGAATGATTGATCGTAAAAATTTAAGATTTATGGTTCAAGAATTAAAAAGTGGCAAGGCCATTTGGTTCGCACCTGACCAAGATTTTGGTCGAAAGGGAACTGTATTTGCTCCGTTTTTTTCAGTCAAAAATACTTCAACGTCAAAAGGTACATCAATGCTTGCTCAATTATCTCACTCACCAACATTAACTGTCACACTGCTACGTAACCGTAATGGTATTAGTTATGACTTGGTGCTAGGGAAAGAAATAGTCAATTACCCAACTAGCGATACGCTACATGATGCCGCGACAATTAACTCTGTACTAGAGAAAGAAATAATGAAAGCACCAGAGCAGTACTTGTGGGCGCATAGAAGGTTTAAAACTCGTCCTGATGGGGAGCCTTCTCTCTATATTTAGAAAATGGTGACGCAAGATAAGGGGGATTCCCCCTATAATATAAGACCCGCATTGGTTGGGTCTTTTTAATTATTTGGTACTTCAAACATAAAGGGTATTTATTGGTAAGAGAGGGAATAGGAATAATTAATTATAGCAAATAATCCTATTTCTAGATTACCCGTAATATTACATTTCCCAATGATCATCAACCCATGTAGCTTCTGAGTCTTCGATGCTAACACTCCATTGTGCTGTCGAAAACGCTAGAGTTAATTGCGAAAGACAATCTAACCAATAATCGATAGACTCGAGCAAAATGGACTCATCATCAAGTGGTAATTTTGTTGAACCTTGTAGTAAGAATTGATCTGATGGCTCTTCATAAAAATAGAGAGTCTCCGCATCTTCTTTGTATGGAAAGGCTTGATTCAACTGATTTACCATGGTTTCAAACGTATTTTTTTCTTCAAAATTGAAAGGAGTCTTTTTTGTTGCGGAATAATAAATAGAAACGCCCATATTCGTACCTTGCTTGTAAGAATCCAATGTAAGAGATAAGTCAGATAATAAAAAAGAGGGGTAATATTTTAAATAAGAGTTAACTGAGATTGGCATGCTCAAGCAGAGCCTTTGCTTAAAATGTGACGTTAATTGATCGCTGTGACTGTGGTAGCTGGCTAACCTCTGGGCTAAGGCGAAACTAAATGCTGTTATTGAACTTATCGCTTAATCATTGGCTAGTCTGAATACCTCGATACTGAAAAATGACTTAAGAAGGTGAAAAGGCAAAGAATATTAAAAAACGTGTATCGCACAAAGAAGGAGACTATAAAAATAGCGAATTTTATTTTGCTAATTACCTTAATTTAAAAAAATATTGCCATACAGACGATAACATAAAAAATTATTGTAAGGCTGCTTAAGAAGGTCAGTAAGTTATTTTTATCTTCATTTATTATGACATAGACAAGCGGTGCGATAAAAAAGAGGATAGAAAAAATATAAAAATATAATGCGTAGCCGCGTAGAGAAAACATGAATGTCCAGCCTTTAATTTTACTGACCATCGTATGCTGCATACGAACAATAAAAATCAAAGTATAGTATTTAATTCTCTTGGTGAGTAGGATATTTCTTATTTTTAATGAAGTGAGAATTAAGATATATCTGACAAATTTAGTTATTAATACTTAATAATGATGTGTGTTTTTATTTTAAATTTCATTTTGTCGTGATGAACAAATGGAGAGTAGGAAAGAGACAGATCACAACCTCCGTCGACTTTTTATATAAACTCAGTGCCCATCATTAGGGCTATTGATAGAAATTTTATTTTTAAATATCGGATTAAATTGATGTGATAGTTTGTTTATTACCTTGTAGTTTCTATGCTTAATTTATCTGATAAATTTAATGGTAATTGATATTAAGGCACCTATTTGCAGATTATTTATTTCCTAGATACAATGAAAATACTTTAAAAATCATTGGTTACAAATCTATCGCGTACCATTAATCTTAACTTTTAGGGTAAAAATGAAAAAACATATTTTCTCAATTACAGTACTTAGCGCCGCCACATTGTTGGTTACAGGCTGTAGCTCAAATAATGATATGTGGGGTGAATTCGCGAATATTCTGAGCGACGCCAACCCAGTTGTTCAAGAGTCAGAGGAATGGGAAGCATATAGTATTAAAACAACACAGCAGGGTGTGACTTACGCTTCTGCTAGCTCTGCTGATCAACAGTTTGTCAGCAAAAAAATGGATGCTGAATATGCTGATGCTCTATATCGCGTATCAAGCCCTTTTGCGAGAAGCGATAAAACGAAAGAACAGTTAGCTAAAGACAACCAAGGTTATCGTTTTAAATATAATGAAATCATGGTGGTAAAAGATAAAAAAACGGCTAACACAATTGGGTATTGTGTGAATTATGACTCTGACCAAATAGAAAATGGTCAAGTAAAACCAGTGAAAGAAAAAGATAAGATTAGAAACCACTTTATCTATGTCGATAAAGTTAAGCCTTTATCTGTAATGACCGTTGGCAGCGACTTTACTAAAGTGATGTGCGGTGAAGAATTTTATAATAAATATAAAAAATAAGTTTCATCACAATCACTTCTTATAGGCAAAAAGAATTATTGTTGTGCCATCATTTAATATCCAATGAGTTAGGAGGAAGCTCCTAACTCGGACTGGGGGATTTTTATATCAGACTAAATTGAATATAGCACAGTTAGTTGATATCAGATCAGCACCTCTCTAGACCACCTTATTTTTAAGCATGATTTTTTTGATCAGCCTTGAAAGGGAAATACCGACAAAGCTAGGCCTAGCAATGAAAATGAATGAGTGAGAAAAGGTTGACAAAGGGCGCCTATTATTTGTTCTAGCTCCCAGTTTTATATCAATATAATTTATTCTTTGATTCGAAGAAAGTCGGGGTTTAGGTACTGATAATACAATACGTAACCACTGTAGGTTAAATTGTGGTGAGATATGAGATAACCATTAAATAGCTTTAACTAACATGAATAGTCTCGTCATAACAGCTCAAAGAATAAGGTTAATTTTAGTGTGAAATTTAATCTTAAAATAATAGAGATTAAAGTGCGATGGCATAAAAAGACCTTAATTAATAAGTGGTCAATAATATCCGTAAGAGTGATTCAAGAGTCCCCCTTTTTTTAATGGTTATTGATATATTAAGCTAAAAATGAATTGATAAAATACTTAAGTAAAATAACGTATCCTGTTAGCTTTAATATTGCCCAAATCGTAGGTCTACGATAGGTTAATTTTCCTACAGATGTTACAAATTCTCCCTAGCGACCAAGTGTTTTTCTTTTAAATAATGAAAATAACTATTCATTTATAGTGACTTGTCATTTTTCTGTTAGCGCTAAATATATTATATCTTGCAGAAGTTCCGATATTGATAGAATAGGGTTTTGCATTGCTATTTGTCTAAAAAGTATTCAGTTTTATTTAGTTAATATTCTATTTTTATTTTATGAATAAACATTCATTAAAAATAATTTTTAACAAATAAATTTAATTTTAATCTAAATTAGAATACAATTACGTTACAAATAAAAATTAAATGATGATCTTATTATTTAGATACTGACGTTCATTTGATAAAAGGAAATGTTTTAAAATGGCAATAACTAGAAGAAAGTTTCTTATCGGCGGGGCTGTTGTAGCCGTGGCTGGTGGGGCGGGAATTTTAACCCCGATGTTAACTCGAGAAGGTAGATTTGTTCCTGGCACACCAAGACATGGGTTTGTTGAAGGAACCGCAGGTCCTCTACCTAAGCAAGCTGACGTTGTTGTGATTGGTGCTGGTATTTTAGGTATTATGACCGCTATCAATCTTGTTGAACGCGGCTTGTCTGTTGTAATCGTTGAGAAGGGGAATATTGCTGGCGAACAATCTTCTAGATTCTATGGCCAAGTCATTACTTACAAAATGCCTGATGAGACATTCCTGCTTCATCATATTGGTAAACAGCGTTGGAGAGAAATGAATGCGAAAGTGGGTGTCGATACTAGCTATCGTACTCAAGGGCGCGTAGAAGTTCCTCTTGATGAAGAAGATTTAGATCACGTCAGAAAATGGATTGATACAAGAAGTAAGAATGTCGGTTCAGATATTCCATTCAAAACTAGAATTATTGAAGGTGATGAATTAAATCAGCGCCTTCGTGGAGCTACATCAAATTGGACAATCGCCGGTTTTGAAGAAGACTCAGGTAGCCTAGATGCTGAGATTGCAACCTTTGTTATGGCGGAATACGCTAAAAAAATTGGGGTTAAGATCTACACAAACTGTGCTGCAAGAGGCTTAGAAACTCAAGCGGGTGCAATTTCTGATGTTGTGACAGAAAAAGGTGCGATTAAAACTTCTAGAGTGGTTGTTGCTGGCGGTGTATGGTCTAGACTGTTCATGCAAAATCTGAATGTTGACGTACCAACATTACCGGCTTACCAATCTCAGCAATTGATCAGTGGTTCACCTACTGCACCGGGTGGTAACGTCGCTTTACCAGGTAACATTTTCTTCCGTGAGCAAGCTGATGGCACCTATGCGACTTCGCCTCGTGTGATCGTTGCTCCAGTCGTAAAAGAATCATTTATCTATGGTTATAAATATCTGCCATTGCTATCAATGCCAGATTTCCCAGTACACATTTCATTAAATGAACAGTTAATTAATTCATTTACACAACCGACACACTGGGAGCTAGACGAAGTTTCTCCGTTTGAGAAAAATAGGAATATGACCGCACTGCCAGATATTCCTGAGCTAAATTCTTCATTAGAGAAATTGAAAGCAGAGTTCCCTGCATTTAAAGACTCTAAACTTATCGACCAGTGGAGTGGTGCGATGGCGATAGCACCAGATGAGAATCCTATCATTTCTCAAGTTAATGAATACCCAGGTCTGGTGATTAACACCGCGACAGGTTGGGGTATGACAGAAAGCCCTGTTTCTTCTGAAATCACGGCAGATCTACTGTTAGGTAAAGAACCTTCATTGGATGTGAAACCATTTAGCCTTTACAGATTTTAGATTAAATCGATTTTAAGTTATCCGACCCATATTTGATAACAGCCCTCCTTGTGAGGGCATTTTTTGCTTTCTGCAATCTATTCCCTCATGCTAATGCTAAATAAGGCCGCTATTAGCGCATTCGAGAATCCATGCAGGAGGGGAGTCATCTCATTCGTGTAAAGGAAAATACAAAATATGTTAATCCTTTAATGGGGCCATTTAATTTCTTATCTCTTTCTATGGAGAAAGGAATGATTGTATTTACGCTAACGGATACAGCTACTTTTGACGCAGTAGTAATATGGTGATGTACCATGATGGTAGAAATTTATATCGGTTGATTGGTTGTCGTAAGATATAGAAAGTGAGGTGACAAAGCAGCCATGGTTAATAGGTATTTAAAGGAAGAAACAGCGATTGAGCATCATTACAAATGAAGCTAACTGTATTTAAGGCGGGTCGTAGGTATTTACTCTGACTTTAAGGATAACAATACGCAGGCTTTTATCTTTGCTGATGTGCTTAGTGACTATTGATAGTTATTTTTACTGATTACGTATTGCTCTTTTGATTTATGGTAAAAAGTGAATTAGGTGCTAATACGTAATTTTTAATCAACTAACGGCAAAAACAGGTGCATGTGTGTTGTTAAAAAGACAAAGTTAAATGTTATAGCTCAATGTATTCAACGTTACTTAGTTTACCCTGTTCATTATAAATTTATATATTTCAGGTAGATATAGTGAAAAACTAATAAATATAAATGCGGCTATAAAATAGATGTTGATAGACTCCATGGTTACTGTTGTTGAAATCGTTGCGACAGCTAAGATTGTCACAATGATACGTCGGCTATTTGCAGTCATTATATTGGACAGCTCATTAAAAAATGTTTCAAAAAATCTAAACATAACAATTCCTTTTTATCGTTTCATGCTGAGTGTATATGATTTAAATAAATTATTGAAGTTTTTATTAGCTATTTGTGCTATTTAATATTACACCAAATTATCAAACTGGCTGATTTTTATCTTTTTTTAATGCAGGGCCGTAAAAAGTAATTTATAAAATTTATTATTACGATGAAATATTTAAATTAAAATAATAAAGAGATATAAAAGGCAATGGATATTGTTTTCATCTGATTGATTTGAATGGGTTATTTTTTATTCTTATCCTTTCTAATAAGAATATTTCATGCTGGAATTATTATTAAAACATCAATGATTAAGTTGGTGTGGAAATAAGGTTAAGTGTTAATACTTAACTTTTTTATAGTGGTTTTCACATTGATCGACTTCACAATTTTATTCTTTTAATAAAATATCTCGCGTATTCTAAATAAGCCTTCTATTAACCACTATATAGGTAATTTAATTATATTGTGATGCTATTATAATTAAAACGTCAGGAAATAATCACGATTTGATATCGATAAATTTAAGATAAGTTAGGGTTATTGGGCGATTTAGCATGTTTTCATTTAAAGGCAGTGAAAACATTTTTTAGCTTATCGATTGTATTTTAGTCATGACATAATATTGACAAAAGGGATAAATAGGTGGTGTATTTAATAGATGAGTTTTAACACGATTCTGATTGATAGTTTTAATTGGATTATTTATCCTGCTGAGAGCCATCAAAATGAGGAATGAGTATGCCAACAGTTGATATAACTGACCTACTAGGTTATTCCATTATCAATACCATAAATATGATTTTTAACCCATTGGAGTATTTCTGCCAGGAAAACATGATTGAGAGTATGGGCACCTTGTTGCTATCTTTTATGATTTAATCACCTTACTGCTTGAAACCACTATTTTAATGATCAAAAAACGATAGTGGTATTTAATAAAGCAAGTAAAAAATGATTGTTAACTAATTGATAGTATTGGGTTTTTGTGATTATGACGCTTTTTTTAATTTATCCTATCAATAAAAACATTATTCTCTAACAAAACTCCCCCCTTATAGATAAATATTGTAAATAAAATAATCAATCAAATGATTATTATTTTATCGATATGAATGATGTGGCATAGCGCTTTATTACGTGTGTGGTTTTTTATTGTGTGTGGTGCATCACAAAAAATAATTACTATTCAAAATGGCATTGTTTTTATCTTTAATCGACGGATAGTTGTGGCTGTTACCGCAATGGTTTCTACTGATTTTGTGATTAATAAAGATGATTAATAGGGAGTTAATAGATATTACCGTCATTAATTATCAATAAATAATTAATAGGTAAGATTAAACAAAAACAGTATCGCCAAAGAAATATAAAAAATTTTTGTTAACCAGAAAGTAAATAATTTTTTCACTATTGAATGAGGGTAATTATGCCAGGATCTCTATTTCCTCAAGATTTTCTGTGGGGTGGTGCAATAGCGGCAAATCAAGCGGAGGGGGCTTGTTTTGAAGGGGGAAAAGGACTCAGTATTGCAGATGTTATTCCTTATGGAGCTAACAGGCATCCGGTAAAAATGGGGATCGAAAAACGTTTTAAATTACGAGATGATGAATATTACCCAAGCCATTTGGCAATTGATTTTTATCATCAATACAAGCGTGATATTGCGCTAATGGCAGAAATGGGATTTTCGGTGTTTCGCACATCGATTGCATGGAGCCGTTTATTTCCGCGTGGGGATGAAGTCACTCCAAACCCAGAAGGTATCGCCTATTATCTCGACTTATTTAATGAATGCAAAAAATATCATATTGAACCGCTAGTAACCTTGTGCCATTTTGATGTTCCGATGCATTTGGTCACTGAGTATGGCTCATGGCGTGACCGGAAGATGATTGATTTTTTTGTGACCTATGCCAAAGCCTGCTTTGAAGCATTTGATGGGATAGTGAAATATTGGCTGACATTTAATGAAATTAATTTGCTATTGCATACGCCGTTTTCATCATCAGGGTTAGTCTTTGAAGAAGGGGAAAATAGCGAACAAGTTAAATATCAAGCCGCTCATCATCAATTAGTTGCTAGCGCATTAGCGACAAAAATAGCCCACGAAGTCAATGCTCAAAACCAAGTCGGCTGTATGCTTGCAGGTGGTGGATATTACCCTTGGTCGCCTAAACCAGAAGATATATGGGCGGCAATGGAAAAAGATCGTGAAAACTTGTTTTTTATTGATGTACAGGTGCGTGGGTATTATCCCGCCTATGCGCAACGTGTTTTTCGTGAAAACAAGGTGACACTTCTGGTCACGGAAGAGGACGAGCAAATCCTTAAAAATACCGTCGATTTTGTTTCGTTTAGTTATTATGCCTCTCGTTGTGCCTCAGCGGATATGGGGGATGGTACAAACCCGTCGATTAATGCTGCACAATCTTTAAGCTCTCCGTATATAAAACAGAGTGAGTGGGGGTGGGGAATTGACCCTCTCGGTTTAAGATTAACCGCAAACATGCTCTATGATCGCTATCAAAAACCATTATTTCTAGTAGAAAATGGTTTGGGGGCGCATGATAAGTTAAATGAGGATGGTGAAATTATTGATGATTATCGAATCGATTACCATCGTTCACACATTCAAGCTTTAGGTGATGCTATCGCTGATGGTATCCCCATTATGGGATATATTTCATGGGGATGTATTGATTTAGTCTCTGCTTCAACAGGCGAAATGAGTAAACGATATGGTTTTGTGTATGTTGATAAGGATGATCAGGGAGCTGGCTCACTAACAAGGATACGTAAAAAATCTTTTTGGTGGTATAAAAAAGTGATAGCAAGCCATGGTAATGATTTGTATTAATTGCTTTTTTCCATATTAAAACATAAAAAAAAAAGAGTCCCTTTAGGGACTCTAACTGAATGAAATCACTACTACATGATTTGTTCTTTACAGCGATATTATAATTATGCAATCGGTACTATAGCATATCTACGTACATGATGAAGACGTTAGTTTTTAATAAATATCTTAGCTTTTCGTTGATACATAGCTTAAATATATAATGTTTATATGATAATAACTTAAGTATTCAACTTAGCATGTTATTTTATATTACAAGCGTAATATTTTGTTACGCGCTATATCAGATAGGAAATGATATAACACTGGTACTAATAAATTCCCTGGTATTAGAATTCAGTATTCAACTGGTTAAATATTATACTTTTATTTTTGCGAATATTATTATTTACTATTTTATGGTGTAACGACATTGATACTGGTTAATGTGATTAAAGAACATCAACATTAATTTTTATTCCTCAATGATGAGATATCTCTCCCTTCGTTTGACTTGACACTAATGTACCGTATAAATCCGATGATAAAAATGTGAACTGTGTATCAAAACACACGTCAAGTGTTAATATTTTTAAAGATATTAATATTGCTTATGTAAAATTTTCTTGTGTATTCAATAGATTGGCTTTTTGGCTTATGTAATAAATAGACATGAATTGAAGGAGATTAACAATATTCATCAATGGGTTGAAGAAAAGAGGGCGTGCTGGTTTATTAAGAGTGATTTATTACTAAGCCAAAAAGGTGAGCTGATAAAGGTTAAGTTGCATACTACAGGCGTCAAAAGAGATTATTCTTTCTTATCAGATTGTTCACGGCAAAATTGATCCCAGATGATGTTGAAGTTGTCGTTAGGAAAAATATTTCCAGAACGTTCAATTAAAGGGATAGAAACGACATTTCTTCCATCTTGGTGCATATATGTTTTGACGAGGAATCGTTTATAACCAAAGGAATTTTCGCTTTTAAAAACGAGTACCTCACCACATACATAACCAAGTATTCCGTGATCGAGTGTTTGCCGAATTTCATAGTAATGAACATTTTTATATTCGGCGGTTTCGGGAAATGTAAGGAAATCCTCCACTGCTTTTTGTGATTTTTTAACGATATCCAGATCAGGGGTATAATTTGCCATCATGCCAGCAACAAATGAGCCGCCTGCGATAAGAGCAATAATTAAATATGAAAATATATTCTTTTTCATGAAGTTACTCTTTTGATATTTGAATAATAGTAGTGATTTTAGAATTAGGCGATATTAAGGTAGCATAAGCATAGGCGTGTTTATATGGGGATGAAATAACAATAGTCAATTAAAGACAAAGGGTTACAATTAATAATAAATTGTTATGTTAAGTTTATTTGAATAGTTATTGTTATTTTAAGTTTTTTATTGATGACGTGTATGTACTTTAAATGAAAAATAATCAAAAAATGATTTAATGATTATTTTTCATTATTGTGGCCATATTTATCGCTTCTATTAATTGTGAACGATTAATTCTAGGGCTATTACTATCGAGTAGTTGTTGCCATAGGCTAATGGCTTTTTCATAGTTGGCGTGCATAAAGGCGTCTGAGGCTAATAGCATTAAAGCGGTCACTTCATGTTTATCAATGGATAATGCATACTCTATTACTTGCATTGTATCTTCAGTCATCTGTTGCCCCGCTTGATAATAGAGCACAGTCGCGATAGCTGAATAAAGTTGCGCGTTTTCTCCTGTATATTTAAGTGCTTGGTTATAGGCAATCAAGGCATTGTCATAGCTATTTTGATATAAATAATATTCACCGAGGATTGCCCAAAGGTCACCATTTTGGGGGGATTGTCGAATATTATTTTGTAAGCGTATCAGATCACTTTGTTGTTGCTGTAGTGGGGTCAATATATGTAATGGGTCTGAGATGCGCTGGTATTCATGATAAGTGGCGCTAAAGCGCGGTAGAAAAAAATACCCTGCTATTGTAAGGAGCAGTAATAGAGCTACGCATAAATGGATAGCATAATAAGAAAGGGTATCGTTGCGCTTCACTTCGGCGTGCTGTGATGGAATTTCATGAGTTAATTGTATGGACAGCTTAGACGTCGGAGTAATGATAGCTTCCGTTGAATTATGTTGATTTGTTCGCGGTACTGAGGCTCTTTTTTTTATTAAATAATAGAGCAGGGCGATGACAAAGATGAATCCGATAAAAGGCTGGCTCCAGAGTACAATGGTTCCCATGTGTAATGGCGGATTGTAGAGTACAAAATCACCGTATCGCTCGGTCATATAAGAGCGTATTTCAGCTTCAGTTTTCCCTTCCGCTACCATTTTATACACTTGATGGCGCATACTGACAGCGGTAGGGGCATTGGATTCGAGCAGGTTTTGATTTTGGCACTGAGGGCAGCGTAATTGAGCCGCAATTTGTAATGAAGTTGTTTGCTGTTCTGCGGTAGCAAATTGCCAAGTATCCACAATGTCGGCTTTGGCTATATTCGTCGCCATAAGTAATAACGTTAGAACAACATAATGCAAGAGTTTATTCATGCTGACTTCGCCCTTTAAACCACCCAATAAAGAGACCGATGCACATGATAAAAGCCCCTCCCCAGATCCACTGGATACCATCTTGCACATAGAATCGTAGCGCATAGCGGTTATTTCCCGTCTTTTCACCTAATACGGCGTACCAATTTCGCATCCATCCCCAGTGCATACCAGGTTCAATCATTATCTGTTGGCGAGCGGTATAAAATCGACGTTCAGTCTCAAGGTGTGTAATAAATGTATCTTTTTGATAAACGGCAATGAGCGCTTTTTCAGTGGTGTAATTGGATTGAGTATCCAACTGTAATTGCTTGAAATTAAATTGATAACCGGCGAGTGAAACGGTGTGATTAACCGTCATATTGGCACTGATTTCTTGTTTGCTTACAGTAGAAAAAGCAATACCAGTGGCAAAAATAATCACGCCAGTGTGTGCAAGTAATGAGGCTAGTCGCTTCTGTATTTCATTGAGAGGGCGTAGCCATAATAGCAACAGTAAGCCAACCATTATAGCCGTTGCGCTCGCGATAAATTTAGCATCACTCCATCGCAAAAGTAGGGCGATTACAGCGGCAATGATGCTAACAGACAAACGCCAACGGAAAAAAGAGCGGGTAGATGATTTGAGGCTCCCCACGGCCCAAGCGCCGATAACCATCAGCATAATTAAGCCAAAAGGTAGTAATGTTTGGTTAAAATAAGGCGCTCCGACTGATATCTTTCCCCACCCAAGTAGGCTGTAGAGCATGGGATATAGCGTGCCGACTAACACAATAAACAGGACAACCACAAATAAAATCAATGTCATCTGTAAATAGATTTCGCGTAGGGTTAATGCCCGTTTAGAGGCTGATGCTGCGGGTTTCGCCTTACAACCATAAATAAGTAAGGCGACGATGCTCATGCTAATAAATAATAAAAATAATGGTATTGCACGAACATTATTTAGGGCAAATGCATGGACTGACACGAGTATGCCCGAACGAACAATAAGCGTGCCAAGTAATGATAAAATAAATGTGACTATGGCTAAGATCATCGACCAATGGCGGTAACTTCCCTGTTTTCGCGAAGCCGCTAAACTGTGTAGTAGGGCGGTTGCCGCTAGCCAAGGCAACAGTGAGGCATTCTCGACAGGATCCCAAAACCACCAACCGCCCCATCCTAATTCGCTATAGGCCCACCATGAGCCTAGCGTGATCCCCATGGTAAGTATGCACCAACTTGGTACGGCCCAACGCCAACAAACCCATGCAATAGTTTGGCTGAAATTTCCAGCAATCAGCGAAGCCAAAACGCATGATGTGACGACCATCAAGCCGCTATAACCCAAGTAAAGTAGCGGAGGATGTAAAATAAGCCCCCAATGTTGCAACATTGGGTTGAGGTCGCGACCTTCAATCGCGGGCGGAAAGATCCGCATAAAAGGGTCTGAATAGAGCACGATAAACCAAAGTAGCGCTGCGCTCATTGCGGCAAGAATAGCTAAGGTTAAAGCAAAAAAGGGGTGATCTTGTTTGCGATAGCGCCAAGCGAATAACAGATGCCAAGTCGACAGTAAAAGCACCCAAAGAAGGAGTGAACCTTCATGCCCACCCCAAACCGCCGCTATTTTTATTAATAAAGGGGATAAACGGTGGCTATGTTGAGCAACATACACCACCGAAAAGTCACTTTGAATAAAGGAAATAGTTAGGCAAAGAAACGCAATAACGAGAAATATAAATTGCAGAGTAGACCAATAAACCCCAAGTAAGCGTGATTTTTGGGTGTGTTTGTAGGTACTAACCAACCCAAACAAGGCATGAAAATTGGTTATGCAGAGTGTTAACAGCAAGCTAATAAACCCGATTTCAGGGAGTATAAGTTCCAATGAGCACCTTGTTTGTGTTAATTAAGCGACCGTTAATTGCCCTGCATAAAGGACAAAGAAACGTAATAAAAAGACCCCAACCAAACTCGCACTACTGACAAAAACCACTCGGGCGGCACTTTGGCTATTATTGACCCATTTTTTCAAGGCCAGTGGGATCATAAAACCAATGCCAACCACACCAATCCAAAACCACCAAGTCCAAAAGCCTCCACCAAGTGCTGCGATAAGCGCGCGCATTTTGCCATCATCCCCTAATGCTAAACCGACAAAGAAAGCCGCTAATAAGAAAATTTCCAGCCAAACGACAAAGCCTTCAACGCGATGTAGAAAATGCGCTTCTGGGTTATGGACATTTTGGCGATAGCGCAATGCTAAAGCAATGAGCGCGACGGCAAGCCCCGATGAGATCCCTGAAAAGAGAAAGAGAGCAGGTAAGATAGGGTTATTTAAGAATGGATAGGATTTTAACGCGGAAAGTAAAAAACCGGTATAAGCCCCTAATAATACCGCCAGTACGAGCATGGTGATTTCAATGGCACGTATAGCAGGTGTGAATAAATTTAATAATGAGCGAATAAAGCCAAAACGCGGTAGCCATTTTTGCTGTATTGCGACCAGTTCAGTTTCGAAAACTTTAGCTAACCAGACAACGAGTACCACCATGTAGACTTGGAAGAGCATAACCCCCATCGACATGACGGAGGTCGGACTGTAGTGGAACATCAATTTCCAAAAGGTCCATGGGCGTGTTAAATGGAAAATTAAAATGAGTAATCCCAAAATAACGGTCGTCGGTGCCAGAAATAGAGTGGCTCTCATTAGTGTGCTCTTACTGGTTGCTTCAGACGGATAATATTGACGCAATAGCACGGCAAGCACCACTAACCCTGCTGAAATACCAATTAGAAAGAGGTAAACGGCAATGGGCCAATCCCAAACTAAAGATTCAAAATGGAAAGCAGAAGCAGTTGTCATTGGCTAACCTCCCCATATTTGAACGGAACTCGGTACATTTTGGGGCGAGTACCGAGGGCTATTTTATAGCGATACGTGGTTTTTTGACGCAACATAAGAGAAATATCACTGTTAGGATCATCCAGATTGCCAAAGACCAATGCCTTGGTTGGACAGGCTTCGACACAAGCCGGTTGTTTACCTTTTTTCAAGTTTGTTTTTCGGCAAAAATCGCATTTGTCGGCAGTTTTATTGACTGGGTGAATGAATCTTACTCTGTAAGGGCAAGCCGCAATACAATATTGGCAACCAACACATAGGTCTGGGTTAACATCGACAATCCCTGTCGTTTTATCAATAAATGATGCGCCCGTTGGGCAAACATCGACACAAGGTGCATGCTCACAGTGCTGACATGAATGCCGGAAAAAGCGATATTTGATATCTGGGAAGTGACCAATTGGCTCGCTGCGAATAATGGTTAGCCGAGAAACCCCTTCCGGGACTTGGTTGACTTCTCGACAGGCATCCATACAAGCAGTACAACCTATGCATAAGGTTTCATCGTGGATCATGCCGTAACGTACGCCATCCACTTTCATCGTATTTGCGAGGCTATGGAGTGTCGCACCTCCTGACGCCGCCAAGGCTCCTGCATAAATAATAAACTGACGACGCGAACAACTCATGGCTGCTCCTTAAGCAATTTTACCGCCGCTGGATTGAAGTCAGGGTTATTACGTTGGTCTGAGTGACAATCAACACAAATTTTTACGCGACCTTTGTCATTAAGTGTTTTCATCGTATCTTGTTTTGGATGCAGATCATGGCAACTGGCACAGGCAACTTTAGTCACATGAACATCGTGTGGCCAAAACGCTTTTTGTAGCTGTTCGGGTAAGTGACATGACATACAGACACTATTTTGTTGCTCCACGCTATACATAGGGTGGTTAAACCGCATCACATCTTTAGCCCCCTCACGGTGATGAGGGCCTGGGTTACCATGGCAGTTGGTACAGGTAACGGGAAGGTTATTATTAGGGTTAATGACCGATGCGTGAGTGCCATGCATACCTTCTTTGTCGGGTTTATGACAATCCAAACAGGCTGCATCTGGGTTACGTTGCTGAGTAACAACCCAACGTTCACCCGTCTCTGTCGCGGGAGGTGTCGCAGTAGAGGCTGCAATGCTCCATAACAAGCCTAATGCCAGCCCCCCAGCAGTGAATAACGAACGTAGTACGCTCATATTAACTCCATTGGTTATACCGCCTCTGTATGAGGCGGATCACGGTTATTGGCTTAACAGGTTGTTTTTACGAGCTTGCGCATCCCATTCGGGCACGACAGTTTTCAAAAACTCTTGTTTTTCAGCGTTGATTTTTTGCATATCCAGACCAATTGCTTGTTGCGCTTTTTCTTTGGTTGAAATGTCTGGAATAGCAATTTCATGTGTAATGCCTTTAGCACCTAATAGACGAACGAGTTTGGTGCGAGCATCAGCAGCTTTGTTCATTGCGCCACCGAGCATGCGCAAGCCTTCCTCTGGTGCGTGCATATGAATACCATGAGATGCAATAGCTAAATCCCAGCGCCATTGTGCATGGCGAATATCAGCTAAAATGGGCGCCATCTCTTTTTCGGTTGCCCCTGCATCCCAAGCTGCTTTAGCTTCAAAATGGGCATGAACAAGTTGATCTTCCACTTTGATTTTCATCTCTTGGATAGCTTGTTTGCGCTCGGCAACGACAGCTTGTAGCTCTTGCTTGCTTTGGGTATGGCAGTTACGACAGGTTTGTTCGAAATTATCGAATGGATTACCTATCTTATGGCTGGTGTAGAGCTCGCCTTTTTCATTTTGTAATTTAGGCATGTGGCAGTCGATACAGGTCACGTTGTTTTTACCGTGGATCCCCGCACTCCATGTTTCATACTCTGGGTGCTGTGCTTTTAACATAGGGGCTTTCGACAGTGAGTTTGTCCAGTCAGAGAAGGCGATATTGTCATAATAGACTTCTATATCCTCCACTTTCGTACCGTTATCCCAAGGGAATTTGACGGATTTATTTTCCCCTGCAAAGTAGTACTCAACGTGGCATTGCCCACACACCATAGATTGCTGATCAAAACGACTGGCTTTATCGAAGGGTTTACCAATCGCTTCCATGGCTCGAGCGGCATAAGGACGGGTGAGTGTTAAAGCGGGCTGGCCTTGCGCGAATTCTGGAGAGTCGGTTTTGTGGCAGTCAGCACACCCTAGTACGTTAACAATTTCAGGCCCACCTTTAGCCCATTTACCGTGGAAATATTCATCTTCCCCTTGCTCTTGGATAAGTCTGGCGACATCTGGGCTTTTACAGCTCCAACAAGCCATAGGGAGAGGGCCATCTTGTGCATCTTTCGGTGCACCAGTACGTAGTGTTTCTCGTACGTCAATTAAAGCATAAGCATGGCCTCGAGGCTTGTTGTAATCACGTGAAAAAGGGTAGCCAGCCCAGAGGATCACCAACCGGGGGTCTTCTGCCAGCGCATCTTCACGTTGTGATTGTTCGGATGTTGCACGCCACGAGTGATATTGATCAGGGTGAGCCTGAGCAAAGGATTCATTTTTAGTATTTATTGTTGATGATGCTTCCTTTGATGCAGTTTGTGCATGAACAGCAGGGGTTAACAACCATATCCCAGCCACCAAACTGAGTAAGTACAAAGTCCTGTTGATTATCTTTGCCATAAGGGCCTCGAGTGATATAAGCCAGCCATCCCATTGGCTGTGATATTATTATTTATAGGTGATGGCATAGGTTTTGATGCCATCATGACATGCTCAAGGAATAGCTCTAACAAATAACCACACTTAAAATATTGTTTTTGATCAAAGCTAAATTTACTAAAAGAAATGTCATTAAAATAATGTGATTAATATCGAATCGTGAATGTAAATTAGGAAAGAAAACATTGAGTCAGTTAAAATAAATGAGAGCAAAGCATTTAAGCGTCACTTTCATGTGAGTGAGGGTTTTTATTTATTGAATTCATATTGAAAGGCTTTATTATCAGTAGGATATGACTAAGTAATCTGCTTATCTATTATTTAACTAATAACCAAAGTGTGCAGCACCTCTAATATTTTCAATGTGGATATTCATCGTTGATGACTATAACTACTACTTTAGTGGTAGTTTATAATGTTATATATATGAGGGTTTCATGAAACATTAGGATTAATTTGGTTTCTCATATTTAAAAAATGTTAATATTTTTTGTTTGAAGATAATTTATTTAAGTTCTAGTCAATAAGTTACATCGTTATTTCAAATAATACTTTCTGTATAAATTATTTCATTCTAAATAGCACATGCATTAATGTTACCTATTAGGTGGTATGTATTTTTTTACTCTCTATCGATAAGATTCTGCGTGAATACACATATAATAATTGCGGTTAATTTTTACTTTTTGCATTAATTTTGTTTGGGCAATGTTAAGGAAATCAACATGGCTGATATCACCCGTCGGGGAGTGTTGACTGGTGCATGGCGTCGCGCCGCACCCGTTATTCGACCGCCATGGAGTCGTAGTGAAGATCATTTCATTGAAAGTTGTACTCGTTGCAACCATTGCCTGACGCATTGTGAAACCTCAATTTTAATATCTGGCCCCGGTGGCTATCCCGTTGTTGATTTTTTGCAAGGGGAGTGCACGTTTTGTTATGCCTGTGCTGCCGCTTGCCCTGAGCCAATATTTCTTCCACAACTCTCCCAACCTTGGGATATTTCCATTTCAATTGCTCAAACCTGTCTGGCATATCGCTCTATTGAATGTCGGCGATGCGAAGACAATTGTGAGCCACAAGTGATCGCGTTTCGCCCATCACTGAGTGGAATTTATCAGCCCAATATTGATAAGCAAGGTTGTACAGGTTGTGGTGCCTGTGTTGCCGGTTGCCCCGTATCAGCCATTACTTTGGAGCATGAAAATGCGCAATAGCTGGCAAGTATGTAGTTTGATTGTACAAGTAAAAAGTGAACAGGCTTGCGCTGTGACGGCAGCTTTAAATCAATTACCCGGTTGTGAGGTGGCTATCAGTTCACCGGAAACAGGCAAATTGATTGTTGTTGTCGAGTCAGAACACAGTCGCACCCTGATTGAGACTATTGATTCAGTACGCAATGTTAATGGTGTGCTGGCTGTTTCGCTGGTTTACCACCAGCAGGATGAGCAATGTGAGGAAAATGATGAAACTCAGTCGTCGTAGCTTCATGAAAGCCAATGCTGTTGCGGCCGCTGCTGCGGCGGCAGGTATTGGCGTTCCGAGTATCGCTAAAGCGGTCGTCGGGCAACAAGAGGCCATCAAATGGGATAAAGCACCTTGCCGCTTCTGTGGTACAGGTTGTGGTGTACTTGTGGGAACGCAAAATGGTCGCATTGTGGCGAGCCAAGGTGACCCAGAAGCGCCAGTTAACCGTGGCTTAAACTGTATTAAAGGCTATTTTTTACCGAAAATCATGTACGGTAAAGATCGCTTGACTCAGCCATTGCTGCGAATGAAAGACGGTGAATATGACAAAAATGGTGAATTTACCCCGGTGACTTGGGAAAAAGCCTTTGATGTCATGGAAGAAAAAGTAAAAACCACATTAAAAGAGCGCGGCCCTGAAGGGATTGGCATGTTCGGTTCAGGCCAATGGACTGTGTGGGAAGGGTATGCTGCATCAAAATTGTTTAAAGGTGGCTTCCGCTCTAACAACTTAGACCCTAACGCACGCCATTGTATGGCCTCAGCGGTTGTTGGTTTCATGCGTACTTTTGGTATGGATGAACCTATGGGCTGTTATGATGACATCGAGCAAGCCGATGCATTTGTGCTTTGGGGTTCGAACATGGCAGAAATGCATCCTATCCTATGGTCACGTATTACCAACCGGCGTTTATCTGACCCTAATGTGCGTGTTGCTGTACTCTCCACATTTAAGCATCGTAGCTTTGAGTTAGCTGATAACGGTATTGTCTTTACCCCACAGTCTGACTTAGTGATCCTCAATTATATTGCTAACTATATTATTCAAAATGATGCGGTGAATCAGGAATTCTTCGATAAACACGTTAACTTACGTCGAGGAACAACGGACATCGGTTATGGATTGCGTCCTACTCATCCATTAGAACAAAGTGCTAAAAACCCGGGTTCAGATGCCTCTGTGCCGATGACTTGGGAAGAATATAAGGCCTTTGTGGCTGAATACACATTAGATAAAACCGCTGAAATGACAGGGGTGCCGAAAGATCAGCTAGAAGAACTAGCAAAATTGTATGCAGATCCAAACACAAAAGTCGTCTCTTATTGGACAATGGGCTTCAATCAGCATACTCGTGGTGTTTGGGCGAATAACCTCTGTTATAACTTGCACTTACTGACAGGTAAAATTTCTCAGCCGGGTTGTGGTCCGTTCTCATTGACGGGGCAGCCGTCTGCGTGTGGTACTGCTCGTGAAGTCGGTACGTTTGCCCATCGCTTACCCGCCGATATGGTGGTAACGAATGAAAAACACCGCGAAAAAGTGGAGCAAGTTTGGCAACTCCCCGCCGGCACGATCCCAGAAAAAATTGGCTTACATGCCGTGGCGCAAGACCGTGCATTAAAAGACGGCACGCTTAACTTTTATTGGGTCATGTGTAACAACAACATGCAGGCAGGCCCCAATATTAATCAAGAGCGGATGCCGGGCTGGCGTGACCCACGCAATTTTATTGTTGTTTCTGATCCTTATCCAACCGTGAGTGCTATCGCCGCAGATTTGATTTTGCCAACCGCCATGTGGGTAGAAAAAGAGGGGGCTTACGGGAATGCGGAGCGCCGGACACAATTTTGGCGTCAGCAAGTAAAAGCGCCGGGAGAAGCGAAATCTGACTTATGGCAAATGGTGCAATTTGCCCGTCGCTTTAAAACGGAAGAGGTTTGGCCTGAAGAGTTACTGGCTCAAAAACCGGAGTATCGCGGTAAAACCCTGTATGACGTGCTGTTTGCTAACCAAGCGGTTACCAAGTTCCCGATCACTGAGTTAGCTGAAGATCAGCTCAATGATGAGTCACGCGAATTGGGCTTCTATCTACAAAAAGGGTTATTTGAAGAGTACGCCAGTTTTGGTCGCGGTCATGGTCATGACCTTGCGCCTTTCGATGATTATCACAAAGCACGCGGTATCCGTTGGCCTGTGGTCGATGGCAAAGAGACGCAATGGCGTTACAGCGAAGGCCATGACCCCTATGTCAAAGCCGGTGCGGGTTATCAATTCTACGGTAAGCCAGATGGTAAAGCAGTCATTTTTGCATTGCCGTTCGAACCCGCGGCGGAAGTACCTGATAAAGAATATGACTTATGGCTATCAACGGGGCGTGTGTTGGAGCATTGGCATACCGGCAGTATGACTCGTCGTGTACCAGAACTGCACCGAGCTTTTCCTGAATCACAGGTCTTTATCCATCCTCTAGATGCGAAAGAGAGAGGGTTACGTCGTGGTGATAAGGTAAAAGTGATTTCACGCCGTGGTGAAGTGACCACTATTGTGGAAACACGAGGGCGTAACCGACCACCAAAAGGATTGGTGTATATGGCTTTCTTTGACGCATCTCAGTTAGTTAATAACTTAACGCTGGATGCAACAGACCCACTCTCTAAAGAGACGGATTACAAAAAATGTGCCGTTAAATTGGAAAAGGTGTAATTGCATATGTCCCAGAAACCTAAACCTCAAAATAGTCGTCGCCGTTTCTTACGCGATGCCGTTCGTGCGGCAGGCGGATTGGCGGCGGTTGGTGTGGTACTGGGCTTACAGCAACAAACTTCCCGCGCGAGTGGAATTCGTCTCCGCCCGCCGGGAGCCATTAATGAAAATGCATTTGCGAGTGCGTGTGTTCGTTGTGGGCAGTGCGTACAAGCTTGCCCTTATGACATGTTGAAATTAGCAACATTAGCATCAGGACTGGCAGCGGGAACGCCTTATTTTATTGCGCGAGAAAACCCTTGTGAAATGTGTGAAGAGATCCCATGCGCCAAAGTGTGCCCGAGTGGTGCACTGGATAAAGAGATTGAGTCTATCAATGACGCACGAATGGGGTTGGCAGTGTTACTTGATCAGGAAAACTGTCTCAATTTTCAAGGGTTGCGCTGTGATGTGTGTTATCGCGTTTGTCCGCTAATTGATGAGGCTATCACGCTGGAGCTTGAGCAAAACCACCGTACGGGTAAGCATGCACGTTTTTTACCAACAGTGCATAGTCAAGCTTGTACGGGATGTGGTAAGTGCGAGCAGGCTTGTGTCCTCGAAGAAGCGGCCATTAAAGTCCTGCCGTTAACGCTTGCGAAAGGTGAATTAGGGCATCACTACCGTTTTGGTTGGCTGGAGGGAAATAATGGCAAATCGTAAACGTGATGCCGGACGCGAAGCTCTGGCGAAAAAGGGCTGGTGGCAGAGCCATAAATGGTTATGGATGCGTCGTATCAGTCAACTATTGGTAATCGCGATGTTTTTGAGTGGACCTTGGTTTGGGGTCTGGATCTTACATGGTAATTACAGTAGCAGTTTATTGTTAGATTCAATCCCGCTCACTGACCCTTTGATCACGTTAGAAAGTCTTGCTAGTGGCTATTTACCTGCTATTTCGACATTAATTGGTGCAGCAATAGTATTGCTAGTTTATGCATTACTTGGAAAACGTATTTTTTGCAGTTGGGTTTGCCCTGTAAACCCTGTTACGGATGCGGCAGCATGGTTACGCCGTAAGCTCGATTTTAATCAATCCGCAACGATCCCTCGTTATATCCGTTATGTGTTGCTTGTGGTGATTTTAATCGGCTCTGCGGTAACAGGGACTTTATTGTGGGAATGGATCAACCCCGTTTCATTAATGGGCCGAAGCCTCATCTTCGGTTTTGGTAGCGGTGCTTTATTGCTGCTCGCCTTATTTTTATTCGATTTACTCGTTGTGGAGCATGGCTGGTGTGGTCACCTTTGTCCTCTCGGTGCCTTATATGGGATCGCCGGTTGTAAAGGGGCACTGATGGTCACAGCGATAAACAAGCAAAATTGTACTCGCTGTATGGATTGCTTTCACATTTGTCCGGAGCCGCAAGTTTTGCGTACCCCGGTTTTAGATAAACAGGCCCCAGCATTCATTTCGGATAAGGACTGCATAACATGCGGTCGTTGTATCGATGTGTGTTCTGAGGATGTTTTTAAAATAACACTACGATGGAGTTCGGGAGCGAAATCATGAAAACCCATGCCCTGATTAAGACAATGAGCCGTTGGATGGCGGTAATAGGACTCGTTGCCTCGAGCCTTGCTTGGGCGACAAATGGCGTTGATCTGTCTAAGTCACCAGAAGTTTCTGGTACTCAAGAAGGTGGCATTCATATTCCTAAAGAGCAGGAAAGAATGGCTTTAAACTATGTGAATCAACCTCCAATGATCCCACATAGCGTTGATGGTTATCAAATTACCACCAATACAAATCGCTGCTTACAATGCCATGGTGTTGAAAGTTATCGAACAACAGAGGCGCCTCGCGTTAGCCCGACACACTTCGTGGATGCTACGGGGAAAGTATTAGGTGGCGTAGCACCAAACCGCTACTTCTGCCTACAGTGCCATGTGCCGCAGTCCGATACTTCACCGATTGTGGAGAACACATTTACCCCATCCAAAGGTTTTGGGAAATAAGAGGCCGACATGGGAAACAATAACGCTAAGCCTGGTGTGATCCGTAGAGTATGGCAATGGTGGCGACGCCCGAGCCGTTTGGCTTTGGGAACCTTACTATTGATTGGTTTTGTTAGTGGCGTCATTTTTTGGGGCGGCTTTAATACGGGAATGGAAATGGCTAATACTGAAGAATTTTGTATTAGCTGCCATGAGATGCGTGAAAACGTGTATGAAGAGTATATGGAAACGATCCACTACACCAACCGTAGTGGTGTTCGAGCAACCTGTCCTGATTGCCATGTACCTCATGAGTTCGGACCTAAAATGGTCAGAAAGATTAAAGCCAGCAAAGAGCTTTATGGCAAAGTATTCGGCATCATTGATACACCACAAAAATTTGAAGAGCACCGTTTAGCCATGGCGCAAAATGAGTGGCGACGGATGAAAGATAATAACTCTCAGGAGTGCCGTAATTGCCACAATTTTGAATACATGGATTTTACGGCACAAAAAAGCGTGGCAGCCAAAATGCATGATCAGGCCATTGTTGATGGAAAAACCTGTATTGATTGCCATAAAGGGATAGCTCATAAGCTACCTGATATGCGCGAAGTTGAGCCGGGTTTTTAAATGGAAAAGCGTCACTCAGGAAGGTTGATTAAATGGGATCACGCCTGAGAAGCATAGAGGCTAGTCAACAGTTAATGGTTTGACTAGCCTCAGTTTATATTTGTGCTATATCAATAAACCCATTGTTATTACGTGTATTGTATATTGCAGCAGCGCAAAGTTTGCCTGAGATATGATCTGGAGCCTTTAAATATGTGGAAAAAGCTTCACCAACTTGCTATTCCTGCCAATCTCTACCAACTATGTGGGCGGTTGACCCCTTGGTTTATTACCCTGAGCGTGATTTTTTTAGCACTAGGTTGGGGATGGGGATTCGGATTTGCGCCCGCCGATTATCAGCAAAGTGATAGCTATCGCATTATGTACCTCCATGTTCCAGCAGCAATGTGGTCAATGGGGATCTATGCCATTATGGCGTTCGTCGCTTTTGTTGGTCTTGTTTGGCAAATGAAAGTGGCTGAATTAACGATTGCCGCTATGGCACCTATTGGTGCGGTATTTACCTTTATTGCCTTAGTCACGGGGGCAACGTGGGGCAAACCCATGTGGGGCGCATGGTGGGTATGGGATGCACGTTTAACCTCAGAACTTATTCTCTTTTTTCTGTATGTTGGCATTATCGCGCTTTGGCATGCATTTGATGACCGCCGGACAGCAGGAAAAGCTGCGGCGATCTTAGTCTTAATTGGTGTGATTAATTTACCTATCATCCATTATTCCGTTGAATGGTGGAACACATTACATCAGCCTTCAACGCGAATGCAGCAAAGTATTAACCCTGCAATGCGCACACCTTTGCGTTTGGCTATCTTAGGCTATCTATTTTTATTTATTTCTCTGACGCTGGTGCGTTTGCGTAACCAATTATTACTACTGGAGCGTAACCGCCCATGGGTTATGGATATCGTGAATAAGAAGGGGCGTAAATAATGAGTCGTGCATTTGCATCTTGGGCGGATTTTTTTGCAATGGGCGGTTATGCCTTTTATGTCTGGCTGGCAGTTCTATTGACGGTAACACCGCTATTGCTGTTGTGTATTCACACCGTTTTACAACGCAAAATGATTATAAATTCCATCACTGCACAGCAAGCAAGAGAAGCAAGACAGAAAGCAGCACGAGCGCGTCGGGAGGCTGAGTGAATATTCGTCGTAAAAATAGATTATGGCTAGTTTGTTCCATTCTAATTGGTGTGGGGTTAATGGTCGCGCTGCTTTTATATGCACTTCGCTCCAGTATCGACCTATTTTATACCCCCGGTGAGATCATTTATGGGAAGCGAGAAACCCAGCAGATACCTGAAGTTGGCCAACGCTTACGTGTCGGGGGAATGGTGATGCCAGGTACTGTTCAGCGTGATCCGGACTCCCTGAAAGTTACTTTTACGGTGTATGACGCGGAAGCGGAAGTTGATGTGAGCTATGAGGGGATTTTGCCTGATCTGTTTCGAGAAGGGCAAGGGGTAGTTGTCCAAGGGGAGCTGGCTGAAAACCATCATATCATTGCCAAAGAAGTGCTCGCTAAACACGATGAAAATTATACGCCACCCGAAGTTGAGCAAGCGATGCAGGAAAATCACCGTCGACCTGCCGCGGCTTATAAGGATAACGCACTATGATCCCTGAGGTTGGCAATATACTGCTATGCCTAGCGTTAGGTATTGCAGTATTACTCTCTATCTATCCATTATGGGGCGTATCTCGTCACGATGAGCGCTTAATGCGGGCTTCAAGGCCTCTTGCTTGGCTACTGTTTTTGTGTGTGGCTGGCGCATTTTTAGTGCTAGTCAACGCCTTTGTCATAAATGATTTTTCAATTACTTATGTTGCAAATAACTCCAACACGCAATTACCTGTTTGGTATCGGGTTGCGGCAACATGGGGTGCGCATGAAGGTTCACTGCTGTTGTGGGTGCTATTGATGAGCGGCTGGACGTTTGCGGTTGCATTATGTAGCTACCGCATGCCGCTGGATATTGTTGCTCGTGTTTTAGCAGTAATGGGGATGGTGAGCGTCGGGTTTCTGTTGTTCATCATTTTCACCTCAAACCCCTTTTCGCGCACCTTGCCCTCCTTCCCAATTGAAGGACGTGACTTAAATCCGCTCTTGCAAGATCCCGGCCTGATTTTCCATCCACCATTGCTGTATATGGGGTATGTTGGCTTTTCAGTCGCCTTCGCATTTGCTATCGCGGCGTTGCTTAGTGGTCGGCTGGATAGTTCATTTACCCGTTTCGCTCGCCCTTGGACGATGGCTGCGTGGTTTTTTTTAACGCTCGGCATCATGTTAGGTTCGGCTTGGGCCTATTATGAGCTAGGCTGGGGCGGCTGGTGGTTCTGGGATCCCGTTGAAAATGCGTCGTTTATGCCTTGGTTAGTAGGAACCGCGTTAATTCACTCGCTGGCGGTGACAGAGCAGCGAGCGACATTTAAGGCATGGTCTTTATTGCTATCGATATTTGCGTTTTCACTTTGTTTACTCGGTACTTTCCTCGTACGTTCAGGGGTGCTGGTTTCTGTGCATGCCTTTGCATCTGACCCTTCGAGAGGACTCTTCATTCTCGCCTTTATGGTCTTAGTTATCGGTGGCTCATTGCTGCTGTTTGCCATAAGAGGTCATAAGGTTCGTTCTCGTGTTAATAATGCGCTTTGGTCTCGGGAATCAATGCTACTGGCGAATAACGTCATCCTAACCGCTGCAATGCTGGTCGTGTTATTAGGCACCTTACTGCCTTTAGTTCACAAACAAATTGGTTTAGGCAGTATTTCGATTGGTGAGCCCTTCTTTAATACCATGTTTATCGCGCTAATGGTGCCATTCGCACTCTTACTGGGGATTGGGCCTCTAGTGCGTTGGGGGAGAGATCGCCCCGCAGCGATTAGAAAATTACTCTTAATGGCCTTGCTCGTGACCTTGATATTGTCATGCCTACTGCCATGGCTAATGCAAGATAGATTAGAAGCGTTGACCGTGCTTGGTTTAATGATGGCTTGCTGGATAGCATTACTGGCGTTCGCCGAAATGCGTGTACGTATTAGTAAAAAAATCAAGCTCACACCAAGTTATTGGGGAATGGTACTTGCACATTTAGGTTTAGCAGTAACCATTGTGGGGATTGCCTTTAGTCAAAATTACAGCATTGAACGTGATGCCAAAATGAAGCCCGGTGAAAGTGTGGTTATTCGTGATTATACCTTTGTCTTTAATGGGGTACATGAAGCGAATGGCCCGAATTATCAAGGTGTGATAGGGAATATTGACGTTAAGAAAAATGGTGAATTACTCACTAAATTACAGCCTGAAAAACGTTTTTATAGCACCAGCCGTGCCGTGATGACCGAAGCGGCTATCGATGGGGGAATAACCCGAGATTTGTATGCTGCATTAGGAGAAGAGGTCGGCAAAGAGGTATGGACTATGCGCCTTTACTACAAACCTTTTGTGCGCTGGATTTGGTCGGGAGGCATTTTAATGGCTGCTGGAGCGCTATGCTGCCTATTTGATCCGCGCTATCGTCGCCGTAAACCCGTGCAGGAGGCTGCATGAAACGCAAAGTTTTCTTGATCCCTTTTATTATTTTCGCTGCTATTGCCGCCGTTTTGTTATGGCAATTGATGCGTAATGCCGAAGGGGATGACCCTCGTTTACTTGAATCTGCATTAGTGGGTAAACCGGTGCCTGTGTTCCGTTTAGAGTCACTTGAAAACCCCGGTCAACATTATGAGTCAAATGTGTTGATTCAAGGGAAACCTATCCTCTTAAATGTTTGGGCGACATGGTGCCCTACTTGTCGCGCTGAACATAAATACCTCAATCAGCTTGCTGCCGAAGGTGTACGCGTGGTGGGGTTAAACTATAAGGATGATCGCAATAAGGCGATTGTTTGGTTGCGCGAACTTGGTAACCCTTATGCTTTAAGTCTTTTTGATGGTGAGGGCATGTTAGGCCTTGATCTGGGCGTTTATGGGGCTCCTGAAACCTTCTTAATCGATGGCAATGGGATTATTCGTTATCGCCATGCAGGCGCAATGGATGAGCATGTCTGGAATAAGGAAGTGAAACCATTATGGGAACGCTATAGCAAGGAGGCCAGCCAATGAAATATGTTATTGGTTTGCTGATGCTAGCGGTTAGTGCAAGTAGTGCTTTTGCGGCGACTGAAGTTTTTACCTTTGATAATGAGCAGCAAGAGCAGCAATTTCGTAAGTTAACAGAAGAGTTACGTTGCCCGAAGTGCCAAAACAATAGCATTGCAGATTCAAACTCAATGATTGCTTTAGATTTACGGCAAAAAGTGTATGAGTTGATGAAAGAAGGCAAGAGCCGCGATGAAATCGTTGACTATATGGTGGCACGTTACGGCTATTTTGTGACGTACAATCCTCCATTGACGCCATTAACGGCCATCTTATGGGGATTACCTTTTGCAGCCATGATTGTCGGTGGGTGGATCATTTACGCACGTACTAAAAAACGTGTTCGCATAAAACAAGATGTTCCAAATGATCAGCAACATACCGCTTCAATAAAGACAACGCGCTCAACTGGGTGGGTGTATGTCCCGGGGGTGATCATGGCTTTCGGAATTGGGGCCGCGGCTTATTATCAGGTAGGCAGTTATGGCAAAGTTGCAGATTGGCATTTAGCTTACCAACAGGCGCCAGCATTGCTTGACAGAGCGTTAGATCCCTCAGAGCCACCACTTAATCTTGAAGAAATGGAGCGCCTTGCGTTAGGTTTACGTACTCGTTTGCAGGATGAGCCTCAAAATGCCGATGCATGGGTGATGCTAGGTCGGATTGGCATGGTATTAAATAATGCCACGATGGCGACAGATGCTTATGAGCGGGCTTATCGACTCAAGCCGAATGATGATAACGTGGCGCTAGGGTATGCCGAAGTGTTAACGCGTTCGTCTGATCCAGAAGATAATCGCATTGGTGGTGAGTTATTGCGTAAGCTGATTGCTGAAAATAGGACCAATGTTAAGGCATTAAGCATGTTTGCTTTTAATGCATTTGAGCAGGCTCGTTATGCAGAAGCCATCTCAGCTTGGCAGATGATGCTGCAATTATTACCTGAAAATGATCAGCGACGAACAGTCATTGAGCGCAGTATTGAACAAGCATTGATGATGGTGCATGAGAAAAAAACAGTTCAATAGTGGGTTGTTAACTGATTCAAAGCACTAAAACGGGAGCAATCGCTCCCGTTTTTATATTCTGCGTACCATTTTTTGATTTTATTTTTCTCGATACGTTTTATTTAAATGGTGGTCATTTTTAGTTTGAATCGATTCAATATTGAAATTAGGCGATTAAAATTGAAAAATAAGTAATTTATTTATTTGAAATCCTTTATAGTTAATTATTAATGATAAATTAACTTGGTTCCTTGTAAGCTATTGAAGTTAATATTTAATTTTATTTAATCTTATGATTGTTTTATAAGTAATATAATTATTATTTTATGATTAAATTAAATGATGATTAGATTACTTAATGCTTTCCTATTTTGTTTTGCATTAAAAACTAAATTTACCTTAACGTAATATGCTTTTGCTTTTTTTTGTTTTAGCTTTTGTGTTTTTTGCTTTTTTTTGCTTTGCATTGGGAACATATGATTATTATCACATTAAAATAACATTATCTAATTTAGAGTAAATGCCATGAGGTAAAATGGCATGAAAGCAGAACGACATAAAAAAATAATTAATTTTTTAAAAAACGCAGGCTCAGCAAAAGTTTCTGTTTTATCGAAAGAACTGAATGTCACAAAAGAAACCATTAGAGCAGATTTAAATTCTTTGGCAAAAAAAGGAATTATTAACCGTTGCCATGGTGGCGCATTCATTGAATTTGAATCCCTAGATAAGGTTGCTAAAAAAGAAATTATACAGTTTCTGGAATGTAACGATAGCCTTAATGAAATAACCAATAAGGATGATTCAGTGAACGGCAAAGTTTGTGTATTAGGTTCATTTAATGTTGATATGATTAGTTATTTGCCTCGATTACCAGAGGCAGGTGAATCATTATTATCAAACAAATTTATTTTTTCACCAGGTGGCAAAGGTTGCAATCAGGCTTTAGCTGCAAGTTATTCAGACTCGCAAGTCCATTTTATTACTAAAATTGGCACTGACCAATTTAGTGATTATGCGGTGAATTTTATTTCATCATCAAAAATTAAGACATCAACAATTTACCAAACTGAAAAGTTCCAAACGGGCACAGCATCAATTTTCGTGTCAGAAAATAGTGGCGAAAACATTATCTCCATATATCCTGGCTCAAATATGGATATCAGTGCTGATGAGGTAAAAATTCAAAAAGATAAAATTATTAATTCGAATATTATCTTGCTACAACTTGAGACAAATATTGAAGCCTTAAGGGAAATTATATCGATAGGTAATGAGTATAATATACCGATTATTTTAAACCCTGCACCTTATAGTGATATTGCTATCGAACTACTTGAAAAAGTCGATATTTTAACGCCGAATGAAACGGAAGCCAGTTTGCTATCCGGAGTGAATGTTGTGGATATGGAGTCGGCTAAAAAAGCAGCCGACGTCATCTATCATAAAGGTGTTAAAAAGGTTGTGATCACATTAGGAAGTAAAGGCTCTATTGCTTACGATGGCAATAAATTTATTTACTCACCGGCCTACACAGCGGTGGTCAAAAATACGGCTGGCGCTGGGGATGCTTTCAATGGCGCATTGGCGGCCTCATTAGCAAAAGGTAAGCAATTTTCGTATGCGTTGCGTTATGCTTCGGCATTTTCATCGCTTGCGGTAGAAACGAGCAAAGCTTCAGAAATGCCTGAAGATATTAACGTGATATATCGTATTAACCAAACAACCTACTCTCAGGTTGTCACTCAATCCCCTGAATAATTCATATTCTGAAAGAGGAATAAAAATGAAAATTTTATTTATTGGTGAGTCATGGCACATTCATATGATTCATACTAAAGGCTACGACAGTTTTACTTCGAGTAAATATGAAGAGGGTGCAACATTTTTATTAGATTGCTTAAGAAATAAAAATGTTGAAATTGATTATATGCCTGCTCATACCGTTCAAATGGCATTTCCTAAAACGGTAGAAGAGTTAGAGAAATATGACGTCGTTGTCATTAGCGATATTGGTGCAAATACTTTCTTACTGCAAAACGATACTTTTTATAATATGAAAGTATTACCAAATGCACTGCAATTAATTAAGCAGTATGTCATTAATGGCGGTGGATTATTAATGATTGGTGGCTATCTATCCTTTATGGGAATTGAGGCTAAAGCGAATTATAAAAATACATTATTAGCAGATGTATTACCGGTAGAAATGCTTGATGGTGATGATCGTGTTGAAACACCTGAAGGTATTTTTGCAGTACCAGTCAATGCAGAACATGAATCCGTTAAAGGATTTGGACAATGGCCAATGTTTTTAGGCTATAACAAAGTTAAAGCTAAAGAAAATACAGAAACCGTTTTAAATATTGGCGAAGATCCTTTATTAGTCTTTGGTCAATATGAAAAGGGTAAAACAGCCTGCTTTATGAGTGATTGCTCGCCACACTGGGGAAGTAAAGAATTTATGGCTTGGGAACATTACTCTGACATGTGGGTAAATATCCTAAAACAGATCGCTCGTTAATTCAGTTATTGTCAAAAGTAAAATATCAAAAATAAGAAATTAAGTGTGGGGAATTTCCCCCGCACTTTGTACTCCGATTACAAAAATAATGACTCATAGTCAAAAAATCCAAAAGGAATATTTTATGAGTGCAAAAAGTTATTCTACACCATTACTGATGATAGCGACGGTTTTAGCCGGGATGTTATCGCCAATGCAATCTGCCGTTAATGGGCAGCTCGGGGATGTATTAAAAGATGGCAACGCAAGTGCGGTAATTTCGTTTGCTAGCGGTCTTGTCGTCATGTTTTTTATTATCATAGCGAAAAAACAGACTCGTCAGCAATTTGCCTCTATTCCAAGTTTAATTAAACAACGTAAAATTCCATTGTGGAACTGGTTTGCAGGCCTTTGTGGCGCAATGGTGGTTTTCTCTGAAGGGGCTTCTGCCAGTGCACTAGGGATTGCCACTTTCCAAACCGCATTGATATCGGCGCTATTATTATCAGGCCTATTGTGTGACCGTTTCGGTATTGGTATCGATGAGAAAAAACCGTTCACCCTTTTTCGCGTATTAGGCGCTGTTTTTGCCGTGGTAGCCACCTTATTTGTGGTGTCTCCACAATGGCACTCTACCTCTGCTATCTATTTAGCCATTCTTCCTTTCTTAGCGGGTCTATTAGCGGGTTGGCAACCAGCGGGTAACTCTAAAGTGGCAGAAGCGACAGGTTCAATGATGGTATCTATCACATGGAACTTTATTGTCGGCTTCACGGTTTTGACTGTCGCTTTGGTGATCCGTATGGCTCTTGGTCACATTACTCTTGAATTACCGGGGGTGTGGTGGATGTATCTCGGTGGTCCATTAGGGCTAATGTCTATTGCGTTAATGGCAATCTTAGTTCGTGGATTAGGGCTGTTAATGCTCGGAGTTGCATCAACAGCAGGGCAATTACTGGGTTCAGTTCTGATTGATTTACTCTTGCCATCATTGGGTAACACTGTCTATCTGGTCACGATTATTGGCACACTGTTTGCGCTGGTTGGTGCAATTATCACAACAATTCCTGAGTTTAGAGAAGCAAAAGCTGTGAAAACGGCGGGAGTGTAAAATGAAAGGTTATATTCAGACTGTCACTGGGCCAGTTAAAAAAGAAGATATGGGTTTAACCCTACCACATGAGCATTTGTTTAACGATCTCTCTACCGTTGTCGATGAACCTTTTTACGATTTCTCGCATGTGTTGGTCGATAAAAAAGTCAGTGCAGATATTCAATGGGGGCTAAAACACGATCCTTATTGCTGCTGTGACAATATGGATAAAAAACCTATCGACGATGTGATTTATGAAGTGAATAACTTTAAGGAGCTTGGCGGTAAAACGCTTGTTGATGCGACAGGCTCCGAAGCAATTGGTCGAGATGTTCGTCAATTGCGAGAAGTGTCCATTAAAACAGGTATTAATGTCGTTGCCTCATCAGGCTTATATATCGAAAAATTTGAAGGCGAGCGCCTAGTAAAAAGTATCGATGAAATGGCGAAAATGATTGATGACGAATTGAATATTGGTATTGATGGCACTGATATTCGAGCGGGGATGATTGGCGAAATTGGGGTTTCTCCATTTTTTACGGAAGGGGAAAAAAATAGCCTTAGAGCCGCATCCGTCGCTCAGCTTGCCAATGATCATGTCTCAATGAATATCCATATGCCAGGTTGGCAACGTCGTGGTGATGAAGTATTGGATATTTTAATCAAAGAGATGGGCGTTAATCCCGCTAAGATCTCATTAGCGCACTCAGACCCATCAGGAAAGGATATCGATTATCAGCGTCGTATGTTAGACAGAGGCGTATGGCTTGAGTTCGATATGATAGGGCTTGATATTTCATTCCCTAAAGAAGGGGTCGCACCAACTGTTACAGAAACTGTTGATGCGGTTTATAAGTTGATAGAGCTGGGATATAGCAATCAGATCGTTTTGAGTCACGATGTGTTCTTAAAACAGATGTGGGCAAAAAATGGCGGAAATGGATGGGGCTTTGTACCGAATGTTTTTCTATCGCTTCTGGCGAAGAAAGGCGTCGATCAAGCTACCCTTGACCGCTTATGTATCGATAACCCAGCTAACTTATTAGCTTAATAAATAATCTCCCCTTGTTTTTTTCTGTTCGATTTTGCGGTGATAGCTAAGCTATTGCCGCTTTTTGTTTTTTTATGGGGCGTGAAAGCAAAAGGGCTTTTTGTCGATAATTCCCGTTTTACTATTTTTTATTATTGAGAATGCTATTGGTGGATATGACTTATAAAAATAATATTTCGAATGGTTTTTATTTCAGGTGAATGTAATGGAAATTACGCCAATATAATGGTGCCAAATTGTTCTATTTGAATATAGAGGGAATGTAGGCCAAGTAACATTATTGACAAAAAACGATAACAACGATGATGTAAATGAGATACACTTTCGCGCATTAAAATAACAATAGATATTACGGAAAAACGTTGCACCTGCATGATAGATTAAGACAATTTGCAGCCTATCTTGCGCTACTTGCAGTAGCAATGCTGTTTATTGCACCATTGGTCTCAAAGTCAATGATGCAAATGGCTGATTGTTCTTCAATGGAAAATATGGCACCACACGTGATGCACCATTCGCATCAAGGTGCTCTATTGCCTGAAGAATGCCATTCTAACGGCATGATGAATCATCTGTTAATGTCGGGAGTCGGACTATCGCCGATGGAAGACATTGCCTGTGGCTATTGCCAGTTGTTGATCCATTTTCCATTTATCATTCTATTTATTGCCATTGCAATTCGCCAATTGGCAACGCTGACGACGCGGATCTCCCTTGAGCCTTGCATTCATCCATATTTGTTTCGGCCTTGGTCTCTGCGTTTTGCGCGCGCTCCTCCGTCTCTCTTTTCTTATTAATTATTGATCATTTTAAATTCACAATGTTGCATTTGCCGTATTGAGTGCAAAGGGCTTCGCCTGCTCTCTATCTTGAATTTGATTATCGAATTCAGGCGGCATGGCTACGTCATAAAGAAAAGAATTAGGCAAAATAATGAACAAAGAAAAATGTGTAATCGCACCACTGACACTTTTAGTAACGACCGCGCTGTTGTCGAATAGCGCAGTCGCTGAGGCAGAGAATCAAAGTCAATTTTCAGAACACTCAGTGATGATAGTCACTGCCCCCGTTGATTCACCATTAACTATCAGCACCTCACCAAAAACACCTAGACAGCCAGTGCCGGCGAGTGATGGTTCTGATTATTTGAAAACGATCCCCGGCTTCTCGCAAATTCGTAATGGCGGCACGAACGGTGACCCCGTTTTTCGTGGCATGTTTGGCTCTCGCTTACGGATTTTAACTAATGATAGTGAGATGTTAGGCGCTTGCCCATCTCGCATGGATGCCCCAACCTCTTATATTTCGCCAGAAAACTTCGACCTATTAACGATGATCAAAGGGCCTCAGTCAGTTCTTTGGGGACCAGGTAACTCGGCAGGTACAATCCGTTTTGAGCGTGAAAAACCCATTTTTGATAAAGCGGGTGTTCAGGGGAATGCAAGTGCGTTAACGGCCTCTAATCAGCGTTGGGATGCGAATGCAGATGTCAGTATGGGGAATGAAAAAGGTTATTTACGCTTAATAGGTAATAAATCTCGCTCTAATGATTATAAAGATGGAGATGGTAAGAAAGTGCCATCAAAGTGGGATAAATGGAATGCGGATGTTGCTGTAGGCTGGACGCCAGATGAATACACGTTACTTGAGCTTACCGCGGGGAAAGGGGATGGTGAAGCTCGCTATGCAGGTCGTGGAATGGATGGCTCGCAATTCAAACGTGAAAGTCTAGGTGTGCGTTTTGAAAAGACAAATATTGGCACAGTGCTTGATAAGCTAGAAGCGAATATGTACTACAACTATGCCGACCATATTATGGATAACTATTCATTACGTGACACAAGTGGCTCAATGGGGGGCGGCTCTGGTCATATGGGGCATATGATGGGCGGTGGTCATGGCATGATGAATATGCCAATGAAAATGCGTGTTGATCGTAAAACGGTGGGTGGCCGAGTTATGGGAATTTGGTTATGGAACGATTACGAATTACGTGCAGGGGCCGATATGCAAACTAATACTCACCGTAAGGAGAGCAATAACCACTGGAATAAGGATGCAACATTCCAAGATTATGGGCTGTTTGGTGAGTTAACGTGGAATGCAAATGCGCATGGGAAAGTCGTTACAGGTGCGCGTGCCGATAGGGTATTAGTGGATAATGAGACCGCGGTAGGGTCATCGGGGCGCAATACTGTGATGCCAGCAGGGTTTGTGCGTTATGAGCATTCGCTTTCTGATATGCCTGTCATGCTGTATGCCGGTGTCGGTTACACTGAGCGTTTTCCTGATTATTGGGAGTTATTTTCACCAACCTACGGCCCTGATGGAACAAGCAATGTGTTCGATCATTTAAAAACGGAAAAAACGACCCAGTTAGATATCGGTGCAAAATATAGCAATGATAAAACTAACGCATGGGTTTCCGCTTATATTGGGCGAGTCGATGATTTTATCCTATTCCGTTATAACCCACATAATTCGCGACAAAGTCAAGTTGAAAACGTGAATGCGATGATCATGGGGGGAGAAATGGGCGTCGCCTATAAGCTCAGTGATGCGTGGAAAGCGGATGCAAGTCTCGCTTATTCTTGGGGGGAAAACCGCAGTGATAGGCAACCATTACCGCAGATGCCGCCATTAGAAACCCGTTTTGGTTTATCTTGGGAAAAGAATGATTGGACGGCAACAGGGCTAATGCGTATTGTCAGTAGCCAACATCGTGTGGCGATTAATGATGGTAACGTAGTCGGGAAAGACTTCGGTAGCAGTGCTGGTTTCACGATTTTCTCCGTTAATACCGCTTATCGGGTGAATGATCATGTTAAGTTAAGTGCTGGTGTTGATAACCTATTTGATAGAAATTATAGCGAACACCTAAACTTAGCGGGTAATAGTGGGTTTGGTTATTCCTCTAATCAACCCGTGAATGAGCCGGGCAGAACGTTTTGGGCGAAATTGAACTTAACTTTCTAACGAGAAGCGGTTTTATCAAAACAGAACACCCGAGGTAATATCGGGTGTTCTACAAAAATAAGGTTTAATTGTGGATGCTTATCGACCAATATTGCGTAGCGCATTGCCTTTCATTAGATTCTCTTCTATCTGCTCTAATGAAACATTTTTTGTTTCTGGGACAAAATAGAGCGTGATAATAATAAATACAGCATTTAACCCAGCATAAACCCAGAAAGTATTCGTATCCCCTAAAGTCGATAGCAGTGTTAAGAACGTAGCGCTAACGATCATATTTGCTACCCAATTTGAGGTAGTTGAACAGGTGATACCGAAATCACGACCTCTCAGTGGTTGTATCTCAGAACATAAGACCCACATAATCGGTCCCGCACTCACGGCAAATCCAATAATAAAGATAAGTAAAAAGGCAATACTACTATATTGGATTAGAACGGTATGCGTATCAAAAGAGAGCAAGTAGGCGAGTAAGCCGATACTGATTGCCATGACACTAAAGCCAAAGATCAATAATTTTTTACGGCCAAAACGGTCAACGATTGAGATGGCAAAAATGGTTGTGATGACGTTGACTAAGCCAATAAGAACTGTGCCATACATTTGTTGGGTGGTACTTTCAAACCCCGCTAATGAAAATATTTTAGGGGCATAGTACATAATGACATTGATACCTGTCAGTTGCTGCATAAATTGCAGAGCAATACCCAAAAATACAGTACGTCGGAAATTACTGTTATTTTTAAATAAACCGAATCCCGATTGCTTGATCTTTAGGCTATTAAAAATATCATCCAGCTCTTGGATCGCTTCATTTTCTGATTTTCTTAATTTTAATAATATAGTTTTAGCATCATTCGATCTATTTTTACTGGCAAGCCAACGGGGGCTTTCGGGTAAAAAAGTGACGCCAATAAAAAGCAAAACAGCAGGGATAGCTGTGATCCCTAACATCCAACGCCAAGCATGATCATAACTAAAAGCGGTATCAGAAATAAATGCAAGTAAGATACCTATTGTAATCATTAATTGATACATAGATATCATTCCACCACGGATCTTTTTCGGTGCGATTTCTGATAAATAAGCTGGAGTTGTGAATGAAGAAATACCAATTGCGAGTCCTAATATGACTCGAGAAATAATAAGTATATTGGCATTAGGGGAAAAGGCGGAGCCTAATGCACCAATAATAAATAATATTGAACTGATCAGTAAACTCTTTTTTCTACCACTTAAAGATGATAACCACCCGCTAATAATAGCGCCGGCTGCGGCACCAAACATCATTGAGCTGACAACCAGTTCTTGCTGGGTTGATGAGATATCAAACTGTTGACTAATAAAGGGAAGTGCACCAGAGATAACCCCCGTATCCAAACCAAAGAAGAGGCCTGCGAGTGCTGCCAGTAAACCGACAAAGATAACCATAAGACTTGTTGAGGTATTATTCTTAACCATTATTATTAGTCCTTTATTGCAAAGTTGGATTATTAACTCAGTTATCTGTCCTTTAAAAAGATGAAACTAAAATTTATGCTAACGTGATATTTGTTTATTTTCAACACTCGATATATTTAATATGAACTTTAATGAAGTAATATTCAAATAATTATTAACATCATAGAATTGATTATCTATATTTGATGGACTTTTAATGATGATTGTTTTTATGAAAATGAAATGAAAGTTAATTATCTGTTAGATAAGTTATTAAGATTAAATATAAGAAATAAAGAAAACTAACTCAGTGTAAGTTAGTTTTCTTTAATTTAATCAAATAATGACAGGGATATAATAATTTAATTCTTTAAGATAGAGGCGTGAGTTTTCAATAAACTCTTTATAATCGGGCGTAGACTTTAAAACATAGTTTTCAATGTCACAGCCTTCACCTCGAGCAATATCCATACTCGCAAGTACTTTTCCATATACGGTATAGATAATGTCGTTGTAATCAATACCGTGGAGTTCATCACACGTAAACTTAATTTGTAGATAATCGCCAGCAGGGAGAGTTATGCTTTTAAGATTAGGGGTAGGGGAGTCAACACCACTTTCTTCAAAGGTTGTGGTATAGCAGAATTGCCCCTCTTGATCATTGATAGAATCAACACCGTGGATAGCATACATATTGGTTGTGACACACTGAGCTTCATTGATAAAGTCTCTCCAATAGTAGCGTCTCAGCTCTTGGGTTTTAAAATTCCATTCATTGATGCTTTTGGTATAGCGATGCTGTTTACCGATAACCTTAACGGGATCTAATTTGGTTAGGCTGACCTTAACGCTGAACTCTTTACTTTCTCTTAGTGGCAGGCAAAAACCTTCAATTTTCCATCCGGTACGTTTGCGGTATTCAGAAGGGGTGATATTGAATTGTTTTTTAAATGCACGACAAAATGTTTGCTGTGAATCGAAACGATAGCGTAAAGAGATATCCATGATGCTATCATTAGTTAGCCTCAATGCCACGGCTGAGCACGATAATCGTCTAGCACGAATGTAAGAACCGAGAGCAAGTCCTGTTTGGTTTTTAAATAGGCGCTGAAAATGCCACTTGGTGTATCCTGATTTTTCGGCAACAGTATCTAAAGACAGGCGTGACTCTAAGTTTTTTTCGATCCAGAGAATCATTTCTCTAATAACACTTTCCTGAAGCATGATGACCCTTTTAAATTAACTTTGCCCAAAGTATAAAATCATAACTGGCTAAAAATTGGACTTTTATACTAGACAGATACATCCCAGTCGGTATCAGGATAGCATGCCGACTGAGAATTTTTTTAAATAGTTGTGAAGTTAAGTAAGTTTCTCGTTAAATTGACCTTAACCAAAATGCCTAGATTAATCTAATTCATAGGGTCATAAATTGATAGATTCAATATTCCAAATTTGTGAGGCATAGTCTTGGATTGTTCTATCAGTAGAAAAAAAGCCCATATTACAGATGTTTTTTGCTACCTTAGACTGCCAAGATAATGGGTCTTGATATAAATTGTCGACTTGTTCCTGTGTATTGATGTAACTACGATAATCTGCAAACAATAAATATGGGTCACCGCCATCGAGCAAGCTGTAGGTTAAATCTTGATAAAAGTTAGGAACGTCAGGTTTAAAGTAACCCTGTGCTATCTGGTCTATCACTTGTTTCAGTTCAGCATCATTTTCATAATACCAACGTGGATAGTAGTAATTCTGTTTGATTTGTTTTACTTCATCGATGGTATGACCAAAGATAAAAATATTATCGTGGCCAACATGTTCGCGTATCTCAACATTTGCCCCATCGAGTGTACCGATGGTCAATGCACCATTTAGTGCGAATTTCATATTACCGGTTCCGGAGGCTTCTGTACCTGCAAGTGAAATCTGCTCAGAAAGGTCGGTAGCCGGAATTATTTTCTGAGCTAGGCTTACTCCATAATCAGGAATAAACACCACTTTCAAGCGCGAACCGATACGCGCATCATTGTTGATAACCGCAGCAACATCATTAATGAGGTGGATGATTTTTTTTGCCGCGCTATATGAGGAGGCGGCTTTACCTGCAAAGATCACCACGCGGGGCACCCAGTTGTGCTCTGGATCTGCTAATATTCGATTATAACGAGTGATGACATGCAGTAAATTTAAGAGCTGCCGCTTATATTCATGAATACGCTTGATCTGTACATCAAATAAGGCTTCAGGGCTAACCACAATTTGTTGTGTCTGGGCAATAAAACGCGCTAATTTAATTTTGTTACTGTGTTTAACTTGTTGCAACTTATCTAAAAATTGAGGGTAATCCATCCACTGCTTCAATTCAGTCAATTGAGGCAAATTAACTAACCATTGTTGGCCGATATAGCTTTCTATAACCGAAGTCAGCTCTGGGTTAGCAATAGCTAGCCAACGTCGCGGTGTCACGCCATTGGTGATGTTGCAGAATTTATTAGGGAAAATTCGGGCAAAGTCGGCAAACAGAGAGTCGGTCATAAGTTGACTATGTAACTCAGAGACGCCGTTGACTTTATGGCAGATAATAGCCGCCAGCCACGCCATTCGCACAAGCTGCCCATACTCTTCATTAATGATGGAGACACGACGCGGCAATTCGTAATCTTGCGGAAACTTTTGGCTCACATGTTGCAAAAATTCGTCATTAATTTGATAAATGATTTGTAGATGGCGCGGCAGAATTTTACGGATCATCTCGACAGGCCAAGTTTCTAAAGCTTCACTCATCAGCGTGTGGTTAGTATAAGAGAACACGTTTTGTGCTAATGCTAAAGCATCCTGCCAACTGACTTGGTGTTTGTCGACTAATAGACGAATTAACTCAGGAATGGCAAGAACAGGGTGGGTGTCATTTAAATGGATTGCCACTTTGTCAGCTAAGTTATCCCAACGTTGGTAAACCAACCAATGGCGGTGAAGTATGTCTTGCACAGATGCAGAAACTAAGAAGAACTCTTGTTTTAAACGCAGCTCTTTGCCTGAATAGGTTGAATCGTTTGGGTAGAGGACGCGAGAAACGTTTTCAGACTCATTTTTTTTCTTAACCGCGGCATAATATTCGCCATCATTGAAAATTTGCAGATCAAATTCATCGCTAGCTTTGGCACTCCATAAACGCAGGGTATTTGTTGCCTCAGTATTATAGCCAGGAATAATTTGGTCATAAGCGACAGCGATAATATCGTTCGTTTTTACCCACTGATAGCGGCCCTCTTCTTCGGTCACATGGCCTTCAAATTGGATTTGGTAGCGATTTTCTGTTCGAGGAAACTCCCAAGGGTTGCCATGAATCAGCCAATCATCAGGGGATTCGATTTGTTGTCCATTACGAATGGTTTGTTTAAACATGCCGTATTCATAACGAATACCATAACCACATGCGGGGAGATTCAGGGTTGCGAGAGAATCGAGAAAACATGCGGCAAGGCGGCCTAAGCCGCCATTACCGAGGCCGGGATCTGTCTCTTGCTCTAACAATTGCTCAAAATCAAAGCCAAGCTCAGCCACGACTTGGGTTAGATCCTCATACATATTCATTGAAATTAATGTATTAGATAATGATCGACCGAGTAAAAACTCCATCGATAGATAGTAAACCTGCTTAAGCTGCTGTGAATAGGTTGCACGGTTCGTCGCCATCCATCGGTCAACGATCCGATCGCGAGCCGCCAGTATGATGGCTTCTAACCATTCTCGTTGTGTCGCAATATAAGGTTCTTTGCCAATCACAAATTTTAATTTATAGATAATGGAGCTTTTTAGTGCTTCTTGTGTCACTAGTGGCGAATGACATTCGTAAACAAAATGAGTGCTCACAATCTTATTCCTTATTGTTATGTAAATTATCTAACATCTCTTTTGTGACGAGAACGATACCTTGTTCTGTGCGATAGAAGCGTTGGCTATCTTCTTCAGGGTTTTCGCCAATAACGGTATTTTCTGGAATGACGCAGCCTCTATCGATAATACAGCGGCGTAAACGTGATGAGCGCCCAATATTCACTCCGGGCAGTAAAATAGAAGATTCGATATTACAGAATGAATTGACTCTCACGCGAGGGAATAACACAGAGTGTATGACAATCGATCCTGAAATGATACAACCCCCCGCAACAAGTGAATTCATGGTCATGCCATGGCTTCCCGAGCGGTCTTGGACAAATTTTGCAGGTGGTAAAGGCTCCATATAAGTACGGATAGGCCAGTTGCGGTCATACATATCTAACTCAGGGGTTACCGAGGCAAGATCCAGTGTTGCTGACCAATAGGCTTCTAATGTTCCGACATCGCGCCAGTAAGGAGGAACATCGGCATTGCTGGTGACACATGAATATTCAAAGGGATGAGCGAGAGCTTCTCTTCTGGCCACTATTTTGGGAATAATATCTTTACCGAAATCATTACTGGAACTCGGGCAAAGGCTATCGTCTTCTAACATTTTGTAGAGATAATCACTGTTAAAAATATAGATCCCCATGCTCGCTAAACATGAATCAGGCGAATCTTTTAGTACCGGCGGGTCTTGTGGTTTTTCATGGAATTGGGTTATCCAACGATTCTCATCAATTTCCATTACACCAAATTGATGGGCTTCCTCTTTTTTCACTTTGATGCAGGCAACGGTAAATTTTGCATCATTGTTAACATGATCGAGCAACATGCGTGAATAATCCATTTTATAGATGTGGTCACCCGCAAGGATCACAATATATTCTGCACGATAATTACGGATAATATCCATATTTTGATAGACCGCATCGGCCGTGCCTTTATACCAATGGTCGGTAATTTCGCGTTGCTGTGCAGGTAGTAAATCGACAAACTCATTCATTTCTTCATTAAAAAACGACCATCCTCTTTGGATGTGTTGTACTAATGAATGAGATTGATATTGGGTAATAACACCAATTCGTCTAATACCCGAATTTAGGCTATTTGATAATGCAAAATCGATAATACGAAATTTACCACCAAAATGAACAGCAGGCTTGGCTCGTTTACTCGTTAATCCTTTAAGGCGAGTACCTTTACCTCCAGCAAGGATCAAAGCAACAGCCTTTTGAGGCAAATGACGAGCTAACATCATCATATTATTCATATCATTTTGAGACATACCTTAGAACTCTCCAAAATAAGCAAACTGTTATTTAAAGATTTCCCTATTGGTGTATACCTTTCATATTTCAAGTTTTTGTTCTTTTGAACTCAATGACTTAACTATTATTTTGTTCGCCATCTACTGTTATTCAAAATATTCAAGTATAGTAAAACTTAATATAATCGTTTATTGATTACTTTTAATCTAAAAAAGATGACTTTTTTTATTTTTTTATATTACTTACATTCAATAATATACTAGACTTTAGAAATTTAAATATGACTTTAAATGTTTTTCTTTTTTGGAATAAAATTAGTCCTAAATCAACTGACATAAAATGTCATAATTAGTAACAATAAAGTTATTTATCTTAATAATAATATGGCGATAATCTTATGAATGTTTTTAAAGAGTGATTATATAATTTAATAAATAAAAATAATAAAACACATAAAAACCACATAAAACTTACATGTATAAAATTCTTAAAAAGACGGTTTAATGCTGAATAATACGAAGTTAGGATACACATTTTTTGTGATTAATGTCACAATAAATATCTAGGGATAAAAAGATCTATTTTAAAAATGTTCTTATGATTCACTGGGTTATGTTTTATGGCTAAAATTAATCATTTAGTACTATTCATAATTCGATGAGTTTTTTGGCGTCATTTTTTAATTTAAATCAATTAATTTATGGAAGCAGAATGCTAATTTACGCATCGTCAAAACTAACTTTACTTAATTTATTTTTTTAGGGGGTTATTATGCAAAAAGATAATATTGCAAAACTACTTGGTATCAAAATTCGTAAACAAAGAGAAAGTCATAAAATGACGTTAAAACAAACGGCTAGACTAATTGGCGTTTCTGAAGATGAGATGACTCGCTTTGAAAGTGGTGAAAGCTGTATCGATGTCGATTCTTTATTCCAATTTGCCTGTTTATTTAACTTGGAGCCAACGACGTTTCTGTATGGTGTTGTTAACGTTAACCTAGGTACACGCTGTACCATTCATTAATAGGCGTATGATACACTCAGGGAAGGCTATAAAATATCTTGTAAACACCGTCAACAAAAGCACCAAATATCAACATAGAGAGATACTATGAGAAAGTTAATCGGACCGGAAGGAATGACAGAGTCATTATCTTTTTTGGCTCTATTTCTTCCGGCCTTGATTGTTAATTAAGTAATTATACTGAATAGTTTGATTTTTATTATCAAAAAATAATCAACAAGGTTATTATTGAATACATTATTGATTTGGGTAGATTATAAATTCACTTATCAAATAAACTGATTTAATTCCAATTGATTTAAAATCGATTCAGTTATTTTATTGATATCAATTAATTGTGAGTTTATGACGATTTTGTTTGTTTTATGTGGATTTAAGATGAAATGGTCAAGCTGTTTTATAATCAATGAATTTTCGTTAATTATTGAGAATTGGTTATTAGACATTAGAAAATTCTCAAATTGGAGATCATGATGGCATTGCTTAAGGGATAATTTATCAGAAACATTCCCTGTATTAAAAAACAGTTCTAGCGAGGCTAAAAAGCCATTGCTGTCTTTTAAATTAATCATAAGCACATCACCTTTTTCAATGTGTGAAAATGGACGAGAATATTGAATTGAGAGGGAATCAAATTTAAATTCAGGCAGTAAATTAAGGAGCAGCGATACTTTTTCTGCAATTAATGAACGTAATGTCTCTTTGGAAAGGCAATCCATTTTATCAATTTGACGGTGGGCGGATAAGCGCAATAAACCACTATCACGAGTACTCTTATTTGATAAGATTGATTTCATTTCATCATACTGGTGAGAAAAACGAAGCAGGCTATTTTGGCAGATATTAACATCGTTGTATTTAGCTAATTTGAGTAAATTAACTAACTCATTGGTTCCATAATTTGGAACATTATTGAGTAAAATATTTTTTCCTGAATTAATCGCAGATTGAATAATAAACTTTAATAGCTCTTCACCGCATAGGGATGTCACGATAATTGTATCAACCGCATCATTGTCGATGAGATGCTCGATTTTTCTTTTTTGGCAAATAAAGTATGCAGCTGAAGGTATCGGTGAATCTAACGAACAAACGGAGTTGAGTTGACAATGATGTTGGCTATGCAATATCGCTTCTGTGTACCATGTATTGTGCGTGGGGGAGCCTATGAGGCCAATACCTGTCTTATTTAACGAGACAAGCGCATGCTGCTCTTCAAGTAAGCGAAGGTGGCCAAACAAATAGAGAAAATGTGTATTCATTACCAAGCTCCTCACCGAAAGGTTAGTTTCAGGTGTTTACATAATCTCAACATAACAGTGTGAAATAATAATTTCATTATTATTTTTATTGAAATTCATGTTTTCTGATGAGTCTCACAATTTTTAAAGACACTGGTAATAGGCTTAGATTTCATCCATGAGTGGTGATTAATAGCATCAAGAAACGAGGTACAGGTTAGTGAGTTTGGAGATTGCCGAAATTGAGGAATATTGAAAGGGAAGGGGAATCGATACCGCTTTGTAATGTTCCGGGCTAAGTCACAACGGAGGTATTTGTGTCCAAAGCCCGTCTTAAGATTAAACTAGCTTACTGCCTTGGCGATAAGCCAGTGCAACAGTGAGTGATTGCGCAAGACACAAGGTTGCTGACTGGGAACGGAAGGCATCAACTTGGGCTTCTTTGATCACAAAACAGACATCACTAAAACTAGCGAGTGGGCTGATTTGGCTATCTGTGATAACAATCTGCTTTGCGCCAGTTTGGGCGGCTTTTTCGCTCACCATAATGGTTTCTTCTGCATAAGGTGTGAAACTAATAGAAACCACAACATCTTTTTCGTTAATTCGGTTGATTTGCTCTTTGAACATACCACCAAGGCCATCGAGCAATTGTGGACGGCACTCTAAGTGGCTAAGGGCATAGCTAAGATAGGTTGCAACGCTGAACGAACGACGTAACCCAATGATATAGACATTTTCTGCTTCGGCTAATAGGGTGACGGCTTTTTCAAGATCTTCAGCGGGGGTTCTCGCTGCCATTTGTTGTAGCGCTTGCGCATTTGAGTGAGCAAACTCTTTTAAAATCTGAGCAGGATCATCACTCAGTTCTTGGTCGCTATCCATTTCACGAAATAAACGGGCGCGATCGGTGTAACTTGCCGTTTCTTCCACTAAATTCATACGAAATAACTGTTTCATTTCGTTAAATCCGCTGAAATTAAAGGCATTAGCGAAACGGATTAAGGTAGATGGTGGAACATTGGCTTCCTTAGCGATGACAGCAACTGTATCAAAAGCCACACTATTTGTGTTATCTAAAACATATCGTGCTACTTGCTGTAGCCGTTTACTTAGTTCATCGTAACGGGAACGAACTTGCTCCTGAAACTCATTTAAATTCGATGCAGTTGACATAAAACCTCCGTGACTAGGCTATTGATTGTAGTTATTTTCAGCCGTTAGTCGAATTTTTTTGAAAAACTAATCCAACTAAATGGAATAATCAATTCATATTGCTTTTTATCTGAGGGCTGATTAAAACGATTTTTGAAACCAGTGTCTTTATCTTCAATCGACAATTTCATAAAAACTCAGTCTGGATCACATAAATTGAATGTTATTTCAGTTTTAGTTGAAAATGAAATGGATATTTCATATATCTTTAGCAACAAGGTAACTCTATCAGCTAAAGAGAGGCAACATGCAACAGATTCAGAATTTCATTGGCGGTGAACTTGTATCCAGCCAAAGTGGGCGTTTTGCACCCGTATATAACCCTGCAACCGGTGAACAAACAGCTCAAGTTGTGTTGAGCAGTGCTGCTGAAACTAAACAGGCAATAGAGGTTGCCCATAAAGCCTTCCCTAAGTGGTCAAAACTGTCTCCACTAAAACGTGCGCGTATCCTATTTAAATTTAAAGCGCTGCTTGAAGAGAATATGGATGATTTGGCGCGTTTAATCTCGAAAGAGCACGGTAAAGTATTTTCAGATGCTGTCGGTGAATTAACTCGCGGTCTGGAAGTCGTTGAATTTGCTTGTGGCATTCCACATTTACAGAAAGGTGAACATTCCGCCAATGTGGCAACCGGTGTTGATAGCCACTCCTTAATGCAGCCGTTGGGGGTATGTGCTGGCATTACGCCATTTAACTTCCCTGCGATGGTGCCTATGTGGATGTTCCCAGTCGCATTGGCAACGGGCAACACCTTTGTCCTAAAACCGTCGGAAAAAGATCCATCACTCGCTATTGAATTAGCAAAACTATTAAAAGAAGCGGGTTTACCCGATGGTGTTTTTAACGTTGTTCAAGGCGACAAAGAGTCCGTTGATGTATTGCTTCGTGCACCTGAAGTTCAGGCGGTCAGTTTCGTGGGTTCAACACCAATCGCAGAATACATTTACACAACAGCCTCAGAGCATGGCAAACGTTGCCAAGCACTAGGTGGTGCAAAAAACCACTGTATCCTAATGCCTGACGCAGATATGAACCTAGCGACAAATGCGATTATGGGGGCGGCGTTTGGTGCGGCTGGCGAGCGTTGTATGGCATTATCCGTCGTGCTTGCTGTTGGTGATGAGACCGCAGATACACTGATTGCAAACTTGAAACAGCAAATCGCTAAAATGACCGTAGGTCCGGGTATCGTTGATGGTAAAGAAAATGATATGGGGCCTGTGATTTCAGCACAGCATAAAGCAAAAATTTGTGACTATATCACCAGCGGTGAAAAACAAGGTGCTAGCCTGTTAGTTGATGGACGTGATTTCAAAGTGGCAGGTTTTGAAAATGGCTACTTTGTAGGGCCAACTCTGTTTGATAATGTCACTCCAGACATGGACATCTATAAAGATGAAATTTTTGGTCCAGTACTCGCCATTGTGCGTGTTCCAGATTTTGAAACAGGTCTGAAACTGATCAATCAACATGAGTATGGCAACGGTACGGCTATCTTTACTCGTGATGGTGAAACGGCTCGTGAATTCCAAGAGAATGTGATGGCGGGGATGGTGGGTATTAACATACCAATTCCAGTTCCGATGGCTTTCCACAGTTTTGGTGGCTGGAAACGTTCTATCTTTGGACCGCTGAATGTTCATGGAAATGATGGCGTACGTTTCTATACACGCATGAAAACGGTTACCAGCCGTTGGCCTGCAAGTGTCCGTCTGGAACATCATGAAAGCAGTTTCACAATGCCAACTATGGAATAAATGGAGCCCCATATGAATAAGCAGACAATGACCACAGCTCAGGCATTAGTTAAGTTTCTTAACCAACAATATGTTGAGGTTGATGGCGAGCAGTATCCGTTTATTCAGGGAGTATTTACCATCTTCGGCCATGGTAACGTAGTAGGTTTAGGGCAGGCGCTAGAAGAAGCGCCTGGACACCTGCAAGTTTATCAAGGATGCAATGAACAAGGGATGGCGCATATTGCTACAGGGTTTGCGAAACAGAAAAAACGCAAGCAAATTTGTGCAGTGACATCCTCTGTTGGGCCGGGGGCAGCAAATATGGTGACGGCGGCTGCGACAGCGACCGCGAATCGCATCCCTCTTTTATTGCTGCCAGGTGATACTTTCGCAACACGTCAGCCTGATCCAGTATTACAGCAAGTTGAGCAATATGGTGATGGCACGATCAGTACGAATGATTGTTTCCGGCCTGTTTCGCGTTATTGGGATCGGGTATCTCGTCCAGAGCAATTGATGTCAGCGATGATCAATGCCATGCGTGTCTTAACCGACCCGGCAGATACGGGAGCGGTAACAATCTGCTTGCCACAAGATGTTCAAGGTGAAGCTTGGGATTATCCGGACTATTTCTTTGCTAAACGTGTTCATCGCATTGAACGTCGTCCAGCGACAACCGTGAGTTTAGAAGAAGCGGTCAGTTTAATTCGTAGCAAGAAAAAGCCACTGTTAGTCTGCGGTGGTGGGGTACGTTATTCCGAAGCGCATGATGCTTTCCGTACTTTCGCGGAGCACTATGCAATCCCATTTGGCGAAACTCAAGCAGGTAAAAGTGCCATTGTGGCAAGCCACCCTTTAAATGTGGGGGGTATTGGTACAACAGGCGGCCTAGCCGCGAACCTACTAGCAAAAGAAGCCGATTTAGTGATTGGTGTGGGAACACGTTTCACTGACTTTACTACCGCATCAAAGTCGCTGTTTAGTCACCCTGATGTACAGTTTTTGAATATTAACGTTGCTGAGTTTGATGCCTATAAGCTCGATGCCTTAAAAATTATTGCAGATGCAAAAGAAGGGCTAACGGCACTGGATGCTTTATTACAAGGTACTGGCTATCAAGCACAGTGGGGTGAGCGTATTCAACAAGCTAAGCAACAGTGGCAATCTGAGTTAGATAGATTATTCTCGATTCAATATAGCCCATTGAATTTTGTGCCAGAAATAGCGGGTCACCTTGATGATAAATTAGAGGAGTATCGTGAAGCGCTTGGTACAGAGTTGGCACAGACTCGCGTCTTGGGGCTAATGCAGCGCCATATGGAAGATGATGCCATCGTTGTTGGTGCAGCAGGGTCATTGCCGGGAGACTTACAGCGTATTTGGTTACCTAAGCATCCTGATACTTATCATTTGGAATATGGTTATTCATGTATGGGGTATGAAATTGCTGCTGCCATTGGCGCAAAAATAGCAGCCCCGGAACAACCTGTTTATGCGATGGTCGGTGATGGCTCCTATTTGATGCTACACAGTGAGTTACAAACGGCTATCCAAGAAAACGTGAAGATCACCATTCTGTTATTCGATAACGCAGGTTTTGGTTGTATTAATAATCTGCAAATGAGTCAAGGCATGGGGAGTTTCGGAACGGAAAACCGTCATCGTAACCCACAAACAGGGCAAATGGATGGTCCATTAGTTAAAGTTGATTTTGCTAAAAATGCCGAAAGTTATGGGTGTAAGAGTTATCGCGTACATGATGAAGCTCAATTGATCGCCGCAATTGAGGATGCTAAATCGCATTCAGGTTGTGTATTAATTGATATCAAAGTACTCCCTAAAACGATGACTAACGGTTATGAAGCGTGGTGGCGTACCGGAACAGCGCAGGTCGCGAAGAAACCGGAAGTGGTTGCCGCAGCAGACAAAATCAAAGACATGGTTGCTAACCGAGTACGGCAGTACTAAATCATTACTCTGTAGGGAGGGTAATGGGCTAAATGCTTTAGCCATCTCTTTGCATCGCTCAAAATAAGTTGAAATATGCTTGTTTAATAAGGGGAAATAATCCGCCTTAGCCAATCGGCACATTGAAATATTGAGAGCGGTGATGAGCTCTAATCAGACAAGATCAGGTTATTTATCGGGAAGTTTGCATGGATGCAGTGGTTGTTATTTGACGATTAAAGTGGTTGACGTCATTAGGTTATTTCTTTTACCCAGCGAAAGCTGGGTTTTTTGTTTGTCCATTTTGGGCATTGAAGGTTAAAAGCGATTTAATAAAATGATGAGCGTCGGCAAAGACTAAGTGAGATTGATGAAAAAAGTACCATCAATCAGCGAAGAAGAGACACCTCAATGTTTCTCTAATAGGGCTGGGCATTGTCGAAGATTGTCGGGAAAGCAATATGATTTAGGTTGATGTATCACGGCAAGTGTTAACTCGTTTTACCGAGTGCGAGAAAAAACGCATTTTGGTGAAGGTATGAAGTACTCGTTGGTGAAATGGCAACAACAATTCAAAGTCGAAAAGTCGTTTTTTTGGCATAAAGTGGCGTAACTCCTTTCACTTCACATCTTAAAGCTGTTCCTTTGATCGTTGGTCGTTCAGTTCGCTGGGAGCTTATCTTGTGCCATATTTATGGTTTTAGCGGGGGAACTCACGTCGACTCTTTCATTTTATCAGGAAAAAGGCAGTCAAAATAAAAGGAGTCGCTGTGACGAAATGATAATTAATGAAATGAACATTCCAAAATATCCGTTAAGTTGAATATCTCCCGTTATTAACCTTACTCTAATTGTGACTATCGGCATGCTCTAAAGGCTAATTGATTGAGTTTACATTGTTATTTTGTGATCAGAATAACACTAAAAATCCACTTTATTATAGCAATTGTTATCTAGTCCTCAAAAACATAATTTTCAATTAATTATAAATTGAAATGAATGTTTTATTTGTTATATTTCATCATATCCTAATAGTGGATTTATCGCCTCAAGGAGCATTTCAATGTTCAATATAGCACTATTTGGCGCAGGACGTATCGGGCAGGTTCATGCTGTCAATATTGCCGGCCACAAAGAAACTACACTTTACTCTGTGATTGACCCTTACCAACCTAATGCGCAAGCATTGGCTGAGAAGTACCAAGCGAAAGTTCAATCTACAGAAGAAGCGATGCAGGACCCAAATGTTCATGGCGTTCTGATTGCTTCTGCAACGGATACTCACGCAGATTTAATTGAACTTGCTGCAAAAAATAAGAAAGTGATTTTTTGTGAAAAGCCGGTGCACTTAGATCTTGAGCGTGTTAAAGCGTGCTTAAAAAGCGTTAAAGAGCACAATGTACCTCTCTTTATTGGCTTCAACCGCCGCTATGACCCACAATTTCGCCACCTGAAAAATTTATTCGAACAAGGCGCAATTGGTAAAGCTGAATCTTTAATTATTACATCACGGGATCCATCACCTCCACCAGCGGAATACGTTAAGGTTTCCGGTGGTATGTTCAGAGATATGACAATTCATGACTTTGATATGGCTCGCTTTATGATTGGCGAAAACCCATGCTCAGTCTATGCACAAGGTAGCAATGTCGTTGATCCTGCAATAGGGCAAGCAGGGGATATTGATACCGCGTTTATTATTTTGAAATTTCCATCAGGAGCCATGGCAACCATCTCTAATAGCCGTCGTTCAGGTTATGGCTATGACCAACGTATCGAATTACATGGTGAAAAAGGGTTGTTAACAGCAGGGAATATCAAAGAAAACAGCGTTGAGTTTTTAAGTGATGTTGGTTGCTTATCCGCAAAACCTGAATTCTTCTTTTTGCAGCGTTACCACGAAGCGTATAAAGCAGAATGGGAGCATTTTGTCGATATCCTTGCAGGCCGTGCTGAATCAGAGACAACAGGTACAGATGGTGAATTGGCGCTTTACTTAGCAGACAAAGCCCTAGAATCACTAAAAACAGGCAAAGAAATTCAACTTTAGTTTTAAATACCTCTTGTTTACCGATTACTAAATAAAAAGCGGGAAATGCCATTCCCGCTTTATCAGTCACCTTACATAAATTTATGCGCTAATTATAAATAGAAAGGCTTGGGGGTACTAATGCTGGCTCTACTTTCATTTATCGGCTTTACCTTATTGGTTGCTGGGATTGCTTATTATAAAACCCGAAATGCACATTTGACCTCGTCTGCCGAGGGCTATTTTTTGGGTGGCCGTTCCATGACTGGCCTGTATATCGGTGGCTCTATGCTACTGATGAATTTATCTACTGAACACCTTGTGGGACTAAATGGTTTATCTTTCCGAACCGGTTTTATTGTAATGGCTTGGGAAGTTATGGCGGCATTAACCATTGTGTTATTCGCTATTTATTTTTTACCGAAATATCTTAAATTAGGTATTTCGACTATTCCGGAATATTTAGAGCGCCGTTTTGATAAAAACACCTTATTAATTACCTCTATTTTATTCCTCGCAATGTATGTGATTTCATTGCTACCTATTGTGTTATATACGGGAGCTATTGCTCTTGAAAGCTTATTCCAAGTTTCACATGTTTTTAATGTCGATAAAACAACCGCCCTGTGGATTATGGTATGGGGAGTTGGTGGTTTAGGCGCTATTTACGCCATTTTTGGTGGTATTAAGGCGATCGCGATTGCAGATACTGTGAACGGCGCAGGTTTGATTATTGGCGGTCTATTAGTGACAATATTTGCCCTGATTTATGTGGGAGATGGAAACGCTTGGGCTGGATTAACTGAAGTCTATCAATCACATCCAGAGAAATTTAACTCCATTGGTGATGAAGATTCACTCGTACCATTCTCGACTCTATTTACAGGGTTAATTGTTTCAAATATGTTTTTCTGGTGTACTAACCAGTCAATTGTCCAAAAATCATTGGGCGCTAAAAACTTAGCGGAAGGGCAAAAAGGGGTGATGCTCTGCGCGTTCTTTAAGTTGATCATCCCATCAATCATTATTTTACCGGGTATTATTGCATTCCATATTCTTAATGGCGAAATTGATAATCCAGATAACGCTTATCCCGTCTTAGTACACATGGTTCTACCTGAATTCTTAGTTGGATTCTTTGCCGCGGTGGTGGTTGGTGCAGTTTTCTCAACATTTAGTGGTGGTTTGAACTCTTCGGTCACTTTATTTACGGTTAATATTTATAAAGATCGTATCAATAAGAATGCGACAGAAGCTCAGACGGTTAAAGTCGGTAAATATTTGGGGATCGCTTTAGCGCTGGCAACCATGATTATAGCTCCTTTGGTTGCTAATGCTCCTGATGGCTTATTCTATTTAATTCAACAATTACAAGGTATCTTTAACGCACCTATTTTAAGTGTGGTGTTAGTTGGTTTGATGACTAAGCGTGTTCCTGCCATTGCTGCAAAATTAGGTTTATTGTTTGGTATGTCTGCTTACATCATTTGTAACTTTATTTTGGATCTAGATATCCACTTCTTCCATTTAGTGGGCATTTTGTTTGTCGCAAATATCCTCTTTATGCTGACTATTGGTTACTTCTTCCCGGGTAAACCTTATGAAGATGTTTATACTGAACAGGTTGATATCTCACCATGGCGTTTTGCGACTCCTGTTGCTTGCTTGATTGTACTAGGCGCTATCTCAATGTATGTCTATTTGGCTCAAGGTGCACCAAGCTATGTCATGATTGGTTACTATATTTTTGCCGCTATCCTTTTAACCTTTATTATTTATAAATTCTCAAAGGCGTGGTTAGTGGGTAAAACTCAGTCGGTTAATGCATAAAGGAGAGTGACGTATTATGGAGCCATCACTTATCCCGATGGTTAAGCAGTTTATCTCACAGCGTGACCCATTTGATCGCTTAGATGATATGCAGCTAGACCAATTAGTAAATAGCGTTGAAATTAGCTATTTGACTCAACGGGAAGTGTTGAAGCCGCACCAAATTGCTGGTCAAGGTTTATATCTGGTAAGAACGGGAGCGGTGGAACAACGTTATGAGGATGGCTCCTTAAGAGCAAGGCTGGGGTCTGGGGATGTTTTTGGGTTCAGTGTGTTAAACAAAACCCCAGAATCCCCCGGTGAATACCAAGTGATCGCTATAGAAAACACATTGCTTTATTGCATCCCTCGCGACTCGTTGTTGTTAGCGATGGAACAAAACCAAGCGGTTCGCCATCATTTTGCTTGTGAGGAAGGGCAGCGATTAGCATCACGGCCCAAAATCGATAACCTCACAGAAGATAGCCTGTTGTACTTAAATCCAGTCTCCTCCATTGAAAATGGCAATATCGTCGTGATTACACCCGGCACAAGTGTTCAAGATGCAGCTCAAGAGATGGTGCGAAAGCACCGTTCATCGGCATTAGTCATGGATGGGGAGACATTACTCGGGATCATTACTGATCGTGATCTGACGAAGCGGGTTGTGGCTTTAGGGCTGGATATTAAAACCCCCGTCAGCAAAGTGATGACTGAAAACCCAATCACCATTGCAGCCAATGCTCCTATCATTAATGCCATTGAATTGATGATGCAGCATAACATTCGTAGCTTACCAGTGATGACAAACCACCGTATCACTGGTGTTTTAACTGCAACGAGCTTAGTGCAGAAAAACAGCATGCAAGCGGTGTATTTGATTAGCCGCATCTATCGCCAAGAGAGCCTTGCTGAATTAAAAATGCTTGGGGTACAAAGGCAAGCTGTGTTTGAGTCTTTGATTGAATCCGGTGTTCAATCACACACTATTCAATTAATGATGACATTAATTGCTGATGCATTTAATAAGCAATTGTTAAGGCTGGCGGAACGAGAGCTAGGAGAGCCTCCCTGTGACTATTGCTGGTTTGCCGCAGGTTCACAGGCACGACAAGAGATGCATTATCTTTCAGACCAAGACAATGGGATCATTTTAGCGCGTGAAGTGACTAAGGAGGAGGAGGGCTGGTTTAGGCAACTGGCAGAGTATGTCTGCTATGGTTTAGACGAGTGCGGCTATTCTCTCTGTCCTGGGCATATTATGGCGACCAATCCCAAGTGGTGTAAGCCGTTAACACAGTGGCAGACCTATTATCAACAGTGGCTCAAAGAGCCTGAGCAACTGGCCTTATTAAACATTTCAGTTTTTTTAGATATTCGGTTTCTTTATGGTAGCCAAGTGCTGTTTAACTCATTGGTGCGTTCAGCAGAATCACATTTAAAAGGAAGTAAGCGGTTACTTTCAATGTTGGTCGCTAATTCAACGCGCATAAATCCACCTTTAGGTATGTTTAGGCAGTTTGTGTTGGTTAAAAATGGCGAAAACCACAGTGTCTTTAATATTAAAAAGCAAGCCGTTAATTTATTAGTGGAGCTTGCACGAGTTTACGCATTAGAAGCTGGTATTTTTACGCCATCAACCTTGACTCGGTTTGAAGTGGCGCGTGATTCAGGCATTATCAGTGCAGCGTCTTGCCAAGAGTTAACAGAAGCTTATTTGTTTATTAATCAGGTGCGATTTGGCTGCCAGCGCAGGGCATTGTTAGCCGGAGATGCGTTATCGAATTTAATTGTGCCTCAGCGGCTCACGCAATTTGAACGAAATCATTTGAAAGATGCGTTTCGTATTATAGCTCGCACGCAAGAAGCGGCGGAACAACGTTATCATGCTAAAGGTGTGATGAAATGATAGGTTCAATGCTGTGTTACCACCAGCCATTGGCGCGTTTAGCACGTCGCCGTGCGAAATTATTGCGTTCACCCCAACTACCGAAGCTATTGCAGGCAGCCTTACAATCACCGATACCGAGCGAGGATAGTTTATTAAAAACCCAACAAATTCTGTCGATTGATTTAGAAACTACAGGGTTAGATCCTGAAAAAGATAGAATTTTAAGTATTGGGATGGTGACCATTGCAGATAGCAAAATCCTACTCAAAAGCGCCCAACACTATTATGTGAATGATAACGAACCGGTGAAAGCAGAAACGGCGGTGATTAACCACATTACGCCGGAACAGCTCAGCGATGGGGTATCGTTGCCTCACGCCATTGCATCATTTTTACATGAAGCAAAAGGTAAGTGTATTTTGGCGCACGGCAGTGCGATAGAACATGCTTTTCTTTCTAAGGCATTGAATATCAAAGAACTCCCTTTGCTCTGGTTTGATACGCTTAACATTGAAAAAACGTTACTAAGCCATAAGAATATTAATCGTAATGACTTTAGTCTGTCAGCCTTAAGAAGCCGTTATCAGCTACCCGATTATGATGCCCACAATGCGCTCTCTGATGCTATTGCTACAGCAGAACTCTTTTTAGCGCAATCTAAAGTGATTTACCCTTCCCAACATCCTGTTATTAAACAGCTCTATAAGCGCTCACAATAGTATTTATAATGATTTTTTGAAATTTTCATTTCATTTTTAACCCTTTTTTATTTCATTCGTGAGATTAGATATAAAGAATATTATTTTTATTTCTTTATATATTAACTAATTACACAAAAAATTAAGGCTAGATCACATAATGAAATTAATATTTCTCGTTTTGTTGAAAATGAAATAAATATTCCGTATAAAGTCAGTATCAAATAAAAACATCAGGCACAGACATCGGGCTAGCTTGCGCTACACATGATGAGTTGCACGAAGGGAGAATACAGAATGAAAGAAATCCGCATTGGTCTGATTGGTACTGGCTATATTGGTCGTGCTCACGCAATAGCTTATGCGCAAGCGCCGACTGTTTTCCCATTAAAAGGCAAATTGGTTCGCGAAATGATCGCGGAAGTCACGCCTGAATTAGCCGAAGCACGTGCTAAAGAGTTGGGCTTTAATCGCTCAACGGATGATTGGCGAAAATTAGTTGCGGACCCAAACATTGATGTGGTCGATATTTGTTCACCAAACTTTTTGCACAAAGAGATGGCGATGGAAGCAATTAAGCATGGCAAACATGTTTATTGCGAAAAACCATTAGCCCTCAACTCTGACGATGCGAAAGAGATGGTGGCTGCCGCTGAGAAAGCTGGTGTGAAAACCTTAGTGGGTTTTAATTACATGAAAAACCCAACGGCCCAATTGGCAAAAGAGATCATCGCTAATGGTGAGATTGGAGAAGTTATTCATTTCTACGGCACTCATAATGAAGATTATATGGCAGATCCTAATGCACCAATCCATTGGCACTGCTTTAAAGAAAAAGCCGGTTTAGGTGCTCTAGGTGATTTGTCAGCCCATATTGTCAACATGGCGCAATTCTTAGTCGGTGATATTGAAACGGTATGCGGTGATATGGAAATTGTCATTAAGCAGCGTCCAGAAAAGGCCGGCTCGTCAGTGATGGTCGATGTGGAAAACGAAGATCAGGCTCATGCCATGGTTCGTTTTGCGAGTGGAGCGATGGGCGTTATCGAAACTTCACGGATCGCGGCAGGGCGTAAAATGGGGTTAACCTATGTGGTTACGGGTACTAAAGGGACTTTATCCTTCACCCAAGAGAGAATGGCTGAGCTAAAACTATACCGCCATGATGAGCCTTCCAATCGCCAAGGTTTTAAAACAATTTTAGTTGGCCCAGAGCATCCTGACTATGCACCTTTCTGTAATGGCGCAGGGCATGGTATTGGGTTTAATGACCAAAAAACAGTTGAAGTCCGCGATTTAATTGATGGTGTCGCGACCGGTGAAAATATGTGGCCTGATTTTGAAGAGGGCTGGAAAGTGTCGCGTATTCTCGATGCTATCGCACGTTCTTATGAAGAACAGCGTTGGGTTAAAGTCACTGAAATCAATTAATTCTGTTCAAGGGGTAATTAATGGATAAGCAGAAGAAGTTAGATGTTATCTGCATGGGCCGTATCGCCGTTGACCTTTACGGACAGCAGATAGGTGCACGCTTAGAAGATATGAGTAGCTTTGCTAAGTATCTCGGAGGATCTTCAGGGAACGTTGCGTACGGAACAGCAATACAAGGCTTGAAGTCATCAATGTTGGCGCGTGTTGGTGATGAGCACATGGGACGTTTTATCCGTGAAGAATTACAGCGGGTAGGTTGTGATACTAGCCATCTAATTACGGATAAAGAGCGATTAACTGGGTTAGTGATCTTGGGGATCAAAGATGAAGATACTTTCCCTCTGATCTTCTACCGTGAAAACTGTGCTGATATGGCTATCACGCCAGATGACTTTAGTGAAGAGTACATTGCATCGGCACGTTGTCTGGCGATTACAGGCACCCATTTATCACACCCTAAAACCCGAGCAGCAGTGTTAAAAGCCCTAGAATACGCGAAACGCAACGGGGTGAAAACGGCGATTGATATCGATTACCGTCCAGTACTTTGGGGACTCACTTCATTAGGGGATGGTGAAACCCGCTTTATTGAATCGGACAAAGTGACAGAACAGCTGCAAGAGGTTTTATCGTTATTTGATCTGATTGTCGGAACAGAAGAAGAGTTCCATATTGCAGGTGGCTCTACCGACACCATTCAAGCACTAAAAAATATTCGTCAATTGACCGGCGCTGAACTGGTGTGTAAACGAGGTGCACTTGGATGCTCGGTATTTACTGATGCAATCCCAGACACCTTGGATGAAGGTATTACTGTCAAAGGGGTACGGGTTGAAGTCCTGAATGTATTGGGAGCAGGTGACGCCTTTATGTCGGGCTTACTTCGCGGTTATCTCAATGGAGAAGGTTGGGAAAAAGCCTGTACTTATGCCAATGCGTGTGGCGCGCTGGTGGTTTCTCGTCATGGCTGTGCACCAGCGATGCCAAGTCAGCTTGAGTTAGATAACTATCTTGAGCGTGCGGCGGTTGTACCGCGCCCTGACTTAGATCCGATGTTAAATCACTTACATCGTGTTACGACTCGTGCAACACAGTGGGAAGAGCTGTGTGTCATGGCTTTTGATCATCGAATTCAGTTCGTTGATATGGCTCGCGCGGCGGGAGCTGATGTTTCATGTATTCCTTATCTGAAAAAATTGATTTTCCGTGCCAGCCGTGAAGTCGCGGAGGAAGCAAACTTACAAGGTAAAGCGGGGCTACTGTGTGACAGTACATTTGGTCAAGACGTGCTAAATGATGTGACGGGACGTGGTTGGTGGATTGGGCGTCCAATTGAACTACCGGCTTCAAGACCACTGTGTTTAGAGCACGGTAATATTGGCTCACAGCTAGTCAGTTGGCCAAAAGAGCATATTGTGAAGTGCTTAGTTTTCTTCCACCCAGAAGATAACCATCCACTACGCCTTGAGCAGGAAAAAACGGTACAAGAGGTCTATAGCGCTTGTTGCCAATCCGGCCATGAACTACTGCTTGAAGTTATTCTACCGGCTGATATGGAACGTAATGACGAACTATACCTCAGAGCCATCAAACGCTTCTATAACCTTGGTATCAAGCCAGATTGGTGGAAACTGCCGCCATTGAAAGCCGAGAATTGGGATGAAGTGGATAGATTGATCCAAGAGCGAGACCCTTACTGCCGTGGTGTCGTGTTACTGGGTCTTGATGCGCCACAATCAGAGCTAGAAGCGGGTTTCAATGCTGCTGCTGGGAAATCGATTGTAAAAGGGTTTGCAGTAGGTCGCACCTTATTTGGTAAACCTTCTCTCGCATGGATGAAAGGTGAACTGGATGATGACGCGTTAGTGCAGACCATTAAATCTAATTATCACAACCTGATCGCCTTATGGCGTCAGCGTAAATAATTTTACTCTTACCTATACACAGGAGCTTCATCATGGCAATCCAACTCGGAATTAACCCTTTGACATGGACCAATGATGATTTACCAACATTGGGCGCAGAAACGCCTTTAGAAACATGTTTAACTGAAGGTCGTCAGGCGGGGTTTGCCGGTTTTGAATTAGGCAATAAATTTCCACGTAAAGCCGAAATTTTAGGGCCAATTTTAGAAAAGCATGATCTTAAATTAGTTTCAGGTTGGTATTCAGGCGAACTACTGACTCGCAGCGTAGAAGAAGAAATTGAAGCAGTGCAAGGCCACTTAGCGTTATTACGCGATTTGGGTGCAAAAGTGATGGTGTTCGCGGAAGTCACTCACTGTATTCATGGCGACCAAGACAAACCTGTCCATATGCGTCCTTTGTTCCCTGCGGATAAATGGGAAGAATACGGTAAAAAATTAACCGAATTCGCTAAATATACCTTATCTCAAGGCGTACAAATCGCGTATCACCATCATATGGGAACCGTGATCGAATCAGCGGAAGATGTTGATAACCTGATGAAACACACCGGTGATGAAGTTGGTTTACTGCTTGATACAGGCCACTTAACGTTTGCCGGAGCAGATCCTGTCGAGGTTGCGAAACGTTGGGCTAAACGCATCAACCACGTTCACTGTAAAGATATTCGCCCTGATGTGCTAAAAGACGTGAAAAACCGTAAAACCAGCTTCTTAAATGCTGTTTTAGCGGGTGTCTTTACGGTTCCTGGTGATGGTTGTGTTGATTATCCAGCGGTATTTAAAGTATTGAAAAATAGCCAGTATGAAAATGGCTGGTTAGTGGTTGAAGCGGAGCAAGATCCTGCCATCGCTCATCCGCTGACTTATGCGACAATGGGCTATAAGAATCTGCATAAATTCGCGAAAGATGCAGGTCTTATCTAAATGACCATGGATAGCAAATCTCAATTATTTGAGTTGCTAATAATTGAAGAGTGAAGTTAGCCCGATGAGTCGAGTGATATCGATGATTCGGGTAACTGAGCTTCCACAGCTTAAAGTATTTTTTAGAGGCCGAGGTAAGCGATATGTCTAAATTATTATCAAAGTATCATTCTCCAGATGCGCATAAGCGTACTCAGCATATTACGCCTGAAATCGCCAACTGGGGATATGTGCACTTTGATGTGTATGAACTCAAACAAGGTGAATCTATTTCCTTGCCGGCATCTGAGAATGAAGTTTGTCTAGTGTTGGTTGCAGGTAAAGCAACGGTGAAAACGCCGGGGCAAACATTCGAAAATATCGGCGACCGTATGGATCCTTTTGAGCGCAAAAAACCGTATGCAGTTTATGTGACAGCACAAGAAGCGGTTGAGGTGAAAGCAGAAACGGCGCTAGAGCTAGCAGTATGCCAAGCAAAAGGTAAAGGCACGTATCCGACACGCTTGATAGGGCCAGAAGACATTGATGCTGAGCAGCGTGGTCATGGTAATAACAAGCGTTATGTTCATAACATTCTACCTGATAATAAATCAGCAGATAGCTTACTGGTGGTTGAAGTCTTTACTGATGAAGGGTGCACAAGCTCTTACCCAAGTCACAAGCATGATACCGATAATGAACCCGCAGAAACTTATTTGGAAGAAACCTATTACCACCGTCTGAATCCATCTCAGGGTTTTTGTATGCAGCGTGTTTACACGGATGACCGTGAATTAGACGAGTGCATGGCGGTATATAATAAGGACGTCGTCATGGTGCCTAAAGGCTACCATCCAATGGCAACAATGGCGGGTTACGATAACTATTACTTAAATGTAATGGCTGGCCCGACACGTAAGTGGCTCTTTACGTGGGAAAAAGACCATAGTTGGATCAATAGTGAAACGTATGCCGCTAAACATCGTGATGAAAAGTATGAAAAGTAGTTATTAATACTCACAGACGGTTGTTTCTTGAATTAGTGAGAAACAGCCGAGGTTGTAGAGTACGTACCAAAACCAAACCAAAATCTGTTATCTATTGTTTGCCGGTAATTTATTACCGGCTTTTTTGTTTATTACGATATTAATAAGTTTGTGATGCCATTATTGCCAGTAATAAACAGTATAAATGTGAAAAATTGAATTGTAATATCAGTCACATTATTAATATATTAACCTGTTTGTGTGTTTCCATTGTGTTAATTTTGTGTAAACAAAAAACATGATGAGTGAGGTGTCAATGAAGCGTAAAACAGGTTTTTTCTTCGATGAACATTGTTTTTGGCATAGTACTGGCTTACATGCCACAACGTTACCCGTTGGCGGCTGGGTACAGCCTCCCGCTGGAGCTTCACATGCGGAATCACCGGAAACGAAAAGGCGGCTGAAAAGCCTAATGGATGTTTCTGGTTTAAGCCGCTCTCTGATTTTATCTTCCGCTGAGCCTGCAACTGAAGAGACATTACTTAAAATACATCCTCAAGAATATTTAACCCGTTTTAAACAAGTGAGTGATAATGGGGGAGGGCTGTTGGGAAAAGAAGCACCATTAGGCCCTGGAAGCTATGAGATTGCTAAATTATCTGTAGGATTGGCTTGTGCTGCTGTAGAGGCAGTACTTAAAGGCGAATTGGACAATGCTTATAGTCTTTCACGCCCGCCGGGTCACCACTGTTTACCGGATGAATCGATGGGATTTTGTTTCCTTGCGAATATCCCATTAGCGATCGAACGCGCTAAGACACTATTTAATATTGAGCGTATCGCTGTCATTGATTGGGATGTTCACCATGGCAATGGAACTCAACATATTTTTTGGGATCGCTCAGATGTTTTAACCATTTCAATACACCAAGATGGTTGTTTTCCTCCTGGGTACAGTGGGGAAGATGATATTGGTGGTGGAGATGGTACAGGGTATAACATAAATATTCCGCTACTCGCGGGAGCAGGGCACAACAGTTACATCTATGCGATGGAGCAGATAGTGATCCCTGCATTGGCACGTTTTAAGCCTGAATTGATTATTGTGGCGAGTGGTTATGATGCGAATGCCATGGATCCATTAGCCAGAATGCAACTGCATAGTGAGAGTTTTCGTGACATGACTCGTCTTGTGATGAATGCCGCGGATAGCTTGTGTGACGGTAAGTTAGTTATCGTTCATGAAGGTGGATATTCAGAGGCGTATGTGCCTTTCTGTGGACTTGCTGTTATAGAAGAGATGAGCGGTGTACGTACCGAAGTGGCTGACCCCTTATTGGATTTTATTAGGTTACAGCAACCAAGAGCGGAGTTTGAACATTTTCAGCAACAGTTACTGGATAAGCTGAAAAAGAAATTTGGCTTATAACCAAATAAGTTTAGGTTTGCTCCTCGTGATGTGAGTCAGGAGCAAACCCTGCTTTTTAATAAGCAGCTGTAAATTGTTTGCGAATAAATTGCGGCTTTTCTGCTTCATCAAGAATGGCAACCGCAAGATCTTCAACTGAAATTTTGGCAGGAACGTTACCGTTCATCAATAATTGGTTGCCTGCAAGCCGAAATGTTTGTGTGCGCTCACCTGATTCTAACACCGCGGCAGGAGAGACAAATGTCCAATCTAGCTCGGGGGTGTTTTGCAGTTGTTGTTTGAACTCTCTGACCGCTTGCGCTCCCGGTTTGATTTCAGCAGGGAAGTCAGGGGAATCGATTAATTCTACTCCAGGAGCGATTTCAAGACTTCCAGCACCCCCTACGACAATAAAGCGTTTAACGCCAGACTGTTTGACGGCCTGTAAAATAGCCTGATTGCCTGTCACTGTATCTTGATATAGGTTTGGGTTTTGCCAGCCGCCATTAAAAGCACTGATTACAATATCCTGCCCTTTAAGGCGTGCTGTTAGCCAAGCAATATCAGTAACATCCCCTGAAGCGGTGACTAAATGAGCATGTTGCTGTAGTTGGTTACTATGGCGAGAAATGGCTGTCACTTGATGTTGGCGAAATAAGGCTTCATTCACGAGAACCTTGCCGACGAAACCCGTCGCTCCAATAATCGATATTTTCATCATTTTCCCCGCAAGTTATTAATAACATTAAGCTATAGTTAAATTTTATAGCTGCAATTGGATCAGATTTCCTACATCGCTCTATTTGAGTATATCTCAATGTGGAGAAGTATAGTGGTATTCCCTTAACCATTTACTGAACATTACGCGCAGTTTTCGGGGGAAATAATGGAAACGCCCTGAACACTCAGGGCATCTTAGCTAGACAGGTTGTTATTTGGCATCCCTAAACAGTTTTAAGATGATACTTGTGATAATGGCAATAACGCCACCTAATGCCGTTTCCAATACCCTATCAAATAGCAGTACATAGGCAGGGTGTCGCCAATAGATGACCTGTTCAAGCACGGAAAGGATCAAACTTGTCACGATAAAGGTCATAAAAGTATAACCATGATGGAAACTCATCGGCATTAAAAAGGCAAAAACCACAATAGCGGTAAGACCAATATAAGGCATCAAAGGGGTATTGAATAAAAAATAAAGTAAAATAACCGAGAGCAAACTACCCGCAACACGTTGTAGCGTTATATGAATAATACTTTGTGATTTTGGATGTAGAACAAACACAAATGTCAGTAGCGTCCAATAAAAATGGCCGAGCTCCAACATCCGAGGGATCGCTAACGAAAGTGATAAACCAATAGCATAAGTCATCGACCGAGGAATAATGTATTTGCGTAGCGTAAATAAATTTTGTTCGACGAGGCTACCAGTAAGGATAATATGGCGATGCATCTTCTTACTTAGCAGGTAACAGGTCATTAGGGTGACGCTGCTCCCAATTAAAAAACCCAGTGCAAGGCTCTTTGATATATCCGGTAGAACCGTTCCAATGGTTGACATGATAATCATAAATTTCATCGTCAAATCCATAACGGGATCGGTTCCATAGAGTTGATAATAAATAAAAGAGAAAATAGCTAGGTAAACATAAAAGCTGGTGCCTAACCGTAAGGTATCCCCAATAAAAATGGCGAGCATGATCATGGCTAACCAAAAAGCCGTATAGAAATAGTTTTTATACTCTTTAGCGGCGTTAAAAAGGTTAAAGGCATATAGTGTTGAGAAAGCGGCCCACATAGAAGCTTGCACATCCATAATGGCGAAAGCAACTGCTGCACTTAATAGCATACAGCCACTAAACATAAGACCGTCATTAATCGCTGGTATTTTCCTCATAAAAAGATGCTCACAAATTGCGGTGTAAGTTATTATTTATTAAAGTAAATTTATACTATCATAAATATCGGCCAAAGGTCTGTACTCAATCAATTAGAATGAAAATAGACACAAAATGCCAAATTCCATCTAACGGTATTTTTTGCCATCTAAAAATTGCATAATAATCTAAGAGCATGTCATTAGAATTAAAATAAGGAATCTGTAATGCAAGTGAATCCCCATGATTTTGTCTGGATCAGCAGCCTTGATGATTTACCCGTGGAATCACTGCCGGAATGGGTTATTTCTCAATGGAATAAGCAATTGCCATTGGTCGTGCGCCGAGAAGCAACGGATGAAAATAAACTTTCAGTGGGTATTCGAGGGATCAAACCGGGACAGCGTGTTATTACTCAAATAGATAAGTCAGCAATTACTCATATTATGAATGTAGAGTCTCTCGTTTCTAACTCACGAGAATTACAGCGCTCTATGTTTATCGCATTACCGCCAGTACAAGTATTATTATTACTTTCACAGCATAATTGGCCATGGAAATGGGCGGTGACAGGGAGCTGTGCCTATACATTAGTGACCGATATTCAAAGTATGCTCGCAGATTGTGATTTGGATGTTTTGATCCGTTGCCCTACACGCTACAAAAAAGAAGACTTTGCGGAGTTTGCCATTAAAGCGAATACGCCTTTATGCCGCATTGATATACATGTTGAGACACCAAAAGGTGGTTTCTCTTTGGCAGAATGGTTTAAAAACGAAAAAGTCACGCTTCATACGCCGAATGGCGATGTCATGACAGCAGATCCATGGGATGAAAACCTGTAATTGATGGTATTACAACCGATATTTGCGGGCGATTTAGCCATATTGAACAAAAATTAGTTTTGATGCTCGTACAGATGATTTTTTTATAAACAATCGGTTAAGTTGGGCTGCAAACAGCCCAATCGTATTAGATATGTTCAACGCTTGGCTCTTCAAGCCCTGCTCGATACCATTCCTGCATTGCCGGTAACGCTAGCATGCGGTCAACCCATTGTTGAGCGGCATTACTCATAGGCAGTTGATAACTACGGATCCTAAAGGCGACAGGGGCGTAAAAAGCATCCACCGCCGTAAATTGATTCCCTGCTAGCCATGGTCCACCAAAGGTCGTAAAGCCTTCTTGCCATAACTGTTGAAGCCGATTAAGGTCGGCTTGTAATTCTCGAGAAAGTTTTTCTAATGGAGCTTGGTGAGTCAGATTCATCGGACATGTTTGGCGAAGCGCCGTGAATCCAGAGTGCATTTCTGCACTAGCGCAGCGAGCCCATGCACGTGCTTGTTTATCAGCAGGCCATACTTGAGGGAACGCTTCATAGAGATACTCACAAATCGCCAGCGAATCCCAGATTGTTTGCTTCCCATCGACTAAGCAAGGAACAAGACCAGTGGGTGAGAAATTTTTAAACTTATCGTGGCTACTTTTCCCTCTACCAGTTTCAAAATAACAGAGGTTTTCATCGAAAGGGATACCGAGCGTTTTGAGCAAAACCCAAGGGCGTAGTGACCACGAAGAGTAATTTTTATTAGCAATCCAAAGTTTGTACATAGTATGACCACCCTATATCGGTAGAATAATGAGAGGGAAGATAGTGGCTAACAAGCCCATTTAATTTAAGTGTTTTATGGACAATGACAACGATTTATTAGACAGAATACAAAATTAGGTTATATTTTTTTTATATAAGTTATAACGAAAATTATAGTTGCAATAAGAGTAATAAAAATAAATGGTTTCTTTTATTTACATAAACTGAAGATAATTTTATTTACATTAAATGATTGGCACTAGACAAATTGAAATTTATTGAAAAAACGATAATGTTGATAGTATTTGAATATGTTCAACAAAATATTTGTTTAAGTTAGGGATAGGAATAATTTAAAAATCCCCTTATGATTACGGCAGGTTATTAAAACAAATGATTACCTTTTAATTTATAAGGCTATTTATCATGCAATGGAAAAATAGTGCCACTCGTTATGGGCATATATCACTGCTCATACATTGGTTAGTTGCGATTGTTGTATATGGAATGTTCGCACTGGGTTTATGGATGGTGACCCTTGGTTACTATGATAGTTGGTATCATCAAGCACCCGAAATTCATAAAAGTATAGGTATTTTATTATTTATTGTTATGGCATTTCGTGTGATTTGGCGGTTTATTTCTCCATCACCTAAACCGCTTGAGAGTTATAGTCGTTTAACCAAAATAAGTTCAGCGATCGCACAAATATTAATTTATGTGATTTTATTTAGTATTTTGATCAGTGGTTATTTAATCTCAACTGCTGATGGTCAACCCATTAGTGTTTTTGGTTGGTTTGAAGTACCCGCTTTATTTACTGGTGCAGCAACACAAGCAGATACAGCAGGGGATATTCATCTTTATCTTGCTTGGGCAGTTGTTTTGCTATCACTTTTACATGCCTTTGCAGCATTTAAACATCACTTCTTTGATGGTGATATTACTTTAAAAAGAATGTTGGGTTTTAATCCCGATAAATAAACGTGGAGAAAGATATGTTTAAGAAAACGGTTCTTGGTCTGGCAACTGGAGCATTATTTTTAACAGCAGGTTCTGCATTAGCTGAAACCTATAAATTTGATAAGCAAGGTCAACACGCATTTATCGAATTCCGTATCCAACATTTGGGTTATAGCTGGGTTTATGGCAGCTTTAAAGACTTTGATGGTAGCTTTACCTACGATGCAAAAGATCCTGCAAAAGACAAAGTCGAGGTGACAATTAAAACGGGTAGCATCGATACTAACCATGCTGAACGTGATAAGCACCTACGTAGTGGCGATTTCTTGAATGCGGCGAAGTACCCAGAAGCGAAATTTGTCTCTACTGACGTGAAAAAAGAGGGTGAAAATTACAAAATTACAGGTGATTTCACACTCAATGGTGTCACTAAACCTATCACTTTAGATGCTAAATTGATGGGTGAAGGTAAAGACCCTTGGGGTGGATACCGTGCTGGTTTTGAAGCACAAGGGAATATTAAACTGAAAGATTTTAACATCAAATCAGACTTAGGTCCTAAATCTCAAGAAGTTGAGTTGTTAATTTCAGTTGAAGGCGTGCAAGAGAAGTAATGATTCTTTAGCCTAAAATGCCCTCAATGCGACCCGCGCATTGGGGGCAATATATTTGGATTTTTAATTTCCCTTTTTCCTATAGCTTAATGACTTTGTAACAGGGTAGAATACATTAAAAATCAAATGGCTTGATCGTAAGTGCTTATTTAGGATAAGTCAGTTGAGGCGATTTATTAGTCAGGCATTGTTATAAAGGTATAGGCTCTTGGAGACAAATAATTCACGTAAAACAGCACTGATTGTTGTTGTTATTTTTATCGCGTTTGCACTCGGTTTTTATTGGTTGGGCAAAGATAACAATACATTATCAACACAAGCAGAGGCTGAAGTTCAATCAAGCTCTTTAGAGGCACCATTAAGCGTTGCTCAGATAGAGGCATTATCTGATATCGAAAAAGATATGCCGGTTATTAAAACGATAAAAAAAATCAATCCTGATGTTTATCAAGCCATAGAAAATATTGTTCGTGATTACGATCCTTCTAATGAACTACTGAGCCGACATATGTTTGATCAGATAGTGGGTAGTGTCATGAAGCTCGTGACTGAACGTATCCCTTATGCTTCGGATGAATCCATCATTAATTTTACCAGCAAAGTGAACGATTATTTAAATGTGCTGTTGGAAGCAGACCCGTCAGGAAAAACCTGTTTCTATTCACTGTTCCCATATTTGCGTGATTCAGCGGCGATTATGCCACCACAAAAAAGTCATTCGGTCCTCCTTAAACAATTAGAGGCAACCAATGAATTACTGATTTCCAGTGAAGCTGGCGTTAAACAGCCGACATTGTCGAATGAAGAAAAAAACACAATTCTGACGAATATTCAGGCTAAATTAACTGCAAAATATGGTAAGAAAACCTCATTACTAGGGGATTTAGAAAAAGCTAAGCAGCAACCGGCGGTCACTTGCCGTATTACAATGAGTTTTTACGATCACATTTTGGCGATGCCAGATAGCCAGAAAAAAGCGGCCTTTTTACGCTCTCTATTCGCTGGCACGAATCAATAATCAGTGACGCAATATCCCATCTTAAAATGATGGGATATTGCTTCATCATGTTATTTCCCTGCCAAATATGACGGTTTAATAGACAAAGTCGAATATATCCTCACATTAATGAATGTATTTTTTGAAGCTAAATAGCCTTTAATTGTTATTGAATGTTTCAAAAGGTTGATTCGTCCTGCGCATAGCTCATAATTCTTCTATACTTTTATCATCAAATTATATTTTCAATTTTATGATGAATATGAACATGTTAATTGAGCCAAGTTGATACATTTTATTTATTCAGTCCATCACTGTTTGACGATGTGTAAAGTCTATTGGCGGTAACTCTTTGTTTCTAGGAGGTCAGATGTCGTTTGTTAAGAAAAGCATGGTTGCACTACTCACCGCGGCCGCAGTTTATGTTCCCTCAGTTGTCACTCAAGCATGTACGCGCGTCGTGTATTTAGGTGAAGATCAGCAAACCATGACCGCGAGGACGATGGACTGGAAATATGATATTGGGACTAATTTATGGATATTTCCGCGAGGAATGAAGAGAGAGGGTATCGCTGGGCCTAACTCCCTAAAATGGACGTCAAAATACGGTAGTGTGATTGCATCAGGCTATGATATTTCAACGACCGATGGGGTGAATGAAAAAGGTTTAGTGGCTAATTTATTATGGCTTGCAGAATCACAATACCCGCCAGCGAATGATAAGCAGCCAGCGCTCTCTATCTCATTATGGGCTCAATATATGCTTGATAACTTTGCGACGGTGGCTGAAGCAGTAGAAGCATTAGAGAAAACACCGTTATTGGTTATGACCGATAACGTACCCGGGCAAGACCGTTTAGCCACTTTGCATTTATCATTGTCAGATGCGAGTGGTGATAGTGCGATTGTTGAATACATTAATGGTAAGCAAGTTATTCACCACAGTCGCCAATATCAAGTCATGACAAATTCACCTATTTATGAAAAGCAATTAGCTATGCAAGAATATTGGCAAGGAATAGGTGGTACGGTTATGTTGCCGGGCACAAACCGCTCAGCGGATCGGTTTGCACGTGCACAATTTTATATTAATGCTATCCCACAACAGACAACACCAAATAAAGCTGTTGCCAGTGTGTTCGGCGTTATTCGTAATGTGTCTGTTCCTTATGGATTAACCACAGAAAACTCACCTGAAATTTCCTCGACTCGCTGGCGGACTCTAGTTGATCATAAACGTCAACTCTATTTCTTCGAATCCGCTCTAACCCCAAATATCTTTTGGACTAACCTTAAGAAGATTGATTTCTCTGCTGAAACGGGCAAGGTGAAAAAACTGACCCTCGGTGCTGAGCAGAGTCATATTTTTTCTGGCGATGCGACCAATGAGTATGTAGAGAGTGAGCCTTTTGAGTTTTTAGGTTTATCAGCAAAACAACTGGGTTATTAATCTTCCGCTATCAACCTTCTGGTTTTCCAGAAGGTTGATTCTGATCAAGCTACCAAACATCATCTTATGAAACCTTTGCAGGTCGATTAATAAAGTTATAAGATGTATTTAATATGCAACTTAAAGGTGATGATATGAGCGAGTTAGTTTGTTATAAGACTATGCCTGTGTGGGATAAAGCCTCTCTTCCTCTGATGTTTCAAGAGCGCCATAACACGAAAGAAGATACCTATGCACAACTTCGAGTACTAAAAGGAACACTCGATTTTGTTATTTTTTCAGAAGACGGTAGCGAGCAAAAATTTACATTTGATATTAATAACCAACCACCGATTATTGAGCCTCAAGTTTGGCATCGAATTTCGGATTGCAGCGATGATATGCAGTGCCAACTCTCCTTTTTATGTCATCCCGATATCAAATTCTATAAAGAATATGGCTTAACTATCCCACATTCGGAAGTGAGATTTTTGTGTGAAAATAACCTGTCTCAGCCATGTAAAACGTTAGATTTAGGATCAGGACGTGGACGCAATAGCTTCTATCTTGCATTGCAAGGTTATGACGTGACAGCGGTAGATATTAACCCACAACATATTCAGGCCATTGAATTTGTCAAAAAACAAGCTGGTATAGAAAATATTAAAACTGCGATTTATGATATTAATAGCCATCAAATCAAAGACGATTATGATTTAATCATCTCTACCGTTGTATTAATGTTTTTGCAGCGTGAACGTATTGCGGATGTTATTGCTAACATGCAAGCACACACATTACCGGGTGGTATTAATGTGATCGTATGTGCTGCTGAAACGCCAGATGCTCCTTTAGATTTGATCCCATTCAAATGCTTCCTCAAAGCAGGGGAGTTGCATGAATATTACAAAGACTGGGAGATTTTAAAATATAATGAAAATCCTGGTCATCTGCATAGAACGGATGCGCAAGGTAACCGTATAAAACTTAATTTCGCGACATTAATTGCCAAAAAGCGGTAGTGTTTGATTAGGTTAAGACAATTGCGGGATGCGTAAAACATCCCGCTGGTTGATTAAGCTTAGCTCGCCGCTTTGGTTTGCTCTGCTGATTTTTCTTGTGCACTTCTTTGCAATGTTCTTTCTAATAAAACCGAGTAAAGTGGTCTACCACCTAAAAATTGTGCCACCATGGTCGCGCCTAGACAGGTAATAATCATAGGTAAAATAAGTTGGTAGTTACTGGTCATTTCGAGTACTAACACTAACCCCGTTAGCGGCGCTCTGACTGTCGCGGCAAATAAAGCGCCCATACCCGCAATAGCAAAAGTGCCCACTTCAATGTGGTAATCCGGAAAAAGCTCTAACACGCAGTAACCGTAAATGCCCCCGAAAAGCGTACCTAAAGCGAGTAGTGGAGAGAAAATACCACCGGGGGCACCAGAGCTAAAGCTGATAGTGGATGTGAGGAAGCGTAGGGCAAAAAACAGTATTAAAACCGATACAGTAAAACTTCCTGCTACCATTTGGTGGATCACAGAAAAACCGCCTCCAACAACTTCAGGAGTATAAACACCAATAGCACCACAGCATCCACCGATTAGGCCTCCCATTAATACAAAACGAGAAACTTTATTTTGATAAAATGCGAGGAATTTCGTTTGTAGATAAAGCAAAAAGCGGTTAAAGCAAATACCAATCACCCCAAATAGCATTCCTAAAATTAAATAAAGCCATAATGTATTTAAGGGAGCAGATGAAAATTGTCCAATATTTAAGATGGCGGCTTGACCACTGATTAATTGGTAGACAATGGTAGAGGTAATTGAACCAATAAACACCGCTTTTATGGATATTAAGCTATATTTAAATTGTGGACGCATCTCTTCAATAATAAATAAGATACCTGCCAGTGGGGCATTGAACGCCGTTGATAGCCCCGCTGCTGCACCCGCAGCTAATAATGTATGACGAGATTCATTATCTTTAATACGAAAAATATCATAAAACATTTGGCTGATATTGGCGCCGAGCTGTACTGTTGGGCCTTCGCGGCCTAGCACCATTCCAGAGCCTAATGCACCTAATCCACCAAAAAATTTAACGGGGATAACGCGCCACCATCGTACAGGGCGTAGGTCTTGTAATGCGCCTTCAATTTCAGGTATCCCTGATCCCCCTGATTCTGGTGAGATTTTCTTGACGAGATAATAGCCTATCATCGCTAATATTGCAGATACTGCAAACATAGCAGGAATAAGTAGCCATTTGTCGGTAATAAGTTCATTAACAGAACTGCTTCGATAGTTGCTCACCCATGTTGTGCCTAGTTCAAATAAGGTTCCCACCAAGCCAACAAATGCACCAATGACCGCGGATAAAAGCAATATGCCAAATGGGGTCTTATTAGATTCTTTTAATCGTCTGAGTATTCCGAAACGATATTTCATTGCGGATTGACTCATTGAACTTTGTTCAGACATCTTTTTATGACTCTCTATTAGTGATGTATAGCAACTTATTGTAATTTTAGTATGACAAGCAGTATGTCAAACCATACCACAATTTTATTGTCAGGTATTTTATTTAATAAACAAAGCAAATAAAACGTAAGACTTTACTTTTTTTAATTATTGGAATATGACGTTATTTAATTAAAGTGAAATTAATAAGTCATAAATGTGTAATCATTTATAATATCTGTATAAAGTAAGCTAGTTTAAGTAAATAATAAGGGATATGCGCTAAAGTTTATTAGGTTTGTTAATAAAATAATCGGTAAGTTAATATTTAAGTCGGGGAATGACAGGACGTTTGGGGATAATTGCGTATGATGGAATTCACCCCACTATGAAAACCATAATGGGGGTGAATTACTTAAATAGATTTAAAATTGGTAAATTAAACCTAAGCCAAGCACATTGTCTGTATTGATACCATAGTCATCGGTGAATTGGTTATCTTTTAATAAATTGATTTTGTAATCAATGACAGCGGCCATATTCTTGTTGAAATCGTAGGATGCACCAACCGCAATATACTTCACTAAGTCTTTATTGCCATAATTACCTAGGTTTTTACCTTTAGATTGGTTATAGCCAATGGAGGGTGTCAGGCCAAAATCGAACGAATACAATGCAACTAGTTCAAGATTTTCTGTTTTGTTGGCAATCGCCTCAGCGTCATCATCGCCAAATCGGGTTGTGTTGAGTGTTTGCCCATACATCGCGGCTAAATATAACTCATCAAGTTCTAATTTACTGCCAACGTTCCAAGCTTCGGCGCGTTTTCCTGTTGCTCCGGTTTTAATATTATTCTGGCTTGGCGTACGCGATGAATTTGAATAACCGCCACCAATTGAGAGACCCCAACCTAATTCATAAGCGGTAGAAAAACCGTAGCCATCACCATTGTTATCTAATGCGCTTGAGCCGGTTGATTTATTTTGATCGCCATTTTTACCTTGGTACTGTAGAGCGAAGCTTAAACCATCAATATAACCAAAACCATTGTTATTACGATAAGTTAGTAAATTGCGGTTACGGCCCATCATGAAAGTATCTTCTTGATCCATGGTATCAGCACCCCAAAGTGGCAATACGTCTGTCCAAGCATTGGTATCATAAATCACACCATAATTACGACCGTAATCAAGTGAGCCGTAGTCTGCAAATTTTAATCCAGCGTACGCTAAACGATTTTGGTTATCATTACTGGTTTCCGCTTTATTGGTCGACGTTTCCCACTCAAAACGACCAAAACCAATTAACTGGTCTGTAATTTGCGTGTCACCTTTAAACCCTAAACGGACTCGTGAATCATCCCCATCTTCCCCGCTTTTTGCATCGGCAAAATAGTGGCGAACATCAATTTGACCGTAAACATCCAGTTTATTGCCATCTTTGTTATAAACCTCAGCAGCATTGGTAACACCCGCCGCGAATAATGAGCAGATAGTCACTGCAAGAATAGTCTTTTTCTTCATAAAAAATCCTTTAAGCCATTTACTAACTAAGTGAAATCTTTTTGTGCCTAACAAATTAAGCGCGGGTATTATCAAGTTAACAAATCAAATTTAGCAAGTACTAATTCGAGCAAAAATGAAACTATTTATCTTAAGGATACTGTCATAAGGCTAATTTTCCTTATTTTATTAGTGAGATAGATGCAAATAGTTCTCATTTACTAAAAACATTAATATAGATCAATAAAGCATCAGATAAGCTTTAAATCCGCTTTCTTATTATCGAAAAAGGTTTAATCTTAATGTTGTATTCAAAATGCAACTTATGAGGCAATGAACATGTACTGTGTGCAATGTGAACAAACAATTAGAACTCCAGCTGGCAATGGCTGTGCATACGCGCAGGGTATGTGCGGTAAAACGGCGGAAACGTCTGACCTGCAAGATTTATTAGTGGCTGTACTACAAAGTCTGTCGGCGAGTGCAGTTACGGCCCGTGAATTGGGAATTATTGACCACGATGTCGATAGCTTTGCTCCTCGAGCTTTTTTCTCAACACTGACAAACGTTAACTTTGATTCAGAGCGTATTATTGGCTATGCACGTGAAGCGATTTATCTGCGTGATAAATTAATCAAGCAATGCCAAGCTAAAAATAGTGCCATTGTGTTTAATCACCCCCTGATTAATATCCAATTAAATGGCAACGATATTGCGACCTTGCAAAAACAAGCCGAAGCGTTCGCACTTGATATTGATAAAGCACAAGTGGGTGATGATATTCATGGCTTACGTATGCTTTGCTTATATGGGCTAAAAGGTGCTGCCGCTTATATGGAGCATGCTCATGTATTGGGCCAATATGATAATGAGATTTATCGTCAATATCATCAAATCATGGCGTGGCTCGGTACGTTACCAGCGGATATGAATGAACTGCTTGATAACGCGATGGCGATTGGCCAAATGAATTTCAAAGTCATGGAAATTCTAGATGCAGGTGAAACAGGGGAGTTTGGTCACCCTGTGCCAACAGAGGTCAATGTTCGCCCTGTTGCTGGTAAATGTATTCTTATTTCAGGCCATGACCTGAAAGATTTGAAAATGTTGTTAGAACAAACGGAAGGAACGGGGATTAATATTTATACTCACGGTGAGATGTTACCTGCTCACGGTTACCCTGAACTTAAAAAATATTCACACCTTGTTGGTAACTATGGTAGTGGTTGGCAAAATCAGCAAACGGAATTCGCGAAATTCCCGGGTCCTGTGCTGATGACTTCAAACTGTATTATCGACCCTGATGTCGGTCAGTATAAAGATCGCATTTGGACTCGCAGTATCGTGGGTTGGCCTGGAGCGAAACATTTAACGGGAGATGATTTTTCTGAAATGATCAATCAAGCTCTATCAATGAATGGCTTCCCATATACAGAAATTGAACACAAAATTACGGTTGGTTTTGGTCGTCAAACATTATTGAGTGCCGCTGATACCGTAATTGATTTAGTTTCACAGAAAAAATTACGTCACGTATTTTTAGTAGGGGGTTGTGATGGTAGCCGTGGTGAGCGTAGTTATTATACGGATTTCGCTCGCAGTGTACCGGAAGACTGCTTAATTCTCACGTTGGCATGCGGTAAATATCGTTTCAATAAATTAGACTTTGGTACATTGGAAGGCTTGCCTCGTCTACTAGATGTGGGTCAGTGTAATGATGCTTATTCAGCAATCATGCTTGCAGTGAACTTAGCCGAAAAATTAGGTTGTGGCGTTAATGATTTACCATTGAGCTTGATTCTGTCTTGGTTTGAACAAAAAGCGATTGTTATTTTACTGACGCTGTTGTCGCTGGGCGTTAAAAATATTTATACCGGCCCAACAGCACCTGGTTTCTTAACTGAAAACTTATTAAATGTGCTGAACGAAAAATTTGGTATGCGTAGCATTACAACAGTTGAACAAGATCTAGCTGAAATTCTGCCTGCTTAATATTAAGAGTGAAGGGGGGATATTTCCCCCCAATTGGAGTGATAGGATGACAATGCCGAGTAGTTTATGTCCAAATAGAATGCAAATACATTCTATTCATCAAGAAACCTCCGATGTATGGACGATTAATTTAATCAATCACGACTTTTATACATATTCACCCGGTCAATATGCACTTGTTAGTATTAAAAACAGCGATGAAATCATGAGAGCTTATACGATTTCATCGACACCTGGGCAAAGCCGTTTTATCACGATTACGGTAAGACGCTTAGAACAAGGCACAGGATCATGCTGGTTAACGGGGGCAGTAAAACCCGGTGATTATCTCTGGCTTTCTGACGCTCAGGGGGAGTTTACCTGTGCAGAGCTCAATAGTAACCAATATCTGATGTTAGCCGCTGGCTGTGGTGTGACGCCAATTATGTCGATGGTGCGTTGGTTGATGGCTAATCGGCCTCAGGCGGATGTCAAAGTTTTGTTTAACGTGCGTGATAACCAACAAGTCATTTTTGCGGATGAATGGGATCAGTTGATTGAGCGATATTCATCTCGATTACAACTGTGCATTATGGCGGAAACGCCAGATAATGGTGGCGTCGCAGAAGGGCGATTAACCCTTGAGAAACTTTCTGCCTTGGTGCCGGATATTAGCGCTAGAGTGGTCATGACTTGTGGGCCTACACCTTATATGAAGAATGCTCAGCAATTCGCTAAAAGCCTAGGTGTACCTGCTGATCATTTCTTTATGGAACGTTTTTCGCTAGAGCCGGAGCCGGTTGAAAGTGAAGACGTAGTGACATTAAAAATACGCCACCGTTTGGTCGATTTTAAAGTCCCTGTCGGAACGTCGTTGCTGTCGGCTTTAGAACAAAATAAACAGCCAGTCATTGCGGCTTGCCGTGCTGGTGTTTGTGGTAGCTGTAAAACAAAAGTACTCTCAGGCAATTATACGACGAGCAGTACCATGACATTGACAGAAGAAGAGATTGCGGCCGGTTATGTCTTGGCTTGTAGCTGCCAATTACAAGGTGATACAGAAATAGCGTAAGTGATCTCATCAATGAACTGTCTCATTATAGTGGCTAAGTAATGAGACAGTGACCTATGTATTATTTATTAAACAAAAATACGTAATTGGTTGTAAGTTATTATATAATAAAAGGTAACTGAATATCGTTATAACACATTAAACGAGTTTATTTAAGTGTATATCCTTCAGGTATAAAATAAACGGATAATTTACTTAATGTGTTGATAGCTGATACTGCAATCTCTTTATTTGGATCTTGGCAAAGATTGATAATACGAACAATAGCTTCTTGGTGTTCAATAGTTGCTTTATAATCTCCTAACGCTGATATAGCGGCGATTTTTATCTCATCATTCACTCGAAATGTTAGATTTGTCAGCATACCGACAATGGTTCTGTCCATAATTAAAACTTCACTCTTTAATTAACCTTGCGGTATTTTAAAATAAAAATAAATATATTAACCACTAAATTAATATGTGATTATGTATTTTTATTTTGAAATACTAATAAGCTGAGGTTTTTTTCGAATTAAATAATGCATTAAGTGCATTCTCTTATTAAGACGTTTTTTATGATGGTTGATTTAAATTAAGTAAGATGTGACAGAAATAAAATAATTTACCTGTTTGGCGGGTTTGTTTTATATAGTATAGATTATTCAAAAAATTATAATAATGCAAATTAATATATTCAATATTATTCTTTTACCTTAGGATGAAAGATAAAATAAATTAGATAAAATCAAGTAATTTTCCTTTTTTGTCATTGCGTTATAAATTTATTAATCGGGTAACTACGTTTTTTATTCACGTGTAAAAAATAAGTCAAAAGCAGCGTATTTTGAACAGTGAATAAAATATTAATACATGCTTGGTTACATTTAGTAACGCGACGAATTGTTGTCATACATCAACTTAAACAAAACCTAAACAAGATAATCAACATGTGTTATTAACGCTATTTTCGGGGTGGTAATTAATAATCTTATGGTTATAATTCGCGTCGCATCAAAAGTGCAGTATCTCGTTAGGCGAGGCTCCTATACAAACACAGGTTACTGATCTGACGACGTCGAGAGACGCCCAAGATCAGGACAGGATATATCGAACGAAGGTATATCCCCATGTAACTTCCAATGTAAGTTGGATACGTTGTATAGTGCTAAAACCGAGACGTAGAGATAGCCACCGCATTCTCTCATCTGGTTTCGCCCCTATGTGAGTACTGTTTGAGTAAACAACAGTAACTAGGGACTAAAAAAATGACTTTCACTACCCAGAACAAAGCGGGATCTGTAGCAATTGCTCAGTCCGCAATGAAAGGCGCACGCCTGAATAACAACAACACTCAGCAACCAAAAATTGATGACGCAACTGTCAGCGCATATATGAGCCAATCTTATTTGCCTGTTTCTATTGCGGATTCTGTTGCTTGCGTGAAAAAGAATTTGATCGAACACTTAGACGGTGAGCAGATCCCAACGTATTTATTTGTTGTTGATCAGGAAAATTATTTAAATGGTATTCTTTCAGTCAAATCGCTATTAGCGGCGGATGAAGGGTTGCTTGTATCCGATATTATGAGACACAACTACTTTTCAGTGGCGCCTGATCAATCACGTCATGATGTTTATGATCTGATCAACCATAGTGGTTTGGATATGATACCCGTTGTTCAATTTGGCAAATTGATGGGGGTATTACGTCCTCAAGATATTGCTGAATTAATTGAAGATGAGAATACGTTAGACGCACAACTTCAAGGGGCGACTACACCACTTGAAGAGCCTTATTTAGCAACCAGTCCTATTACGTTATGGCGTAAACGTGTCGTATGGCTATTAATGCTATTTGTTGCGGAAGCTTATACCGGTACAGTATTAAAAGCCTTTGAAGAGCAATTAGAAGCTGCGATTTCTCTGGCCTTCTTTATTCCATTATTAATTGGAACGGGCGGGAACAGTGGAACGCAAATCACTTCAACCCTTGTCAGGGCGATGGCGCTAGGGGAAGTGAGCCTACGTAATTTGGGCGCGGTATTGAAAAAAGAAGTATCAACCTCTTTCTTAGTGGCCGTGACTATTGGTGCAGCTGCTTTGATTAGGGCATGGATACTGGGTGTGGGCGCTGAAGTGACGATTGTAGTAAGTCTAACTATTGTTGCTATCACCATGTGGAGTGCAATTGTTTCTTCGATTATCCCAATGGTATTGAAGAAATTAAAAGTTGACCCCGCAGTAGTATCTGCGCCGTTTATTGCAACCTTCATTGATGGAACGGGTCTAATTATTTACTTCGAAATTGCCAAATTGGTAATGACGGAGTTCGCCTAAAGACACACCATCGACTTGATGCGGCAGTGTTATTCAACATCTGCCGCATTCACCCACTCATTCTGTTTTAAAACCTCCCCACATTTTCGGCACAAATACTGATTCTCCCCTCTGACAATTTTATTATGCCTTCTAATGGTTAATTCGTGCGTTGTGGAACACGCACAATGGTAGGTAAAAGTGCGACTTTTGACGGACGTGACTTCAAAGCGATGTGTACGTTTTGCGGGAACGTCTAAAACGTGTTCCATCATCCACTTCCACTCTTTGCCATGGGGAGCAATACCTTTACGGCCAAAGACTTGATACACTAATAGATGAGCCAACTCATGAGGGATCACCTCATTAATGAAGCTATCACCATTTTCAATCAGTAAGACAGCATTTAAACGAATTTCCCACTCTTTTAAGTAGGCACTCCCTGCTGTTGTTCCTCGCTGCTTATAGTTAAGTGTTGGTTCTGGAAAGATTTGTTCCAGCTTTTGTTGGGCTAAATTCAGTTTTGCCCTCAGCATGCGCATGGCTTTTTGTTGAAGATAAATGGGGATTCGAACGGTTTTCATATAACTAAGCATAATATAAGCCGATATGAGGAAACAAGCATTATTGGCTATCATTATATAAAAATATATATTATATTTTATGATAATGTGTTTATTGGGAGGATTTATGAGCGAGGACTCTACAAACCAATTGCTTTTGGCGATGAAGCAGGCTGCAACACAAACGTCATCATTGCTGAAAACATTAGGTAATCCGGATCGATTACTTCTGTTATGCCAGTTAACGCAAGGTGAGGTGTGTGTGAGCGATCTTGAAACGTCGCTGGGCATACAGCAACCAACCCTTTCTCAACAACTAACGGTATTGCGTCATGAAGGGCTCGTGACGACACGTCGTGAAGGTAAACGAATTTATTATGCGATTGCCGATGAAAAGCTCTTCACGTTACTGAATACACTTTACCAACTTTATTGTCCGGTTCAGGAGAAATAATGATGTCTATTGATTGGGCTAATTTTACCCCTTGGTCAGCTGCGATGGGGGGCTTATTAATTGGCGCGGCAGTTTCCCTATTACTTCTTTTTAATGGCAGAATTGCTGGTATCAGCGGTATTTTAAGTGGCGTTTTAAAACCGATTGCAGGGGATACCGCTTGGAAGGTGGCATTTGTGCTCGGGATTATGGCGGCTCCTGCTTTATTTACGCTCTTTTTCTTTTCACCGGAAGTGTCGATCACGACGAGCACCCCTATCCTTATCCTCGCCGGTTTATTCGTCGGCTTTGGTACGCGATTAGGGAGTGGCTGTACAAGTGGTCACGGAATTTGTGGTATGGCGAGGTTTTCTCGGCGTTCGATAGTTGCGGTTATCACTTTTATGTTAGTGGCATTTGCGACGGTAGCGGTTATAAATTTATTGGGATTAAGAGGATAAAGTTATGCCAGTTATTATCGCATTAATCTCAGGTTTATTATTTGGCTTGGGGCTATTATTAGCGGGGATGGGAAATCCGGCTAAAATTCTTAGCTTCTTAAATATTACGGGTAATTGGGATCCTTCTTTATTAGTCACTATGGCAGTGGCGATGGTGATCAGTGCAATTGCATTTGCCTTCGCCAAAAAACGTCAAGCTAGTGTATTAAAATGCCCTATGCAGATCCCGACCAATCAAAAAATTGATAAGCCTCTAGTGATAGGGAGTGTGTTATTTGGACTTGGTTGGGGATTAGCCGGTATTTGTCCTGGGCCTGCATTGCTATTAACGGGGATGGGGTTAACACAAGGGATCATTTTTACATTAGCCATGATTGCGGGCATGTCTGTTTTTCAATTATTCAAAAAATAATAGCGTCAGCCCCAAATTTAAAGGGGCTGAATTTTTTATTAAAGATTAGTGATATCTATTAAATAACATTTCTGCTTTTCTATTTTCATATAAAAATATATCTATTCATATTTAAAAAAATACTTATCATGATAAATATTTAATTTAGCTCGTTGATTTATTCATAAAAAACGCTTTTAAACTGATAATAATATAAATGAACCGTGTGATGGCTATTAATCGCACTGTTTAAAAAACATTTATTATAAAGTGAATAAAGAGGTGCATTATGAAAAATCAATTTAAGCATCTTATATCCTTAAGCTGTTTAGGATCGCTATTACTAGGCGTTTCTCAGTTTGCCCTAGCACATGGTTATACAACAGAGCCACCAAGTCGTGCTTATTTATGTTCGGTGCGTAATACCACTGAATTAAAAAATACGGGCTGTGGCAATCAAGTACCTTATGACCCACATAGTTTTGAAGCACCAAAAGGATTCCCTGAGGCTGGTCCGGCTGATGGAGTCATTGCCAGTGCTGCGATAGCAGCTCACTCTGAAATGGATGAACAGTCGCCGACCCGGTGGGTAAAAAGTGAGCTTAAAACGGGGAAAAATACCTTTGCTTGGTATTTAACCGTTGTGCATTCTACCGATAGCTGGCGGTATTTTATCACTAAGCCTGATTGGGACCCATCACAGCCACTCACACGCGATTCTTTCGATTTAACGCCTTTCTGTGTCAAATATGAAAATGGCGTTAGACCACCAGTCGTCACAGAAATCGAGTGTGATGTGCCGAAAGATCGCTCTGGCTATCATGTCATCCTTGCGGTGTGGGATGTTTATGATACGTCAAATGCATTCTACCAAGTTAGTGATGTCAATATCAGCGATTAATATCGAACGATTAATTGTTGAACTCAATAAAATATCCCGTATTCCTTAACACATTAAGGGGTAAAACATGTTTAGACTAAATAAGTTAATGCTAGCAGCACTTATCGGTCATTGTGCTACTCAGTTTGCATATGCAGCGTTGCCCGGAAAGCCCACAATTCAATGGATGGATAACACCTATAGCATTGTTGAAATTAACCCTAATGAGGATAAATATGAATTATTAGTGACGAGAAAAGAGGCGGCAACTTTTAATGTCTCCTGGGATTTATGGTATGGAGATTATGGAACTACGGCAAAAGTGTATTTGAATGACCAAGAGGTATGGAGTGGTCCTTCAACCAGCTCTTCAGGTCAAGCAAGCCTTTCAATATCTAAAGGCGGGAAGTATAAATTGAAGGTTGCACTATGCAATGGCGACGAATGTAATTTTAGTGATGTGGTTGAAATTACAGTCCAAGATACAGATGGAAGTCATTTTGCTCCGTTGCAAACGCAACTTTTAGAAAATAACCAAGCTTACAAGCAAGACTCAGGAAAAGTCGTTGCTGCATATTTTGTTGAATGGGGAATATATGGACGGAAATTTTCTGCCGATAAAATACCGGCACAAAATCTTACTCATATTTTGTATGCTTTTATTCCTATATGCGGCGGAAATGGAATTAATGATAGCTTAAAGCAAATTGAAGGTAGCTTTGAGTCATTGCAGAAGTCATGTACAGGTAGGGATGACTATAAAGTGACTATTCATGATCCTTGGGCTGCAATTAATGTCTCTCAAACAGGAACTTCATTGTCATATAAAGGTAACTTTGGGCAGTTAATGGCAATAAAGCAAGCCTATCCCCATTTGAAAATATTACCTTCTGTTGGTGGATGGACATTATCAGATCCATTTTATGCAATGAAGGATAAAACCAAACGAGACAAATTTGTAACGTCTGTCAAAGAGTTTTTGTTGACATGGAAATTCTTCGATGGTGTTGATATCGATTGGGAATATCCTGGTGCAAATGGAGCCAGCACCACATTAGCGTCAGATAAAGATGGTGAAACTTATTTATTGTTGATGCAAGAGCTTCGCGCGATGTTGGATGAATTAGAGAAAGAAACCGGGCGCGAATATCAATTAACATCAGCTATTAGTGCCGCGAAAGCCAAAATAGATAAAGTCGATTTTGGGCAGGTACAAAAATCGGTTGATCACTTTTTTATGATGAGCTACGACTTTTATGGTGCATTTGATTTAAATACACTTGGCTACCAAACCGCACTTAATGCCTCCAGTTGGCGTCCAGATACGGAATATACAACGGTTAATGGGGTAAATGCTTTATTGAATCAAGGTGTTGATCCCGCGAAAATCGTGGTAGGTGCAGCGATGTATGGGCGTGGATGGACGGGGGTGAATGGCTATACCAACGGTAATCCATTTACAGGGAAAGCGACAGGCCCAGTTGCAGGGACATGGGAAAATGGAGTTGTTGATTATCGCCAAATCAAAAATCAGTATATGAGCGGACAATGGGTATATAGCTATGATGAAGTTGCAGAAGCGCCCTATGTATTTAAAGCATCAACAGGGGATCTGATTACCTTTGACGATCAACGTTCAGTGCAAGCAAAAGGGAAGTATGTGTTAGAGAACAAACTTGGAGGATTATTTGCATGGGAAATTGATGCGGATAATGGTGATATTTTAAATAGCATGAATTCGAGTTTAGGTAATAGTCTTGCTAAATAAATTGATATTAATATTTATTATAGAGGGAGTCTATTTCCCTCTATAATTATCCAGCGTTAAGTGAGCGCTGTTTTTCATAAAGATATACTTCTATAAGATCTATTATTTTATATTACCAATGACTTTTATTTTAATTCTATTTATTAATTATATATCTACTAAGAAAATTAATGACTATTAAGTTAGTAGATTAGGATGTTTCTTGATTGTTTATGAACAACATTATGATAGTTCTATATATGAAGTCGACTAAATATTAATGCGCTGAAATCATTGTATTAGCTATTTAAATTAATTAGGAGCTTATATGACTAGATTATCCGTGGATGCAATTAATATAATAAGCACTATCAAAAAAACAGGTTCTTTTTCAACAGCGGCAGATGTATTGCATAAAACACCGTCTGCGATTTCCTATCAAGTATTAAATATAGAAAGTCGATTGAAAGTTAAGCTTTTTCACCGTAATGGACCTGTAATTCGTTTAACTAAGGAGGGGGAATTTTTATTACAGGAGGGGGCATGGATCTTAAATGCAGTGCAAGATCTCGAAAATAGAGTGAGAAATATTCCAACATTTGATAACCAAATTCGTATTGTGGTTGAAAAATTTCTACCGCTAGATATCTTTGTTCAAGATATTCGTGATTATATTAAGGCAAATGGTGATGTTCATATTTCAATCCTAAGAGAAGCAATGACAGGGGCTTGGGATGCATTAAAAGAAAATAGAGCAGATTTTATTATTGCTCTTGGGGGGATCCCTGAAAACATAAAGGTAAGAACCCAGCTACTAGGAAAACTTAGTTTTGCCCTTTGTGTTTCCCCATCACATCCATTCGCTTCACAAAAAACGATAATAACGAGAAATCAGTTAATAAACGATATCCACGTTGAAATTGCAGATAGTAGCCATGAGCTATCAATTAATAGAGAAAAAGAAGTCATATTAGGAAGGCAAATATTGGTTTGCGATTTAGAAAGTAAATTAGTCTTAATTAAGCGAGGAATAGGGTATGGGTTTATTTGTCCTTCACATATTAAAAAAGAGTTAAAGAACCAAGAATTAGTCATTGTTCCGGTAGAGATCCCTAAAGATGATCAATTTATTTGGCTAGCTTGGCATCCATCAAGTCAAGGTGGTAATTTCTCTTGGTGGAAAGAGCGATTAATAAAGAAGATTGATACATCAAGTTTTATTGAAAATTTATCTACGGTATAATAGAAAGCATACATAATATCTTGCATATTGTAGGCTTGGATGACGCTGAGCTACCCTAGTTATAAAAATACCTAATATATCTAGGGTTGGCTTCTTCTACGATTTCATTACGTTTATTATTCCATAGTAAATAAACGTTTTCTCTATAGACACTACCGCCTTTAACTGGTTTTTATAACCACTTATCTCTTTCCACTATGAAATGAAATAAATATGAGATATGCGTTTCTAAGTACGAATCATTGCTAATATAAAAATTATTACATGGCAATACTTATTCTATAGGTATGATAAGGCACAAACGTGATGATTATATTCTTTAGCCCAATTAGTTTAGGAGAATTGTACTTTTGCTCAAGGAGTTCTAAAAATGAATTTAAGCGAGGAAATAAGATAGAGGATGAATAAAGAAATAAACCCCACAGTGTGGGGCTTATTGGTTTGGCTAATTATTTTAGGCCAGCAGCTTCACGTAAAATAGCGGCTTTGTCTGTTTTTTCCCAAGGGAATTGAGAACGACCGAAATGCCCGTAAGAAGCCGTTTGTTGGTAAATTGGATGTAGTAAATCCAGCATTTGAATCAAGCCGTATGGGCGTAAATCAAAGAATTCACGCACTAACAGAACCAGTTGCGCTTCTGGAACTTTACCTGTACCAAATGTTTCAACCATGATTGAAGTTGGCTCTGCAACACCAATTGCATAGGAGACTTGGATTTCACAGCGATCAGCTAAGCCGGCTGCAACAATGTTTTTGGCAACATAGCGAGCAGCATAAGCCGCTGAACGGTCTACTTTAGAAGGATCTTTACCGGAGAATGCACCGCCACCGTGACGAGCCATGCCGCCATAGGTATCAACGATGATTTTACGACCAGTTAAACCACAGTCGCCCATTGGTCCACCGATAACAAAGCGACCTGTTGGGTTGATAAAATATTTTGTTGTTGGCACTAACCACTCTGCTGGAAGAACAGGTTTAATAATTTCTTCCATTACAGCTTCATGTAAATCTTGTTGTTTAATATCTTCTGCGTGCTGTGTGGATAAAACAACCGCATCAATGCCAACAATTTCGTTGTTGTCATATTGGAAAGTGACTTGGCTTTTGGCATCTGGACGTAACCATGGCAGAGTGCCATTTTTACGAACTTCTGCTTGGCGCTGTACTAGACGGTGAGCATAAGTAATTGGTGCAGGCATCAGAACGTCAGTTTCGTTTGTCGCATAACCGAACATAATACCTTGGTCGCCAGCCCCTTGTTCTAATGGGTCTGCGCGGTCAACACCTTGGTTGATATCAGGTGATTGTTTACCAATCGCACTTAAAACCGCACACGAGTTTGCATCAAAACCCATGTCAGAGCTGGTATAACCAATTTCGCGAACGGTTTTACGTGTGATCTCTTCAATATCAACCCAAGCACTGGTGGTGATTTCTCCCCCGACCATCACCATACCTGTCTTGACATAGGTCTCGCAAGCAACGCGAGCTTTTGGATCTTGCTCAAGAATCGCATCAAGAACCGCATCAGAGATTTGATCGGCAATTTTATCAGGATGCCCTTCCGATACAGACTCAGAAGTAAAGAGATGTGTAGCCATGAGATTAATACCTTAAGAATTCGCTGATTGTAATTGGATGTTTTAACATCTAGACGTCTATTTTAATGTTTTAACAAAAAAAGTGCTACCTGTTTTTACGTTTGACAGAAAAACAATAAGTAAAAAGACGAGCCTTACAAATTTTATTTCTATTAAGCCAATAACGTTTTGCAATTTCTGCCTAATCAATGTATAAACAGCGACCGTGACGGTTAGTTAAAAATGTTCCGTTATATACCAGTAGGCGTACAATGTGCCTGCTATCTATCAGGAGTGTTTATCTTTCTCGCTATTGATAAAGATTAAACAGTTATATTGGGGGTTAATGGGTAATGATCCATAATCTACTGAATAACAGTAATCAGCAGCTAAATGCGGATCGCCGCGTGTTTTTGGCGTTTACTTTCCTGTCTTTATTTACTTCTTCTCGAAGTTACTATCATCTTCCTAGTACACCCTTGGCTATCAGTCAGTAACTGTCAGCCAAATGGTTGTATTTGTCACCGTTTAGATGTTCTAAGCACTTTAATTAATCCGAGTAATAGCTGTTTCCCCGACATAACTGCCTTGCAGAGCCACGTCTTAGGACGGGTCGCTGTCTGGCCGGAGAAAGCGTCACTCACCCCTCCATAAAGGAGTTTGTTATGAATGATAATATCGCTCGCAAAATGCGCCAGACGTACAACATCGCGTATTGGGGCGGTGGTTACTATCAGGTGAATGAGCGCGGAAATGTCTGTGTTTGCCCAAATCCTGATAACCCAGACACGTCTATTGATCTAGCCGAACTTGTTAATCAAGTTAAAGAGGAGCAGGAGCACTTGCGTTTACCCGCATTATTCTGTTTCCCACAAATCTTACAGCACCGTTTGCGCTCAATTAATGCGGCATTTAGGCGTGCTCGTGAATCGTACGGCTATACAGGCGACTATTTTCTGGTCTATCCGATTAAGGTCAACCAGCAGCGTCGAGTCATCGAATCATTAGTCAATTCAGGTGAACCGCTTGGACTAGAGGCAGGGTCGAAGGCTGAATTGATGGCTGTGCTAGCAAATGCCGGCCGTACTCGTACCGTTATTGTTTGTAATGGTTATAAAGATCGTGAATATATTCGATTAGCGCTTATCGGGGAAAAATTAGGTCACAAGGTTTACCTTGTTATCGAAAAAATGTCTGAAATTGAGGTTGTTCTTAAAGAAGCGGAAAGCTTGAATGTGACACCTCGTTTAGGCGTTCGTGCTCGTTTGGCGTCGCAGGGGTCAGGCAAATGGCAGGCAAGTGGTGGCGAGAAATCAAAATTTGGTTTAGCGGCAACACAGGTTTTACAACTTGTTGAAATTTTACGTCAGGCAGGTCGCCTAGAAAGTTTACAGTTGCTGCATTTCCATCTTGGTTCACAAATGGCGAATATTCGTGATATCGCGACAGGTGTCCGTGAATCTGCACGTTTTTATGTTGAGTTGCACCGTTTAGGCGTAAAAATTCAATGTTTTGATGTGGGTGGCGGCTTAGGTGTGGATTACGAAGGAACGCGCTCCCAATCAGATTGTTCAGTAAACTATGGTTTAAATGAATATGCGAATAATGTGATTTGGGCGATTGGTGATGCGTGTGAGGAGTTTGATTTACCACATCCGACGGTGATCACCGAATCAGGGCGTGCATTGACCGCACATCATACGGTCTTAGTTTCTAATGTGATCGGGGTGGAGCGAAATGAATTTACCAAAACATCTCCTCCCGATGAGGATGCACCGCGTTCATTGATTTCATTATGGGAAACCTGGGAATCAATGCAGCACCAAGGTAATAGCCGTTCGTTACGTGAATGGCTCCATGATAGTCAGTTTGATTTACAAGAAGCGCATACGCAGTATGCTCATGGTGTACTCGACCTGACTCAGCGAGCGTGGGCCGAGGAGCTTTATTTGAATATTTGTCGTCGTATTCAACAAGACTTAGATCCCAGTAACCGTGCTCATCGTCCAATTATTGATGAGCTGCAAGAGCGGATGGCCGATAAGTTCTATGTGAATTTCTCGTTATTCCAATCGTTGCCAGATGCTTGGGGGATTGATCAGGTGTTCCCCGTTTTACCGATAGAAGGCCTTGATAAGCCTCTTGACCGTCGCGCGGTATTATTGGATATCACTTGTGATTCGGATGGTATTATTGACCATTATGTCGATGGTGACGGTGTTGAAACAACTATGCCAATGCCTGCATACGACCCTGAAAACCCACCCATGATCGGCTTCTTTATGATAGGGGCCTATCAGGAAATTCTAGGTAACATGCATAACCTATTTGGCGATACAGCAGCAATCGATGTTTGGGTTGATAGCCAAGGCAACGTGCGTTATCTGCAAAGTGAAGAAGGCGATTCGGTCGCTGATATGCTGCAATATGTGAAGCTAGTACCAGAAGTATTGCTTGAAAGCTTTACAGAGCAAGTTAAAGGCACTGGGTTGAGCGAGCAGTTGCAAAAAGATTTCGTTGATGAGTTTGAGAATGGGCTTTATGGCTATACTTATTTAGAAGACGAATAATTGGCGATAAATAAACGGTAGCTAATCACAGGTGGTGTAGAGCCACCTATGAGTCTAAATAATAAAAGTATTTGCAGATTACAAATACTGATAGAGGAAGAGTGATGATTAATAGCACATTAGGTAATCAGGTCGATAATTCACTGGTTTCTAACGCATTTGGCTTTTTACGTTTCCCATTAAACTTTCAACCTTATAACTCAGATGCTGAGTGGGTGATAACGGGGGTGCCGTTTGATATGGCAACTTCTGGTCGTGCGGGCAGCCGTCATGGACCTGCTGCTATTCGTCAGGTATCTACCAACTTAGCGTGGGAAAGCCATCGTTGGCCATGGAATTTTAAACTAACAGAGCGCTTAAATGTTGTGGATTGTGGCGATGTGGTGTTTGCTTTTGGTGATGCACAAGACATGTGCGATAAGCTACAAGCACATACAGAAAAATTGCTGGAGGCGGGCAAGCGCTGCTTAACATTTGGCGGTGACCATTTTGTGACTTTGCCTCTGTTGCGCGCCCATGCAAAGCATTTTGGTAAAATGGCGTTAGTCCATTTTGATGCACACACAGACACTTATGGTAATGGTAGCCAGTATGACCATGGCACTATGTTCTACCATGCACCAAAAGAAGGGTTAATTGATCCGACTCGTTCTGTACAAATTGGTATTCGTACAGAGCATGAAAGTGATAACGGGTTTACAGTCATTGATGCCGCACAAGTTAATGATCGCGGTGTTGATGAGATGATCGAACAAATTAAATCTATTGTGGGTGATATGCCTGTTTATCTCACTTTCGATATTGACTGTTTAGATCCTGCTTTTGCGCCGGGAACCGGAACACCTGTCATTGGTGGATTAACCTCAGATCGTGCATTAAAACTGTTGCGTGGTTTACAACCGTTAAATATCGTTGGTATGGATTTAGTTGAAGTCGCACCAGCTTATGATCAATCTGATATCACTGCATTGGCCGCAGCAACCATTGCTTTAGATATGTTGTACTTACAAGCATCTAAAAAATAACCTATAGTTTGTCTGATTTTTAGGCTGCCTTCTAGGCAGCCTAATTTATTCTCAATAAAATAGATTGTTATTTAAACAAATATGAGGAAATAGCACTTTTTGCTATACCTCTTTGTGAGTAGTTCCACTTCGATTTGTTACCTATTTCCCTTTTAAAAGTTATTTCTTTCATAAATGCGAGTGATTATCACTCAATTACAGTCATATTTATCTCTATAGAACATAGTTGTAGTCTAATATCATGATTTTGTAACTTATTGTTAATCTTGCTAACGTATTAATCAGTTAGAGTCATTCATTTAACTATCCTTATTGGGAGAAAGCTTATGGCACTGAATAATAAAGTCATTTTAGTTACTGGCGCAGCACAAGGTATTGGTCGTGGTATCGCATTACGTTTAGCGAAAGAAGGTGCCAATATTGCACTTGTCGACCTGAAAAAAGAAAAATTAGCGGATGTGGCTAAAGAAATTGAAGCATTAGGCCGTAAAGCGACAACATTTGCTGCTGATGTCAGTAAGCGTGAGGAAGTTTTTGCCGCAGTTGCACATGCAGAAGCTGAACTCGGTGGTTTTGATGTAATGATCAATAACGCAGGAATTGCACAAGTTAAGCCTATTGCTGATGTACGCCAAGAAGATATGGATCTGATTTTCAAGATTAACGTCGATGGTGTGATGTGGGGAATTCAAGCGGCGAGTGAAAAATTCCAGCAGCGTAAACAAAAAGGGAAAATTATTAACGCTTCTTCCATTGCAGGGCATGATGGCTTTGCAATGCTAGGTGTTTATTCCGCTACAAAATTCGCTGTACGTGCATTGACCCAAGCCGCTGCTAAAGAGTATGCAAGTTCTGGCATTACCGTTAACGCATATTGCCCTGGTATTGTAGGTACGGACATGTGGGTTGAAATTGATGAGCGTTTTGCTGAAATTACAGGTGCACCAAAAGGTGAAACCTATAAAAAATATGTTGAAGGCATTGCATTAGGACGTGCTCAAACTCCAGATGATGTTGCTGGTTTAGTCGCATTTTTAGCAAGTGATGATTCAGACTATATTACAGGGCAGTCGATCTTGACTGACGGTGGTATTGTTTACCGTTAATCAAACCACTTATTAAGCAGAGCATTTTCTGTAAATTAACATTGTGCCTTGGCTAGTTAAAATAGGCCCAAGGCACAATTTAAATATTAATTCGCTATTATATTAGAAACTATATTTCTCCTACCTTTATTAACAGTAGATAAAACTATTTTATTTATTGTTATCATCCATCAAAAATCTTTAGGTAATGCATTAATTAATAATATGTTCAGGCATGTTAGTCTCGTTTAGCATACTCCTTGTCGTCATTGTGAACTCAATGTTTTCAATAAAACAGTATTGATAGGATAAAGAAATTTATACATTTATTAATGGAAAACGAATAAGGAAAAACTATGCCACATAAAATTAAAGTGATGACATTCAATACCTATTTATTGCATATTCCTTTTTTTAGTATTGGCGCATCCACTCAAGATGCTCGCATTAATGCGATGATAAAAGATAATATATTCTATGATGTTGATATCGTTATTTTACAAGAGGTATTTAATACTCATTCAGCACAAAAGCTTTTTTCGGGTATGAGGAGTTTAGGCTTTTTTTACCACACACCGGTTGCCGCACAATATAATGAATCTGTTCTCTCTTATTGTGATTCAAACCATTGTTGGAATGCTAAAAAAGGTGAATGGGATATGGTTCAGCAGGTCAATTCAGGGATCGCGATAGTTTCCCGTTATCCTATAGTTTATCGTGAATATCAACTGTTTGATGATGCAGGATGCGGTGCTGACCGTTTCAGCGCTAAAGGTGGAGTGAGAGCCGTTATTGAAATAGAAGGTAAAATGCTTCAAGTCATAGGAACTCATCTGCAATCGGATGACAACTTCTGCCTAATGACCTCACCTTCATCCCATCGCAAAGCCCAACTTACTCAGTTAATTAATTGGGCTGAAACTTCAATCACTGAAGATCGTCAAATAACAATCTTAGGGGGAGATTTAAATATTAATTATGGTTCGGAAGAGTACGAGCAAGCATTAGATATTATTGGTTGGGGAGAGCCTCACCATTTTAATCCACGACCGTCATGGGATTTTTCAACCAATAACGTGATTAGAGAAGCTTATCCCGATACTAGGCAAAGTTGGCATTTGGATTATATTTTTGCCAAAAATATGCGATCAATTAAACAGCAAACACGGGTGATCAAAAGCAAAATTGGTTATAACTATAATAATAAAGTCTTTTTTGATTATTCCGATCATTATCCTGTAGTGGCTGAAATTGAGTTGTGATAATTAGATATTTCAGCCACATATTTTTAAGGCGCCTTTATTGTGGAGCTAAATGGGTTAAGATGCGCTCCGCTTGTGTCCAGAGTAGTGAACCACCATCATCTTCTAACACGAAATGTTGGCAATTAGGGAAACGCGTTGCGAGGGTTTTACCAAAGTCTGGTGAATGAACAGTGCTTTCATCTTTCTCACCATACCACAGTGAAACAGGGCAATGGATCTCTTCAGGCTGGAAAGGCCAAGGCTGTAATGAGATCAATAAGTCTTGCACATAGCCTAAATTGCCTTGAAGAAAGGCTCGGTTCATACAGTCAGTATAGGCTTGCAAAAATGAGGGCTGATTGTAAACATTTTGATCAACCGTCGCGCTGCTATTGAGTATAAAAGCCAGTAACCAAGGTGCACTCACGTTTTTCTGTAACCAATCAGACAGCGCATCAGGTGTATTTCTGGCTTGCTCTTGCATATTGATAATATCGGCTTTTAATAAAGCGCTTGTCGCGGGATAGTCAAATTGATCTTGCCCAGCAACAATAGATAAAGTGTTAGGGGTGCCATAGAAAGCTAATGCCATGGCAAATACAGCACCTTGAGAAAAGCCAATAACAGAATATTGCTCAATTTGCTGAGCTTGCAATAACGCGTCAATATCTGCCGCAAAACGTGAAAGCGATTTTTGTGGATCTTGTGACGATTCGCCTAGCCCAGCACGTTCAGGTACGATGAGTCGGATATTAAGTGGATCAAGTTGCTCAAGGCCAAAGCCTAACGTTCCACTCATACCCGCGCCAGTACAAAAAATAACAGGGAATCCCGTTCTTGGGCCTGATTCATACCAACTTAAGTTGCGGCCATCAGACAATTGAAGTGAACCTTGGCGCGTGTTTGTGAATGTGTTTGTCTGCATTGCTGAGTCCTAACTTATTTTGGGGCACGGGATGGTCACAATCAATGTGAAAGTGGCAAGGGTATATTTGATTGAATCTTAATAATGCTAGCCATAAAACGAATAATAAAATAATCGTCAGGTATAATGCAAAGCCAATTACGAAAAAGATTATTTGTTCTCTCAATAAGGAGCTGATATGGGGTTTTCAGATGCGGATAAGCAGTGCCTACTGGCGGTAAAAGGTGTTGGCCCAACAGTTATAAGTCGGTTAGAACAAATGGGATTTTCGACATTAACTCAACTGAGTGAAGCATCATATGAAGACATTTTAATTGCTGGGGCTGCTTTAACAGGCTCGAGTTGTTGGAAAAATAGTCCACAAGCGAAGAAAGCCGTAGAAGGGGCAATTGCCGCGGCGAAACAAGCCATCAAATAACCCTGATTCGGTAAAAGGGTTTCATTATCTAATTTGATAAAAACAACCTCTCTTTTTGCATGAAGTACTAAAAGGTTTGCTTTAAGGTTAGCTTAAAGCTAAATCATAATATTATTAACATCATGTATAAGAAAACTATTAGGGCAGTCATTATTATATTCGCTGTTATGGCGATGACTGCGAGCCCAAAAGGTATCAATATTTTTTCGAATCAATGTGAAGCCTATAAAGGGATACCAAAAAGAATTGCCGCAATGACATTTGGTGAGCAACTGATTAATCAGCAACGTGTTTTTTATACAATAACGTTAGTTGATGGCAAAAAAACGACGCAACAAATCGCCGTATTTAATACCATTGAGCATGAGCTAAACAAAAAAATGTTGGAGTTAATCCAAGCGGCTTTTGTCGTTGGTGCACCGGTTACGATACAACAGTGTGAGCAGGCGAGTATTGCAGGGTTAATGGTCGACTTTAACGGAGGAAAAACCATTAATCGATTTTAAAATGTCGAGCAAGCAATGGGGCGGTAAAGTCTTTTTTCAGATAAAAACCCCTCGGCAGCGTCATGATTGTTTGCCCAAATTCGCCAATACCCTCTGTTAGTGCTTTGCTATTTGCCGCTTTAGGGCGTATTTGTAGGACTTGTCCATGTCGAGCGGTGATACTTTCCACTTTGCCTAACACAATCAGATCCATCAACTCTTCCCAGTCTTGGCGCAGCAATTGCTCTTCCAAAGGAGAAGGGCTCCATAATAATGGGCTTGCGATACGACGTTGAGCGAGTGGTATTTGTCGTTCGCCTTCAATTGGAAACCATAAAACACGAGAGAGTTTTCGGTACACATGGCTATTTTTCCATGTTAACCCACTATTGCCTGTGAGCGGTGCGACCGCCACAAATGTGGTTTCAAGGGGCATTCCATTTCGGTCAATAGGGATGGTTTTTAGTTCGACACCAATATTGGCGAAATCTTGTTCGGGTTTACTGCCAGCGGTAGCTCCTAAAAAATATTCTAACAGCATACCCACCCAGCCTTTGTCACGTTTAAGATCGGGCGGCATAGGTAAGCCAGCGTATGCCGCTAATTCACCAAGAGTATAGCCAGCGAGAGCTTGTGCCCTAGCCATTAAAACGGACTCATTTTCAGGAGGGGATGGTGGTATAAATGGCATAATACGATTAAATAGTAACCAGAAAAAATTCACAGGGTAGCAATAGTATATCACTTTTTATAAGAGATATTTAATTTGCTGATATATAAGGAAATAATTCAGTCTATTAAAAAATAATCCTCAAAGAAAAATAGGTTATTCATGTTCATCCCATAATAATCACAGGATCATTCACTAGGTTATCCACAGAATTATTGGATAACTGTGAAAAACTTTAATTACTGTGTGTATTTACAGGCTTGACTTACGTGGTTTTTTGAACCTAATCACATAAATTGGGTAAGTTAAGCACATTACTTGTGGATAAATCATACATTGATTGATCTTTGCGCATTTGAACTCCTAAAGCATAAAGTCGAAAAGATAAACTGTGTATAAAGAGAGGGTGATTGATTCATCCTATTGTTTTTAATGAAGTTAATTGGTTTTCTTGTTTTCTGTTAAAAAACAGGGGAAGGGATATACCCTGATTACTAGCGGGTTGTTCACATGGATATCCACAGAAAAAGTGAATAACATCCTTATTATTCACTCTCAGTGTTTATAACTTTTATGATTTCTGTGTATTATCCTCAGTAGGTTGAAACCATGCAGATTTAAAATCAAACCAACCAAAGGTATTCATGCGTGCTCCGCGCATGGTTTTTTGGCCTTGCAACTCTAGCCAATGGTGAAAAATAGGGTGAAAAATTTGTGTGTCAATGAGGCTTTCACACCAAGATTCGACATGCAGCTCCTGCCGACGCCATTTTGATAACGCCTCAGAGAGCGTAGAGCCTAAACATTTGCGCAATAGTGGCATTTCATACAAGGTGGCAAAAATAGAAAATTCGAGCGGTTTAAAGAAGTTAGCGGTAGCAAGCCAAATATCGCTCTCGACAGTGCCATTAAACCACTCAGGATAATCAACAATGTTGATTTTTAGATCAACGCCTTGAGTTTTCAACACACGTTTCATGATTTGGCTAATAGAATAAAATTCATGGTGTTGATGATAGAAAGTGACGGTGAGTTCCGTTAAATCAGCAGGCTTAGGTAACTGTGTGAGCATTCGGCTATGATGCCAATGTAGCAATAATCCGTAAGCAGGCGCCCAATGCCGCTGATAGAAGGATTCACAGTGAGCTAATAAATTGATTGGTGTTAAAAAACTACACAGCCATTTACGTATATCGCTACGTCTGGAAAGCTCAGAGCGTTGATCCATTAATAAAAAGTAGCATCCTTCTTCCATTCTGCTTTCTAATGAATCATTAGGTTTATTATCGCTGTCCATTTTCAACGTGGTACAGACCATCTGCTCAGATAGTTCAGGCACCACCCAAATGGTCACTTCATCAAGGAGTGCTCGATAACCAAAATAGCGATCAAATGCAGTAATCGTGAGTTTTTGAGGCAGGTTTTTCTCAACGAAAAAAGGGCCGGTACCAATTGGCATTTTGTCAAAATTATCAATGGACTCCCACTCTTTAGGAATAATTGCTGCATGGGGGCTACCAAGTAGCAAAGGGAGTTGTTTATCCACTTCACTTAATTGAATATCGATGACATTAGGGAGAGGAGAGGTAACCGATTGGATGTGTGAAAACAGAGGCCAACAATGCCGTAAACGCATAAGCGAACTGATGATGTCATCGACTAACATTTCTCTACCATGATGAAAGTAGATGCTAGGCCTTAAATAAAAGCGCCATTCAGTATCACTTATCGCCTGCCAATGATGTGCGATACCATTTTCAACTTCCCCTTTTTCCTCATTTATATGGGTTAAGCCATTAAATATTTGGCTCATTAAATGAATTTCTGAACGCCGCATAGGTGTTCCCGGTAATAAATTGGGGAAGTCTCGATAGTAGATAATACGTAATAAATTTTTACCTTGCCGATAGCTTCTTTCTAATTCGGAGAGCACCATTTGGCGAATAGTTTCTTTATCGCCGACTAAGGCAACCAATTTTTCTATGCTCTCTTCTTTTAATAGGCGCTCTGCTTGGGCTTGCTGTAGCTCTAATCCATTAACATGAAACAGAAGGGTAGAACGCTTTCCTCTACCCGCTTCGGCTTGCCAACTAAGCCATCCATGAGACTGCATACTATTGAGCAAGGTACGTACATGGCGTCGAGAACAAAACAGGGTATCTGCAATATGCTGCAATGTGGTTTCACTGTCTTGCCCCTGAAAATGTTGCCACAGACGAACAAATTGTGTTTGTAAACGAGAACTGGTCATAAAAGAGGAACTCCGCTGGCGATTGTATCAATTTTTATTTCCTAATATCCGTTGATAATAGATACCAGTATGTAGCTCGTTTGGTCTGTTAGTTGACAGACTGACTCCCCGAATTATTGAGTAATGGTAATTTACCAGCCGATAGCATCATTATCGGCTTTTTTATTACCTTTATTTTGATGGCAATTTTTTAATGATTATACCTAATAATAGGGATAATTTTAAAAGAGATTAACCCTCTATGGTAAATTTATTCACTATTTTACAATAAAAAACGCCTGCGATTGGCAGGCGTTTGGGGCAGCGTTTTTGCTCTTAACGCATAAATGAAGGGATATTTTGCTCATATTGACGGATTTGATCAGCATGTTGCAGCGTTAAGCCAATGCTATCAAGGCCGTTCATCATGCAGTGGCGGCGGAAGCCATCAATATCAAATCGATAAGTCTTTTCACCCGCCTTGACCGTTTGCTTTTCTAAATCAACAGTGAATTGGCAGCCTTCATTGCTCTTCACATAGTTAAACATTTCGTCGATTTCTGCTTCGCTCAATTTAATCGGTAACAACTGGTTATTGAAAGAGTTACCATAAAAAATATCAGCAAAACTCGGCGCGATGACGACTTGAATGCCAAAGTCTGTTAAAGCCCATGGAGCATGCTCTCTCGATGAGCCACAACCAAAGTTTTCACGCGCAAGTAAAATCGTCGCCCCCTTAAAAATGGGTTTGTTTAACACAAAATCAGGGTTGGGCTGTTGGCCTGCATCATCAAGAAAGCGCCAGTCATGAAACAGATGTTGCCCGAACCCTGTGCGAGTCACTTTTTGTAAAAACTGTTTTGGAATAATGGCATCAGTATCGACATTCGCTGCATCTAAAGGGGCAACAATGCCAGTATGGGTGATAAATTTTTCCATGAATGATCTCCTTTAGATTTGGATATCGCGAACATCCGCGAAATGCCCGTTGATTGCTGCCGCTGCCGCCATTGCTGGGCTAACTAAGTGGGTGCGTCCAGCACGGCCTTGGCGACCTTCAAAGTTACGGTTACTGGTCGATGCGCAACGTTCGCCGGGGTTTAAGCGGTCATTGTTCATTGCAAGGCACATGGAGCATCCAGGTAAACGCCATTCAAAACCTGCATCAATAAAGATCTTATCTAATCCTTCTTGCTCAGCTTGGGCTTTAACAGGTCCAGAGCCTGGAACAACAATCGCCTGTACCCCTGAAGCCACTTTTTTACCTTTTGCGATAGCGGCGGCTGCACGCAAATCCTCAATGCGTGAGTTAGTACAAGAACCAATAAACACTTTATCAATCTTAACGTCAGACAATTTAATGCCCGATTCTAACCCCATATAAGCTAATGCTTTTTCTGCCGATGCGCGTTCTACTGGGTCACTAAAAGAGTCCGGAGATGGGATCGGTTCGTTGATGGCAATCACTTGACCGGGGTTCGTTCCCCAAGTGACCTGTGGTGCGATTTCGCTGGCTTGCAAGGTGACAATTTTATCGAATTGTGCACCTTCATCGGTTTTTAATGTTTTCCAGTAAGCAACGGCGTCATCCCACTCTTGGCCTTTAGGGGCAAATTGGCGACCTTTCATATAATTAAAGGTGGTTTCATCTGGTGCAATGATCCCGGCTTTCGCCCCTAATTCGATGGCCATATTACACACTGTCATACGGCCTTCCATGCTGAGGTTTTCAATGGCTTCACCACAAAACTCAACAATATAACCTGTGCCACCCGCGCTACCAGTTTTACCAATAATCGCCAAGACGATATCTTTTGCGGTGATCCCCACAGGTGCTTTACCAACAACTTCAATTTTCATCGTTTTGGCTCGAGCCTGTTTCAGGGTCTGTGTCGCCATGACGTGCTCAACTTCAGAGGTTCCGATACCAAACGCCAATGCACCGAATGCACCGTGTGTTGCTGTATGTGAATCCCCACACACAATGGTCATTCCCGGCAAGGTAATGCCTTGCTCAGGCCCCATAACATGCACAATCCCCTGATAAGGGTGGTTGAGATCATATAAAGTAACGCCAAATTCTTGGCAGTTTTTCATCAACTCTTGCATTTGAATGCGTGCCATATCACCGCAGGCGTTGATATCTTTCGTTTGAGTGGAAACGTTATGATCCATCGTTGCAAATGTTTTGCTTGGTTGGTGCAACGGACGGTTTTTCGTTCTCAGTCCATCAAATGCTTGAGGTGAGGTGACTTCATGAACCAGATGGCGATCGATATAGATAAGCGGGATCTCATTATCCACTTCGCGCACAACGTGAGCATCATATAATTTCTGATATAAAGTTTTGGCCATGTTACACCCCTTCGGCGATATAACGGGCGATAATATCACCCATTTCACTGGTACTGACTGATTTGCCCCCTCCCGCTAAGTCAGCGGTACGGTGACCATTTTCTAACGCTTTATTTACAGCCCTTTCAATGGCATCAGCGGCATCACTTTGATTCAAACTGAATCGTAATAACATAGCGGCTGATAAAATTTGGGCGATTGGGTTAGCGATATTTTTACCTGCAATATCTGGGGCAGAGCCACCAGCAGGTTCATATAAGCCAAAGCCTTCTTCATTAAGACTGGCTGACGGTAGCATTCCCATTGAACCTGTGATCATTGCGCACTCATCTGAAATGATGTCACCAAACAGGTTTGAACACAGCACGACATCAAATTGAGAAGGTGCTTTGATCATCTGCATCGTCGCATTATCAATATACATATGACTAACAGACACATCAGGGTATTCTTTCGCGATTTGATTCACGACTTCACGCCATAATACAGAGCTTTGTAATACGTTGGCTTTGTCAATTGACGTCACTTTATGGTTACGTTTACGCGCAGATTCAAACGCAATGCGAGCAATCCGCTCTATTTCATAGCGATGGTAAACCTCAGTATCAAAAGCATATTCATCTTGACCTTCGCCTTTACGACCTTTTGGTTGACCAAAATAGATACCGCCAGTCAACTCACGCACACAGAGAATATCAAAGCCTTGTGCTGCAATATCAGCTCTCAATGGGCAAAATGCTTCTAATGCCTGGTACAAACGAGCCGGACGTAGATTACTAAATAATTTAAAGTGTTTGCGTAATGGCAGTAATGCGCCTCGCTCAGGTTGACTATCGGGTGGCAAATTTTCCCATTTAGGGCCACCAACAGAGCCAAACAGAACGGCATCTGCACTTTCACAACCCGCGACTGTTGCTTCTGGCAGCGGTTTGCCATGGCGGTCAATTGCAATACCACCAACGTCATACTCTTTTGTTGTGATAGATAATGCAAAGCGCTGGCGGATCGCATCTAACACTTTATGGGCTTGGGCCATAACTTCAGGGCCAATGCCATCTCCAGGCAATACGGCAATATGATAGCTTTTAGACATTGTTATACAGCTTCCTTTGTATTGGATTGTGATTCTTTTTGATTTATTTTTTGTTTTTCTTTTTCAACTTGTTCAGAGCGCCAAATACTATTCAATACGTGCACCATTGCTTTGGCTGACGATTCGACGATATCCGTTGCCAAGCCCATTCCGTGGAAACGGCGGTTAAAACATTCCACGACAATATCCACTTGACCTAACGCATTTTCCCCTTGGCCTTTCGCTGACAATTTATAAGAAACCAATTTAATAGGGTAATTGGTGATATTGCTAATCGCTTGGTAAATAGCATCGACAGGGCCATTTCCTGTTGCCGCTTCTGATTTAACCTCTTCACCGCAACGCATTTTGACGGTAGCCGTGGCGACAACGCTAGAGCCTGACTGAGTACTGAAATAATCCATCGAAAAATGGTCGGTATCATCTTGTTGACTAGCGAAGAAGGCCAGAGCTTCCAAGTCGTAATCAAACACTTGGCCTTTTTTATCCGCTAAACTTAAGAAGGCGGTATACAACTCATCCAAGTTGAAATCTTTCCCTTCTTGATACCCCATTTCTTCCATACGATGTTTAACCGCAGCACGGCCAGAGCGGGAAGTTAAATTCAATTGAATCGCTTTTAAGCCGATGGATTCCGGTGTCATGATTTCATAGGTTTCACGGTTTTTCAGCACACCGTCTTGGTGAATACCGGATGAGTGAGCAAAGGCATTGCTACCAACAACCGCTTTATTGGCTGGAATAGGGGTGTTGCATAATTGACTAACTAATTGGCTGGTACGATAAATCTCTTTGTGATTGATGTTGGTATGGACGTTTAACATTTGCTCGCGCAATTTAATCGCCATGATCACTTCTTCTAAGGCGGTATTACCAGCGCGTTCACCTAACCCATTAATCGTTCCCTCAACTTGGCGAGCCCCCGCTTGGACGGCAGTGATAGAGTTGGCAACAGACATACCTAAGTCATCATGGCAGTGAACTGAAATGATGGCTTTATCAATATTTGGTACTTTTTCATATAAAGAGGTGATGATCCCACCGAATTGGTAAGGGGTTGTGTAACCGACAGTATCTGGAATATTGATGGTTGTCGCGCCAGCTTTAATGGCTGCTTCAACAATGCGGCATAAGTTATCAATATCAGTACGGCCCGCATCTTCACAAGAAAACTCAACATCATCAGTATAACGTCTTGCGCGTTTGATAGAGTCGATAGCCATGTCCATCACTCCATCAAATGTTTTATTCAATTTCTTTTCGACGTGTAAATTTGATGTCGCTAAAAAAATGTGGATGCGGAATGCTTCGGCAACTTTCAATGATTCAGCGGCCACATCAATATCATTTTGTACGCATCGCGCTAATGCACAAATACGGCTGTTTTTGATTTCACGAGCGATAGTTTGTACTGACTCAAAGTCTCCCGGTGAAGAGACGGGGAAACCAGCTTCAATGATATCGACCCCAAGGCGCTCTAAAGCAAAAGCGATTTGCAATTTTTCTTTAACGGATAAACTTGCCTGTAATGCCTGCTCGCCATCACGTAACGTGGTGTCGAATATAATGACTTGATCGCTCATGTTGTGTTCCTCTTATACAGAATTTGTCGTTATATTTTTGCGGTGCCGGCAGGCATAAAAAAACCCGCGGCTAGCGCGGGTTTTTATGTTTCTGGACTGTGAGTTTCCTATCTTCCGTCCATAAGCATACCGCGCACATTGGATGCGAGTAGTAGTAGGCTTAGTAGGCGGATAGAAGTTGTCATTTTCACAGTCTCTAAATTTGGTTTTAATCAATCTGTATTTATTGATACGTGATCTTTTCTTGGCTGTCAACTTTAGTTTTTTTCGTCAATTTTGGAGAATGATGAATCATCACTAATACTTGGTGATTGTGACTAATTTCTATATTTTTAGTGATGTTTTTCCCTATATTTTACCGATAAGTTAGGGGTAAAATTCTTTTTATGAAAGAGCCGGGCTGAAACATAGCATAAACTGATGGTTTGGTTGCTTTTTGAACTGCTCTGTGAGGGGAAAACGAAAACGATAACATGAGATATAAAAATAAATTTTAATTATAGTTTTTATTAAATAAATTATTTAGTAAATGAATTATTTAAAATTAATCTGATAATGGGATAGTATCGTGGTTGTTGATGATATTTATTATGATTTATTTTTAGAATTGTTTTATTATTTTGATGCTAACAATAATAGTTTTAAATGATTTGATAAAACTTATTATGTCGATGAATACCTTCGTTTCATTATCGTATCTATATTGTGTTGCTAAAATGATAGGTAATATAATAGAAGCGTCGTTTTAATAAATGCAGGGAACGCGAAATAGCTTATCATTGATAAGTTTTTTGAAGAATAATATTTAATGAATTTATAAAAACCTTATTTATTTAAGGGGAGATGATTTTCATTAATTAAAAATGATAAATATCTTTATTGGAGTACATAATGACTGATTTTGATACGGCTTCACCAGCTAAAAAAGAGAATAATGACATCAATTTGCGAAATGTTGATCTCAACTTACTCACCGTTTTTGATGTGGTTATGCAGATGCAAAACGTAACAAGGGCAGCACAGGTATTAGGCATGTCTCAACCTGCCGTGAGTAATGCTGTATCCCGTTTAAAATCAATGTTCAATGATGAGCTTTTTGTCCGCTATGGACGCGGTATACAACCGACATCCCGCGCTAAACAGTTGTTTGGGCCGGTTAGGCAAGCTCTACAACTCGTTCATAATGAGTTACCGGGGGCTGGTTTTGACCCTAAATTAAGTGAGTGAGTATTTAATCTTTCTATTTGTTCTCCATTAGATATTCGTTTAGCTGCCGTTATCGTTGAAAAATTCAAACAAGTATCACCAAATATTAATGTACGTATTCATTGTTTCTTAGATAATAACATTGAGCATAAATTAAAGTACCAAGAGACAGATTTTTCGGTAAGCTATAATCAATTCGAAAAAAGCGAATATCAACATCAGGTTTTATTTAATGATGAGTTAGTTGTCGTGGTCGCCAATGATCATCCACGAATTCACGGTAATGTTACGCAAGAATTATTAATTAATGAAAAGCATGCCGTGATGTCAATGGATAATATGGGGTCCTTTAGTAAGCCTTATTATCATAATACAGAGTTATCACATACAATTAGCTATCAGGGCACGGATTTAAATAGTGTTTTAAATATCGTTTCTTTAACTGATTTAGTGGCAATTGTGCCAAAATGGCTTGTTGAAAACTCAGCAAATAAACTTCAATTACGAACAGCCGCTTTGCCATGGGCAGAAAATACGCGCCCTTGCTATTTGACGTGGCATGAATCAACGGCTCGGGATAAAGGGCATCAATGGATGAAGTCACAATTTTGCCAACTAATCACTGAATTACCTATGTAGCACTGGCTTAATTATCCGCTGAAATCGCGGCAGTTGCACGGTTTATGATTAACTCATCATGGTAAAACTCTATGATGAGTTATGTTACCTGACTAACATTTGCAAAATATTTACATAATATCTCTTTTCACGACACTCTTTCACCTATACACTCAAATCATTCAGCTAACACTTGTAAGCTGAAATAATTAACTGGTGAAGCGCTTCGTGGGTTTACCGAGCGGCTTCAGTTAACAAATGTACTATAGGAAAAACATTTTGATTACTGAAAATCTATATCCATACCATATGGTCAATCGCTTGCACAGCCGGTTTAATGCCGCTGATTCAGCGACTCGGATAGCTTTCAGTCAATGGCATAATGGGCAACAGAGTGATCTAACATGGAAAGAGGTTGAACAGCACTCTTTTGCCATTGCTCGCCGCCTTTTGGCACTCAATGTTGAAGTACAAGAAAATATTGGGTTATTTGCGCATAACAGTATGAATTGGGCTTTGGTGGATCTTGCGGTCTTACAGTTAAAAGCCGTTACTGTACCTTTATATGCGACCAGCAGTGTTGAACAAGCTGCTTATATTATTAATGATGCAAATATTCGTATTCTATTTGTTGGTGAGCAAGAGCAATACCAAGTTGCATGCCAACTAAAATCACGCTGTCCTCAATTAACCACTATCGTGGTGCTGAATGAGGATGTTGAATTAGTCGATGGAGAACTGGTTTCTGTTCACCTATCAAATTTTATCGCGCAAGCAGAGCCTGAATACCAAGACGAGCTAAATCAACGTATTGCGGCTCACCATCTGAGTGATCTTTTCACCATCATCTATACATCGGGTACGACAGGGGAGCCTAAAGGGGTCATGTTGGATTATTACAATATGGCGGCGCAGCTCTATCTTCATGACCAGCGTTTGAAGTTAAACATCGATGATGTTTCATTAAGTTTTCTACCGTTATCACATGTTTTTGAGCGCGCTTGGAGCTTCTATGTCATGCATACAGGTGCTCGCAATGTTTATCTCACTGATACTAATGCGGTTAGGGATGCATTGACACAAGTTAAACCTACCGTGATGTGTGCGGTGCCTCGTTTTTATGAAAAAGTGTATAGCGCTGTACAAAGTAAGGTTACTAAAGCACCACTTATGCGTCGTTTGTTATTTAAATGGGCAATCGCACAAGGCAATAAAAGGGTTAAAGCGCTGGCACAAGGTAAGCAGCTAAATGCGCTGAATCAGTCATTGTTTAATTTAGCCGACAAGTTAGTGTTAACAAAGCTACGCCAACTGTTAGGTGGACGTATTCGCTTTATGCCTGCCGCCGGTGCTCGTTTAGATGATGATGTTATCGCCTTTTTTCTCGCAGTAGGCGTGAACATCAAATATGGTTATGGGATGACAGAAACTTGTGCGACGGTGTCATGTTGGGAAGAGGGGGAATACCCATTAGGCTCTATCGGCACACCGTTGTCATCGGTTGAGGTACGTATTGGCGATAATAATGAGATTCAGGTAAAAGGGCCTGTGGTCATGAAAGGCTATTATCATCGCCAAAAAGAGACAGAAGATGCATTTACCCCTGACGGCTGGTTAAAAACTGGGGATGCAGGTGAAATCGATGCTCAAGGTAATTTGTATATTACCGACCGCTTAAAAGATTTAATGAAAACCTCAAATGGGAAATATATTGCACCACAAATGATCGAAGGGGTGTTAGGCCAAGACCGGTTTATCGAGCATATTGCCGTTATCGCGGATGCGCGTAAATTCGTTTCGGCGCTGATCGTACCTTGTTATGATTCATTAGAAGAATATGCGCGTTCGATCAATTTAAAATATCGTGATCGATTAGAGCTATTAAAAGATTCGAATATTGTGGCTCTGTTTGAAAATCGCTTAAAAGAGCTACAGAAAAATATCGAAAATTTCCATCAGGTTAAGCGTTTTACGTTACTCCCGGCTAATTTTTCCATGGAAAAAGGGGAGCTCACACCAACCTTAAAGCTGCGTAGAAAAATTATTTCAGAGCGTTATCACTCTGAAATTGAATCAATGTACCGCGAATAATTCCTCAATAGAGCCGGATAACACATAGCATGATATCCGGCTTCTCTTTGTACTCTTTTTCATCGCTTTATAGTGATATTTTCCACCATTCTTCCTTTTCTTGGTTAATTCAACCAATAATCTGAGTAGATAAAGATAATATTCAAAGTTGTCATGTTTGCTTAATAAATGGTGTTTGCGTCACCTTAGACACAACGATATGTTAATAGCAGTCATAACTACGGCAGAAATGACAATACATAGTAGAGGACTGTCATACCTCTGTTAACTTGTAAAAATAGTCTGGGGGCAAACTCATGGAGATGTTGTCGGGAGCAGAAATGGTCGTCAAGTCTTTGATTGACCAAGGTGTAAAGCATGTATTTGGGTATCCAGGTGGTGCTGTTTTAGATATCTATGATGCACTTCATACGGTAGGCGGTATTGATCACATCCTCGTTCGCCATGAACAAGCCGCGGTTCATATGGCGGATGGTTATGCACGCTCAACAGGAGAAGTCGGGGTGATTTTAGTGACCTCGGGTCCTGGTGCGACAAATGCAATTACAGGGATTGCGACGGCATACATGGACTCTGTTCCTTTGGTTGTTTTATCAGGACAAGTAGCAAGCTCCTTGATTGGGAATGATGCATTCCAAGAGTGTGATATGGTGGGAATATCTCGCCCAATTGTAAAACACAGCTTTTTAATTAAAAAAGCCGAAGACATACCTGAAACCATTAAGAAAGCCTTCTATATCGCTGCAAGTGGTCGTCCAGGTCCTGTGGTTATCGACTTACCTAAAGATACGGTTAATCCTGCAAACAAATACCCTTACCGCTATCCTGAAGCGGTTTCTTTACGCTCTTATAACCCAATCCTTCAAGGGCACAAAGGGCAGATTAAAAAAGCGTTAACAAAATTGATTGCGGCGCAGAAACCTGTTTTCTATATCGGTGGAGGGGCAATCAACGCAAATTGTTCGGCTGAAATCATCGCATTAGCAGAAAAACTGCAACTGCCTGTTGTATCAACACTCATGGGGCTAGGGGCATTTCCAGAAACCCATCACCAGTCAGTTGGGATGCTTGGTATGCACGGTACATATGAAGCCAATAAGGTGATGCATAATTCTGATGTTATTTTTGCTGTTGGTGTGCGTTTTGATGATAGGACAACGAATAATCTTGAAAAATATTGTCCGAATGCAACAGTGATCCAAATTGATGTCGACCCAACCTCTATTTCTAAAACCGTTAATACAGATATTCCGATCGTAGGGGATGCTAAGCTGACACTTCAGCAAATGTTGAGTCAGCTCGATCAAGTTTCCACCAAACAAAATAGCCAAGCATTAAAAACATGGTGGAAAGAGATTGAAACTTGGCGAGAGAGAAAATGCCTCCGTTATGAAACCAATAGCCAAAAAGTGAAACCTCAGCAGGCGATTGAAACCATTTACCGCCTGACAAATGGTGAGGCGTATGTCACTTCTGATGTTGGGCAGCATCAAATGTTTGCCGCACTGTATTACCCATTTGATAAGCCTCGCCATTGGATTAATTCAGGGGGCTTAGGCACTATGGGCTTTGGTTTACCTGCCGCTTTGGGGGTTAAATTAGCACATCCACAATCTACGGTTATCTGTGTTACTGGCGATGGCAGTATTCAAATGAATATCCAAGAACTGTCGACCGCAATGCAATATGGTTTACCGGTGGTTGTGTTGAATCTCAATAATGGGTTTTTGGGGATGGTTAAGCAGTGGCAAGATATGATTTATCAAGGCCGCCATTCTCAATCTTATATGCAATCGCTTCCTGATTTCGTCAAACTTGCAGAAGCTTATGGTCATGTAGGTATTTCGATTCATTCCCCCGATGAACTCGAAGAGAAATTAAAACAAGCACTGGTAGAAGTGAATGAAAACCAACGCTTAGTTTTTGTGGATATTAACGTTGATGAAACTGAACATGTTTACCCAATGCAGATACGTGGTGGTGCAATGGATGAAATGTGGCTGAGTAAAACAGAGAGGACCTGATCATGCGTCGTATTTTATCCGTCTTACTAGAAAATGAATCGGGGGCACTTTCCCGTGTTATTGGGCTGTTTTCTCAACGTGGTTATAATATCGAAAGTTTAACGGTTGCACCTACCGATGACCCAACACTGTCACGTATGACCATTCAAACAAAAGGTGATGCAAAGGTGCTTGAGCAGATTGAAAAGCAACTGCATAAGTTAGTCGATGTCTTACGTGTAAGTGAACTGACGGCTTCAGCACATGTTGAACGTGAGATCATGCTAGTTAAACTGCAAGCATCGGGTTATGGCCGCGATGAAATTAAACGTTGCTCCGATATTTTCCGCGGTCAAATCGTTGATGTAACGCCTACGCTGTATACCGTTCAGCTAGCGGGAACAAGCGATAAACTGGACGCATTCATTGAAGCAGTCCGTGGCGTTGCTGAAATTGTTGAAGTTGCACGCTCAGGTATTGTTGGTGTTTCACGTGGCGATAAAATTATGCGGTGAAAAATTTATCGGCTGAAGGTAGAATACCATTGCATAGAGCCCCGATTGATTCGGGGCTTTAACCGTTGGCGGCTATTTTAGCTTGGCTACGGTTATCAGGGATTGTAAAAAATAAATAGTAAAATCAATATGTTGGTTTTATCTGATAACACAAAGAGGTTAACGTGAAACTGGATGAAATAGCCCGTTTAGCGGGGGTATCTCGCACAACGGCTAGTTATGTGATCAACGGCAAGGCCAAGCAGTATCGAGTCAGCGATAAAACTGTAGAAAAAGTGATGGCTGTTGTCAGAGAGCACAATTACCATCCAAATGCTGTAGCAGCAGGGCTACGTGCAGGGAGAACACGTTCGATTGGGCTAGTGATCCCCGATCTCGAAAACACAAGTTATACTCGCATTGCTAATTATCTTGAGCGTCAAGCACGTCAGCGTGGCTACCAACTGTTGATTGCCTGTTCAGAAGATCAGCCCGATAACGAAATTCGTTGCGTTGAGCACCTTCTACAACGCCAAGTTGATGCGATTATTGTTTCAACGGCGCTGCCACCGGAACATCCTTTTTATCAGCGTTGGGCCAACCGTTCTTTGCCGATTATTGCGTTAGATAGGGCGCTAGAACAAGAGCACTTTATTAGCGTTGTCGGGGATGACCAAGAAGATGCATTGATGCTCTCTACGGAGTTGAGGCAATTTTCCGCGGAGTCAGTCTTGTATCTTGGCGCTCTGCCAGAATTATCGGTGAGCTACCTTCGTGAACAAGGTTTTAGAAAAGGCTGGCAAGGTGATGCTCGTGAGGTCAAGTATCTCTATGCAAATAGCTATGAGCGGGCGTCAGCGGCGGAGGTCTTTGCTGACTGGTTAGATAAAGGCAATCAGATGCCTGATGCACTCTTTACAACCTCATTTTCGCTGTTACAGGGGGTGTTAGATGTTGCATTGAAGCGTGATGGTCGTCTACCTGAGCATATGGTAATTGCAACGTTTGGTGACAGTGAGTTGCTGGACTTTTTAGGTTGCCCTGTTTTATCACTTGCACAACGTCACAGAGATATTGCTGAGCGTATTTTAGAACTGGTGTTGGCAAGTTTAGATGAAAAACAAAAACCGGATGCAGGGATTACTCGTATTCGTCGTGATCTGTGCCGACGTGGTAGCCTCGGGCGCAAACAGTAGAATATCATTTAAATAATAAAAACCAGACAAAAAGTCAGGTTGAATATTAAGTGATATCGATCACGTTTATAAGTATTATGTTAGCCCCAAAGTAAATGGGGCTTTTTATTTCATGCTAAAAATAAGTAAATATTTAACTTTAGGACTATTCTTAACGAGGTAAATCTAATTTATCATTGTAAAGAAAATAAAATAAAAAAATTTGATTTAAGAAATAATTTTTAAATCAAAGAAAGCACGTAAAATTTTATTTATTGTAAAATACTGGCTATTAAAACAGTATTTTAATTATATGAAATATATGGTTTTTATTTTTCTGTGAGGCTGTTATCGATAATATTTACCTTTATTAAACATTCACGGTTATTTTGAAAGTAAAGAATCGGTTAACGATATACTGATTAAAAATGAGACATATAAAGGAAATATCATCATTTGAGTGTTTTTTCATCAGTAAAATAGAGTTTACGTAATATTTGCTCTTTTGTTGAAAATAAATGAATTATATCAATCCGTTATTCCTCATTTTATCTCCGAAGTAGATTTTACCCACTCTTATCTTTTCTGAATTGTTCTGTAAATAAAGCAAAAGCTAGGCGCGTCTGGCTTGACAACGTTTTCCTACCATTCGTAAACTTTATAAGTGGAGAATTGTGGGGTAAAGTGGGTAAATAGGAAATAAAGAGGTTTTACTGGGTATGTTTCGTGGGGCAACACTGGTAAATCTCGACAGCAAAGGGCGGCTTACCGTGCCTACCCGATATCGGGGAATGTTGAGCGAGGAATCTAAGGGGCAGATGGTTTGTACTATCGACCTCCACCAGCCATGCCTGCTGCTTTACACTTTACCTGAGTGGGAAATCATCGAAGAAAAGCTCTCTCGCCTATCAACCATGAATCCAGCAGAAAGACGTGTCCAACGACTTTTGTTGGGACATGCCAGTGAATGTCAAATGGATAGCTCAGGGCGTCTTTTGTTAGCCAGCACGCTACGTCAACATGCAGGGCTAACAAAAGAGGTCATGCTAGTAGGCCAAATAAATAAATTTGAACTTTGGGATGAACAGACTTGGTATCAGCAAGTGGAAGAGGATATTGCCGCTGAACGACAAACCCAAGAACCACTGTCAACCCGTTTACAGGATTTGTCACTATAAACATGACACAGCAACAATTTAAACATGTAACAGTACTGCTTGATGAAGCAGTAAATGGCCTAAATATTAAACCAAACGGTATTTATATTGATGGAACTTTTGGGCGTGGTGGGCATTCAAGGCTGATTTTAAGCCAGCTAAACGAGCAAGGGCGTCTGATTGCTATCGATCGTGATCCAGAGGCGATTAAAGCAGCGCAAGAAATTGATGACCCTCGCTTTATGATCAAGCATGGCCCATTTTCTGCAATTGCAGAGTATGTAGAAGAAGAAGGGCTAGTTGGCAAAATTGATGGCGTATTACTGGACTTAGGGGTGTCATCCCCCCAACTGGATGATCCTGAGCGTGGTTTTTCATTTATGCGTGATGGGCCGTTGGATATGCGTATGGATCCAACGAAAGGGCAGTCAGCCCAACAATGGCTAATGAATGCACAAGCTGATGACATCGCATGGGTTTTGAAAACTTTTGGAGAGGAACGTTTTGCAAAACGCATTGCGAAAGCCATCGTTGAGCGTAACCACAATCCAGAAGAAACACCTTTAACGAGAACTCGTGAGTTGGCTGAATTGATCGCTAAAGTCAGCCCTATCAAAGAGCGTCATAAGCACCCTGCAACGCGAAGTTTTCAAGCAATACGTATTTACATTAACAGTGAGTTGGAAGAAATAGAGCAGGCGCTTGAAGGTGCTGTCTCTGTATTAGCACCGGAAGGACGTCTTTCGGTGATCAGTTTCCATTCATTGGAAGATAGGCTAGTGAAGCGGTTTATTCGTCAAAATAGCAAAGGGCCTAGTGTTCCTGCTGGCATCCCTCTTACGGAAGCTCAAATACGGGAACTGGGTGTCGCTAAGCTGCGTGAAGTGGGCAAAATGAAGCCTTCAGACGCTGAAATTGACGAAAACCCAAGGGCACGTAGTTCTGTACTGCGTTTTGCACAGAGGACACTGTAATTATGGTTCCAGAAAGGCATAGTCTTGGGAAAGTGATTGGTCGTGACCTTTTTCGTCATGGGATAATTCCTTTGATTTTGCTAGTGGCCATCATTATTAGCGCTATTTTTGTGGTCACAACTGCCCATGAAACGCGTTTGCTAACGGCAGAAAAAGACAAGCTATATGAAGAGAAAGATGCGCTGGATATTGAATGGCGTAACTTGATCTTGGAAGAAAACGCATTGGGAAGTCATAGCCGAGTTGAACGTTTATCGGTGGAAAAGTTGCAGATGGTTCATGTTGAACCTTCTCAAGAAAATATCATTGTCTCTAAGCAGTAGATAAGGTTACGAATGAAAGCACCTAAGTCAGCTAGGAATAAAAAACAGTCTGAAAATACCAGCTTTGTTAGCTGGCGTTTTGCCTTGTTGTGCGGCGGTATTCTACTGGCTTTAGTCGGGCTTTTAGTGCGTGTAGCTTATCTACAAATCATTTCGCCTGAAAAGTTAGTTAAAGAAGGGGATATGCGCTCCCTACGTGTTCAAGAGGTCTCTACAGCACGTGGCATGATAAGCGATAGGGAAGGGCGGCAACTGGCTGTTAGTGTGCCTGTTAATGCGATTTGGGCTGACCCAAAAGTGGTATTTGAAAAAGGTGGGGTGAACAATGATGAACATTGGAAAGCGCTCGCTGATGCATTGGAGATCCCACTTGAGCAGATCACCGCTAAAATTTCTGCCAATCCAAAAGGGCGCTTTGTGTACCTCGCTCGTCAAGTCAACCCTTCTATTGGCGAATACATCACGAAACTAAAATTACCCGGTATCTATTTACGCAAAGAGTCACGCCGTTACTACCCCTCAGGGCCTGTTGCAGCGCACTTAATTGGTGTGACAAATATTGATGGCGAAGGGATAGAAGGCGTCGAGAAGAGCTTTGAGCGCTGGTTAAAAGGGGAGCCAGGTGAGCGTATTGTTCGTAAAGACCGTAATGGGCGTGTGATTGAAACGGTTTCTTCCGTTGATAGCCAAGCGGCTCATAACTTAGTGCTAAGTATTGATGAACGCATTCAATCTATCGTTTATCGAGAATTAACGAAAGGTGTTCAGGAAAACAAAGCTGAATCAGGTGTTGCCATTTTAGTGGATGTGCACACGGGGGAGATTTTAGCGATGGCGAATAGCCCATCCTATAACCCGAACAATTTGGCAGGAACCCCCATGGATGCTATGCGTAACCGTGCGATCACCGATATTTTTGAACCAGGTTCAACGGTCAAGCCGCTCGTCGTTATGAGTGCATTAAATAACCGTATTGTCAAAGAAAATACCGTATTGAATACCTATCCATATCGAGTTAATGGTCATGAAATCAAAGACGTAGCTCGTTATCCTGAATTATCAATTACAGGTATTTTACAGAAGTCGAGTAACGTGGGTGTTTCAAAACTGGCGTTAGCGATGCCTGCCACAGAGCTGGTGGATGTGTATAGCCGCTTTGGGTTTGGCAAGCCGACTAATCTGGGGTTAGTCGGGGAAAGTAGTGGCATCTTTCCAAGTAAAAAAACACGGTGGTCTGATTTAGAAAGGGCCACCTTTTCTTTCGGGTATGGGCAAATGGTAACACCGTTACAGTTAGCCCGTGCCTATGCAACAATCGGTAGTTTCGGGATTTATCGCCCGCTATCGATTACTAAAGTTGACCCTCCTGTGCCGGGAACACGCGTTTTTCCTGAGCATATAATGCGCACCGTTGTGCACATGATGGAAAGTGTTGCCTTGCCGGGTGGTGGGGGAACAAGAGCCTCAATAAAAGGCTATCGTATCGCGATAAAAACAGGTACTGCGAAAAAAGTAGGGCCGGAAGGGCGCTACATTAATCAATATATTGCTTATACCGCAGGCGTCGCGCCTGCAAGTAACCCACGCTATGCCCTTGTCGTTCTTATCAATGAGCCTAAAGCGGGTAAATATTATGGTGGTGCAGTATCGGCACCCGTGTTTGGTTCAATTATGGGCGGTGTTTTACGCATGATGAACGTTGAACCTGATGCACTACAAACAGACGATAAAAACGACACAGTTCTTAACAGAAAAGAGGTTAAAAGTGGCAGATCGTAATCTTTGTGATCTTCTTTCGCCATTTGGCGTTAGCACAGCAAATGTCTCGTTACGTGAGATGACATTAGACAGTCGTAAGGCGGCTGCCGGTGATCTGTTTATCGCAATTAAAGGCCATCAATCAGATGGTCGACACTATATTTCTCAAGCGATCGCCCAAGGGGTCGCCGCGGTGGTTGCAGAAGCGCATGGTGAAGCCGCTGAAGGTGAAATTCGTTATATCCACGGCGTTCCCGTTGTTTACCTAAATGATCTGAATAGTCGCCTATCAGCATTAGCGGGGGCATTTTATCAACATCCTGCTGAAAAAATGAAATTGGTTGGGGTGACAGGCACTAATGGTAAAACGACGACAACTCAACTGATCGCGCAGTGGGCACAAGGATTAGGTGAAACCAGTGCTGTCATGGGGACCGTAGGGAATGGTTTACTTGGGCAAGTTGCGCCGAGTGAAAACACCACAGGTTCCGCTGTGGATATTCAAGTTGAGTTGACTCAGTTATTGAAGCAGAAGGCTACATTAACCGCGATGGAAGTCTCCTCTCACGGCCTTGTGCAAGGTCGCGTAGCTGCCTTACCTTTCGATGCCGCAGTATTTACAAATTTAAGCCGTGACCATTTAGATTACCATGGTGATATGGAAAGTTATGAAACGGCGAAATGGTTACTGTTTTCGACACATCAAACCAAAGCGCAAATTATTAATGCTGATGATGATGTGGGTCTAAAATGGTTACAGCGTTTACCGCAAGCTTGCGCCGTTTCTATGGAACAACGAATTCCTGAGCAATGGCAAGGGCCATGGTTACAAGCAACAGCGGTTGAATATCATGATCGCGGAGCAACCATTCAATTTACCTCATCATGGGGCAACGGAACGTTAGAAAGCCCATTGATGGGCGCATTTAACGTCAGCAACTTATTGTTAGCTATGGCAACACTGCTGACGATGGATTATTCGTTAGAACAGCTATTAGAGGCATCATCATCTCTTTCACCAGTATGTGGTCGAATGGAAGTGTTTAGTGCGCCAAACAAACCAACCGTGGTTGTTGATTATGCGCACACACCGGATGCACTCGAAAAAGCGTTGGCGGCAGCACGCTTACATTGTAAAGGCCAATTATGGTGTGTCTTTGGTTGCGGGGGAGACCGTGATAAAGGCAAGCGACCTTTGATGGGCGCAGCGGCAGAAGAGTGGGCGGATAAAGTCGTTATTACTGATGATAACCCGCGCAGTGAAGAGCCGTTAGATATTATCAATGACATTATGGCGGGGATCCTCGATTCAAGTCGAGTTCTTGCGATCCCAGGGCGTGCGGAAGCGGTTACCAGCTCAATCATGCAGGCAAATGCGGATGATGTGATTGTGATCGCAGGTAAAGGCCATGAAGATTATCAAATTATCGGTCATCGCCGTTTAGATTATTCAGATCGCCTAACCGTTGCAAGGCTATTGGGGGTGTTAGCATGATCCCCTTAACGTTAGCTCAACTGGCGGCCGTGACGGCTGGGCGTTTATTTAATGCTGAAGGTATTGATGCCGCTACACTGACATTAAGTGAAGTGAGTACAGATAGCCGCCAAATTGGTCAAGACTGCTTATTTATCGCCTTAAAAGGTGAGCGTTTTGATGCCCATGACTTTGCCCCTTCTGTGGTTGAAAATGGCGCCGTTGCATTACTGGTTGAGCGTGAGCTTGATGTTGATTGCCCACAGGTTATTGTGGCGAACACTCGTCTTTCTATGGGGCAACTTGCTGCATGGGTGCGCAAGCAAAGCCAAGCGAAAGTAGTCGGTTTAACAGGCTCCTCGGGGAAAACCTCTGTTAAAGAGATGACCGCATCCATTTTATCTCAGCGTGGCAAAACCCTGTATACAGCGGGTAACTTAAATAATGATATTGGTGTGCCATTAACGCTATTTCGGCTAACTCACGAATATGATTATGCCGTAATTGAAATGGGGGCGAATCATCCAAATGAAATCGCCTATACCACGAATATCGTGAAGCCTGAGAGTGCACTGGTGAATAATTTATTTGCAGCACATCTTGCCGGCTTTGGTTCACCTGAAGGTGTGGCTCGCGCAAAAGGGGAAATTTACCAAGGTCTACCTGACGAAGGTACCGCGATTGTTAACCTTGATAGTTATTCGCCACATTGGCAATTTCAACCGCGGCAAACCGTGTGGTATTACTCGCTGAAGCCACAAGACAAAGCGGATTTCTATCCATCGGATATTGAAGTTAAACAACTTTCAACAAACTTTACGTTGCATACGCCAGTTGGGCAAATTGCAATCACATTGCCTTTACCGGGGATGCATAACATTGCCAATGTCCTTGCGGCAAGTGCGCTTGCCATTTCAGTTGGCGCAACGCTGGAAGATATTCGCAATGGGTTAGCGACGACGAAAGCAGTGCCGGGGCGTTTATATCCGGTACAACTGAGTCCAACAAAAGTGGTATTGGATGACACTTATAACGCGAATGATGGCTCAATGATTGCAGCAATTAATGTTTTAGCTAAAATGCCCGGCTATCGTATTTTGATTGCAGGTGATATGGGCGAGCTTGGCGATTACGCACAAGATTGTCATCAACGCGTTGGCATTGCGGCAAAAGATGCAGGTCTGGATAAAGTACTGAGTGTGGGTACGCTGAGCGAAATGATCAGTCAATTCAGTGAATGTGGTGAGCACTTTGCATTCAAAAAAGATTTATTAACCCGACTGATTCCGCTAGTCCAGCAGAATGAAGTTGTTTCTATTTTAGTTAAAGGTTCACGTAGCTCCGCGATGGAAGATGTCGTGAATGCATTAAAGGAGTGCTTTGCATGTTAGTCTGGCTTGCCGAAATATTGGTGCATCATTTTTCTGTTTTTAACGTCTTTTCTTATCTGACGTTCAGAGCCATTGTCGGTTTGCTAACGGCACTCGCTATCGCGTTATGGATGGGGCCACGTTTAATTACCTATTTACAAAAAATGCAGATTGGTCAAGTCGTTCGCGATGTAGGGCCTGAGTCTCACTTTAGTAAACGTGGCACACCTACAATGGGCGGCATACTGATTCTATTTTCAATCAGTATATCGGTGTTGTTGTGGGCGCGTTTAGATAATCCCTATGTTTGGTGTGTCCTGTTGGTATTGGTGGGGTATGGCCTTGTAGGCTTCGCTGATGACTACTTAAAAGTGGTTAGAAAAAATAGCCGAGGCTTAATTGCTCGCTGGAAATATTTTTGGCAATCCGTCATTGCGCTCATTGTTGCTTTTTCAATGTATGCAGTCGGTAACGAGACGCCAGCGACACAATTAGTCGTACCTTTCTTTAAAGATGTGATGCCTCAACTGGGAATGCTTTATATTCTGCTGGCTTACTTTGTGATTGTTGGAACCAGTAATGCCGTTAACTTAACTGACGGTCTTGATGGTTTAGCAATTATGCCAACAGTATTCGTTGCGGCAGGGTTTGCTTTGGTCGCGTGGGCGACAGGTAACGTTAACTTTGCGAGTTACTTGCATATTCCATTCTTGCCACACGCTGGTGAACTAGTGATCGTCTGTACGGCTATTGTTGGTGCGGGATTAGGTTTCCTATGGTTTAACACTTACCCAGCACAAGTCTTTATGGGGGATGTAGGTTCTTTAGCACTCGGAGGCGCTCTAGGTACTATCGCAGTTCTACTACGCCAAGAGTTTTTGTTAGTCATTATGGGTGGCGTGTTTGTTGTAGAAACATTATCAGTCATCTTACAAGTGGGTTCTTTCAAATTACGTGGTCAACGTATATTCCGTATGGCACCAATTCATCATCATTATGAGTTGAAAGGGTGGCCGGAACCACGCGTAATTGTGCGTTTTTGGATTATTTCCTTAATGCTAGTCCTGATTGGGCTAGCAACATTGAAGGTACGTTAAACATGGCTCGTATTCAGGGTAAACAGTATCAAGGTAAAAAAGTGGTGATTATCGGGTTAGGCCTAACAGGCCTATCCTGTGTGCACTTTTTCTTATCACAAGGTGTCATTCCACGTGTGATAGATACTCGTTCTGCCCCACCTGGCGTAGAGCAATTACCTAACAATGTCGAATATCACCATGGCAGTATAAATAACTCATGGTTACAAGAAGCTGATTTGATTGTCGCAAGTCCGGGTATTGCTCTAGCGACACCTGAGTTGCAACAGGCGGCTAATAAAGGCATTGAGATTGTTGGCGATATTGAGCTGTTTTGTCGTGAGGCTGATGCACCAATCATTGCCATTACTGGCTCTAACGGTAAAAGCACGGTGACTTCTTTAGTCGGGGAAATGGCAAAAGCCGCAGGTATCTCTGTTGGTGTGGGTGGTAATATTGGTATTCCTGCATTATCCCTACTTAACCAAGGTCACCAGCTTTATGTGCTTGAGTTATCAAGCTTCCAATTAGAAACCACATCCAGTTTACAAGCCTTAGCGGCAACCGTACTGAATGTGACAGAAGACCATATGGATCGCTATCCATTAGGGTTAGCGCAGTATCGCGACGCTAAATTACGTATTTATCATAATGCGGCGAATTGCATTGTGAACGCGCAAGACCCACTGACGTTACCACGAGATAGACGTCATGAAGCGTGTATCAGCTTTGGGGTCGATAGTGGTGATTATTATTTTGATACACAGCAGCGTTTATTAGTTGCGAAAGGGCAAGCCATCATTGATGTTGCTGATATGCATTTGACTGGGCAACACAATTACACGAATGCGCTGGCAGCGCTTGCACTGGCAGATATTGCAGGCATAGAGCGTAAGGCTTGCTTGGATGTACTGAAAAATTACGCTGGATTAATGCACCGTTTCCAACTGGTGTTATTGAACAACGGAGTACGTTGGATTAACGACTCTAAAGCGACCAATGTGGGTAGCACGGAAGCCGCACTAAATGGCTTAAAAGTGGATGGAACACTGCATCTGCTATTAGGTGGTGATGGTAAAGCTGCCGATTTTTCACCCTTAAAGCCATATCTTGCCCAAGATAATGTGCGTGTGTACTGCTTTGGTCGTGACGGTAAAGCTCTAGCCCAATTGGAGCCTGAAAAATCTGTGCTGACGGAAACGATGGAGCAGAGCATGCGTTATTTGGCTCCACATTTAAAATCAGGCGATATGGTTTTACTGTCTCCAGCTTGTGCAAGTATCGACCAATTTAAAAACTTTGAGCAGCGAGGGATGATTTTTGCTCAGTTAGCGAAGGAGTTAGGCTGATGACTATACCAGGTGCTGTGCGTATAAAAAACTGGGTGCTTGGTGAAAAGGGTGGCGTTATTGCTGGCTCAACACTCTATGACCGCACCTTGGTATGGCTGGCACTTGGCCTCGCTGCAATCGGTTTTATTATGGTGACATCGGCATCCATGCCGGTGGGGCAAAGACTGACAGAAGATCCTTTTTATTTTGCCAAGCGTGATGCCGTTTATTTAGCCATTGCCTTTGTTTTAGTGTTAGGCGTGATGCGGATCTCAATGGCAGTTTGGGAAAAATACAGCTTTGTATTGTTAATGGTCTCCCTGCTGTTATTAGCGGTAGTACTGGTTGCAGGGAGCTCTGTCAACGGGGCATCGCGCTGGATTGATATCGGTATTGTTAAAATTCAGCCGGCTGAGTTATCTAAATTGGCTCTATTTTGCTATGTATCCAGTTACTTAGTAAGAAAGTCAGAGGAAGTGAGAACACGCTTCCTTGGTTTTGTAAAACCAATGTGTATCTTGATTGTGATGTCATCATTATTGCTACTACAGCCTGACTTGGGAACCGTTATCGTACTAGTCGTCACCACCCTAGGGTTGCTCTTCCTTGCCGGAGCAAGATTGGCCCCCTTTATTATTGGGATTGCGGCGTGTGTTGTCGGGGTATTAGCACTGATTTGGTTTGAGCCTTACCGTTTGCGCCGAGTGACATCATTTTTGAATCCATGGGAAGACCCGTTTGGTAGCGGTTATCAGCTTACCCAATCATTAATGGCATTTGGTCGAGGTGAGTTAGTTGGGCAAGGGTTAGGGAACTCAGTCCAAAAACTGGAATATTTACCAGAAGCGCATACGGACTTTATTTTTTCGGTTTTAGCTGAGGAGCTTGGCTATATTGGCGTTGTGTTGGTGTTATTGATGGTTTTTATGCTGGCATTTCGCGCAATGATGATAGGCCGTCGAGCTTTATTAGCTAACCAATTATTTGCTGGCTATTTAGCGTGTTCGATAGGTATTTGGTTTACCTTCCAAGCATTAGTTAATGTTGGGGCTGCTGCCGGTATGTTACCGACGAAGGGGTTAACATTACCATTGATCAGCTATGGTGGCTCAAGCCTATTAATTATGTCTGCTGCTATTGCCGTGTTATTACGTGTCGATTTTGAAACACGTCTGCAAAAAGCGCAGGCGTTTGTAAGGAGTGTTAAATGAGTCAAGCAAAAAGGTTATTAGTCATGGCTGGTGGTACTGGGGGGCATGTATTCCCAGGTTTAGCTGTGGCCCATTATTTGCAGGCTCAAGGCTGGGAAATCCGTTGGTTAGGCACAGCCGATCGCATGGAAGCAACGTTAGTACCGCAACATGGTATTGAGATTGAATTTATACGGATATCAGGGCTTAGAGGTAAAGGCGCGTTAGCATTGGCTGCTGCGCCTTGGCGGATCTTTAAAGCGATACGCCAAGCAAAAGCCATTATCAAACAATATCAACCTGACGCTGTACTCGGTATGGGCGGATATGTTTCAGGGCCTGGTGGGATTGCGGCTTGGTTATCAGGTGTACCTGTGGTGCTACATGAACAAAATGGGATTGCAGGTTTAACGAATAAATGGTTGTCAAAAATTGCAAAACGAGTACTTCAAGCGTTCCCCGGTGCTTTTGCGGATGCGCCAATTGTTGGCAATCCAGTACGAAAAGATGTCTTAGCGCTGCCACTGCCCGAGGAGCGATTATCGGATCGCGACGGTAAAATACGCGTACTGGTTGTAGGTGGTAGTCAAGGCGCGCGTATTTTGAACCAAGTAATGCCAGAGGTTGCTGAAAAAGTAGGCAAACAGTTAAATATCTGGCATCAAGCGGGAAAAGGCAGTAAGGAAACTACAGAAGCGTTGTATAATGAACGGCTAAAAAATTCAGTTAATTCCGAGTATAAAGTTACGGAATTTATTGATGATATGGCTCAGGCGTATGCATGGGCGGATATTGTGGTTTGCCGTTCTGGAGCGTTAACGGTCAGTGAAATTGCCGCAGCAGGGTTACCTGCGATTTTTGTGCCATTTCAGCATAAAGATCGTCAACAGTATTGGAATGCGCTTCCGCTAGAAAAGGCGGGAGCGGCAAAAATCCTTGAGCAACCACAATTTACTGCGGATAACGTTGCTAGCCTATTGGCGCAGTGGGATAGGCAAGCATTATTATCGATGGCGAAAAAGGCACGTTCTTGTGCTATCACCGACGCGACAGAGCGTGTAGCGGCAGTAATCAGTGAAGTGGCTAAATAGTTATCACCATCGATAACATGGCATAGATATAGAATTAACTAAAAGCGAAGACATACAGTGAATACACAACAGTTGGCGAAATTAAGAACATCAGTGCCAGAAATGAGAAGAGTCAGGCACATCCATTTTGTCGGTATCGGTGGTGCTGGCATGGGTGGTATCGCCGAAGTGTTGGCAAATGAAGGTTACCAAATTAGTGGTTCTGATTTAGCGCCAAATGCCGTTACTCAGCAACTCACGGCTTTAGGTGCAACTATTTATTTTAATCACCGTCCTGAGAATGTTGAAGATGCGAGCGTAGTCGTTGTTTCGACTGCAATTTCAGCGGACAACCCTGAAATCCAAGCGGCGCATGAATTACGTATTCCTGTTATCCGCCGCGCTGAAATGTTGGCGGAATTAATGCGTTATCGTCATGGTATTGCAGTGGCAGGCACACACGGTAAAACCACGACAACAGCGATGATTTCAGGGATCTATGCGCAAGCGGGCTTAGATCCTACATTTGTTAACGGCGGTCTAGTGAAATCCGCGGGGACTCATGCCCGTTTAGGTAGTAGCCGTTATTTAATCGCAGAAGCTGATGAAAGTGACGCCTCTTTCTTACATTTGCAGCCTTTAGTTGCGGTGGTTACTAACATTGAAGCGGACCATATGGATACTTACCAAGGTAACTTTGAAACCTTGAAAGATACGTTCATCAACTTCCTGCATAACTTACCATTTTATGGTCGTGCGGTGATGTGTATTGATGATCCTGTGATCCGTTCATTATTACCGCGAGTCAGTCGTTATGTGACGACGTATGGCTTTAGTGAAGATGCCGATGTACGCATCGTCAAATATGAGCAAAAAGGTAATCAAGGCTTCTTTACTATTGCCCGTGAAAATATGCCGGAACTGACCGTAGTGCTGAATGCACCGGGGCGACATAACGCTCTGAATGCAACAGCGGCTGTCGCCGTGGCGACGGAAGAAGGCATTGATGATCAGCATATCTTGTCTGCACTGGTTGAGTTCCAAGGTACAGGGCGCCGTTTTGATTTTCTCGGAAACTATTCATTACGTCATGTGAATGGTAAAGAAGGCGAAGTGATGTTGGTGGATGATTATGGTCACCATCCAACAGAGGTTGACGCGACAATAAAAGCGGCAAGAGCCGGATGGCCAGACAAACGAATTGTGATGGTGTTTCAGCCACACCGTTATTCACGTACTCGTGACCTATATGATGACTTTGCCCATGTCCTCAGCCAAGTAGATGTATTGCTGATGCTAGAGGTTTATCCTGCGGGAGAGAAGCCTGTGCCGGGGGCGGATAGTCGTTCATTATGTCGGACGATACGCGGTCGTGGTCAGCTTGATCCAATTTATGTGGCAGAGCCTGAACAAGTTGCACAAATTTTAGCTCAAGCACTTGAAGATAATGACTTAATTTTAGTTCAAGGTGCTGGGAATATTGGTAAAATAGCGCGTAATCTTGCTGAAACAAAATTACAGCCACCCATGGTAGAGGAGTGATTCATGGCCGAGAAAGTCGCGGTGTTATTTGGCGGAACATCTGCTGAACGTGAAGTTTCTCTTCAATCAGGCAATGCGGTGCTTGCTGGTTTACGTCAGGCTGGAATTGATGCGCATCCTATTGATACAAAAGATTTTCCAGTGGTCACTCTCAAGGATGCTGGGTTTGATAAAGTGTTTATCGCCCTTCATGGCCGAGGGGGGGAAGACGGTACAATTCAGGGGATGCTGGAGTTTTTAGGTTTGCCGTACACAGGTAGTGGCGTGATGGCCTCCGCCTTGAGTATGGATAAATTAAGAACAAAGCAACTTTGGGAAGGAGCAGGGCTAGCAGTATCGCCTTATGTTTCGTTGAGTAAATTTGAGTTTAGTTCACTTAAAACTGAAAAAATTGAAGAATTAGTCGCATATCTAGGATTACCACTTATTGTCAAACCGAGCCTTGAAGGGTCAAGTGTAGGGATGAGCAAAGTTGATAATCTAGGTGATTTATCAGCGGCGTTGGCACTAGCGTTTCGTTTCGATGAAACCGTATTGATTGAGAAATGGTTAAGTGGTCCAGAATATACGGTCGCAGTGCTTGGTGAACAAACATTACCATCAATTCGTATTCAGCCTCCTGGGGTGTTTTACGATTATGAGGCGAAATATCTTTCTGATGAAACGCAATATTTTTGCCCAAGTGGCTTAGATGCAGGATCAGAAGCGCAGTTATCACAACTTGCGATGCGTGCTTATCAGGCGGTTGGGTGTCGCGGTTGGGGGCGAGTTGATGTGATGCAAGATAGTGACGGTCAATTCTACTTGCTAGAGGTGAATACCTCACCAGGAATGACAAGTCACAGTTTAGTGCCAATGGCAGCGCGCCAAGCAGGTATGGATTTTTCGCAGTTGGTAGTACGTATTTTGGAATTGGCTAACTGATATGTCACAGGCAGCATTGAATGTTCGGCATCATAAGCATAATGATGACAACAACGAGTCAGGGTCAGGCCCAAGTAATGGTGCTTTTCTCGGCGGGTTGATTTTCTTTCTAATGGTTGTGGGAACAATCATTTGGAGTGGCTGGACCGTCATGAACTGGATGAAAGATGCAGATAGGCTGCCAATGTCAAAGTTAGTATTAACCGGAGAGCGCCACTATACCAGCAATGATGATGTGAGGAAGGCGATATTATCTCTAGGGCAACCTGGTACTTTTATGACAGTTGATGTCAATGCCATCCAAAATCAGATAAGTGCGATGCCTTGGATCCGTCAGGTGACGGTTCGCAAACAGTGGCCTGATGAGTTAAAGATACATCTGGTAGAATACGTACCTTACGCACGTTGGAATGACCAAAATATGGTTGATCAGGAGGGGCGAGTATTTAGCCTCCCTGCGAGTGAAAGCAGCAAGGGCAATTATGTGATGCTCTATGGCCCCCAAGGTAGCCAAAAAGAAGTTATAAAAGAGTACGTTGAATTTAAAAGAATATTGTCAGAACACAATTTAAAATTGAAATCAGTATCTATGACGGCACGCCATGCTTGGCAACTTATCTTAGATAATGATGTCCGAGTAGAGCTCGGGAAAAAAGAAGTTTTTCAGCGGTTAAATCGTTTCCTTGAACTTTATCCGCTTTTGCAGCAAGCCACAGATAAACGTGTCGACTATGTTGACCTTCGTTATACCAGTGGTGCTGCGGTGGGGTGGGCTCCGCTCCTAGTGGATGCACCACTGGAGTTACAATAATTAATATTGCTAATAACTCAGACTAGGCAGAAGCAAATGATCAAAACGACGGACAGAAAATTAGTTGTAGGCCTTGAAATTGGAACTTCCAAGGTGTCGGCCCTTGTCGGCGAAATTCTGCCCGATGGTATGGTGAATATTATCGGGGTGGGAAGTTGTCCATCTCGTGGAATGGACAAAGGTGGCGTTAATGACTTGGAATCAGTCGTTAAATGCGTGCAAAGGGCGATTGATCAGGCTGAGTTGATGGCGGATTGCCAAATTTCTTCAGTTTATCTTGCGTTATCAGGTAAGCATGTTAGCTGCCAAAACGAAATCGGCATGGTGCCCGTTTCGGAAGAGGAAGTGACACAAGAAGACGTTGACAGTGTTGTTCATACCGCAAAATCAGTTAGGGTTCGTGATGAGCATCGAATTCTTCATGTCATACCACAAGAATTCGCGATTGATTACCAAGAAGGTATTAAGAACCCTGTTGGTTTGTCAGGTGTACGTATGCAAGCCAAGGTACATTTGATTACTTGTCATAACGACATGGCAAAAAATATTGTAAAAGCGGTTGAGCGTTGTGGATTAAAAGTCGACCAGCTGATTTTTGCAGGTCTTGCAGCGAGCTATTCAGTATTGACCGAAGATGAACGCGAACTTGGCGTTTGTGTTGTCGATATTGGCGGCGGAACCATGGATATGGCGGTATACACCGGTGGGGCACTACGTCATACCAAAGTTATCCCTTATGCAGGTAATGTCGTTACCAGTGATATCGCTTATGCCTTCGGTACTCCACCGAGTGATGCGGAGGCAATCAAAGTTCGTCATGGCTGCGCTGTCGGTTCGATAGTGAGCAAAGATGAAACTGTTGAAGTCCCTAGCGTGGGAGGGCGTCCTCCAAGAAGTCTACAACGTCAGACTTTAGCGGAGGTCATTGAACCACGTTACACAGAGCTGTTAAACCTTGTAAATGAAGAAATTTTAAATTTACAGGAACAGTTACGCCAACAAGGTGTCAAACACCATTTGGCAGCGGGTATCGTGCTAACGGGAGGGGCGGCACAAATCGACGGCCTCGTCGAATGTGCTCAAAAAGTCTTCCATACACAAGTTAGGGTCGGTATTCCGCTCAATATTACAGGCTTAACGGATTATGCTCAGGAGCCATACTATTCAACCGCGGTTGGGCTTCTGCATTACGGTAAAGAGAGCCATCTTGGCGATGATACCGAAACGGAAAAACGTGCTTCAGTTAAAGGGTGGTTTAGTAAAATCACAGGCTGGCTGAGAAAAGAATTTTAATTTTTATTCAGAAGCATATTATTAGCTTCGAAGTAAAGCACAAAACGGAGAGACATTATGTTTGAACCAATGGAGCTAACCAACGATGCGGTGATTAAAGTCATCGGCGTTGGTGGCGGCGGCGGTAACGCCGTTGAACACATGGTGCGTGAACGTATTGAAGGCGTGGAATTCTTCGCCGTCAATACTGATGCACAGGCACTGCGTAAAACTGCAGTCGGACAAACAATCCAGATCGGTACTGGTATCACTAAAGGCCTTGGCGCGGGTGCAAACCCAGAAGTTGGTCGCAATGCCGCTGAAGAAGATCGTGAAGCTTTACGTAATGCACTTGAAGGTGCTGACATGGTCTTTATTGCAGCTGGTATGGGTGGTGGTACAGGTACAGGTGCTGCCCCAGTTGTGGCTGAGGTTGCCAAAGAGCTGGGCATCTTAACAGTTGCTGTTGTGACTAAGCCATTCAACTTTGAAGGCAAAAAGCGCATGGCATTTGCGGAATCAGGTATCACTGAGCTATCTAAGCATGTTGACTCATTGATTACGATTCCAAATGATAAATTATTAAAAGTCTTGGGTCGTGGTATCTCTTTACTTGATGCATTTGGCGCAGCTAACGATGTACTGAAAGGCGCTGTTCAAGGTATTGCGGAACTGATCACACGCCCAGGTCTGATGAACGTGGACTTTGCTGACGTACGTACTGTGATGTCAGAGATGGGCTACGCAATGATGGGGTCCGGTGTGGCTCGTGGTGAAGATCGTGCTGAAGAAGCGGCTGAAATGGCAATTTCAAGTCCACTGTTGGAAGATATCGATCTGTCTGGCGCACGTGGTGTTCTTGTCAACATTACCGCTGGTTTCGACCTGCGTTTGGATGAGTTTGAAACGGTGGGTAATACCATCCGCGCATTCGCATCTGATAATGCAACCGTCGTAATTGGTACATCACTTGACCCTGAGATGAATGATGAATTGCGCGTGACTGTCGTGGCTACCGGTATCGGTATGGACAAACGCCCTGAAATCACTCTGGTGAATAACAAGATGTCACAGCAAGCGTCTATGGAGCAGCGTTATCAGCAAATGCAAAATAGCATGTCTTCTCTGACAGAGGAAAAACCAGTTGCTGCGAAAGCGGTGAATGACCAAAATACGCAAGCGAATAAAGAACCTGATTACTTAGATATTCCGGCATTTTTGCGTAAACAGGCCGATTAATTTTAATTAATATTGGATTCTCCGCTTTTTGTGCTAAACTTTCCCGCTGGTTATCTAGTAAGATAATCAGCAGGACGGATAACATTGCGAGAAAAATACGATGATCAAACAAAGGACACTTAAACGTATAGTTGAAGCGACTGGTGTTGGTTTACATACCGGCAAAAAAGTCACGCTTACTCTGCGTCCAGCGGCGGCAAACACCGGGGTCATCTACCGTCGTACTGACCTAAATCCTCCGGTTGATTTTCCGGCTGATGCTAAGTCTGTCCGCGATACCATGTTATGTACTTGCTTAGTCAACGAAGACAACGTGCGTATTTCGACCGTAGAGCATCTGAATGCTGCTTTGGCAGGATTAGGTATCGATAACATTGTTATTGAAGTCAATGCGCCTGAAATCCCGATCATGGATGGCAGTGCAGCACCGTTCGTTTTCTTATTACTAGATGCTGGTATTGAAGAATTGAACAGTGCGAAAAAATTCTTACGTATAAAAGAGAAAGTACGTGTAGAAGATGGTGATAAATGGGCAGAATTTGCACCATACAATGGTTTTAGCCTAGATTTTACCATTGACTTTAATCACCCAGCGATTGATAGCAGCACTCAACGTTATAAGCTGGATTTTTCAGCAGAAGCGTTTGTGCGCCAAATTAGTCGTGCGCGTACATTTGGTTTTATGCGTGATATTGAATATCTGCAATCCCAAGGCTTATGCTTAGGTGGTAGCTTCGATTGCGCTATCGTTGTTGATGACTATCGTGTACTCAACGAAGATGGCCTACGTTTTGAAGATGAATTCGTTCGTCACAAAACTCTCGACGCTATTGGTGACCTATTCATGTGTGGACATAATATTATTGGTGCATTTACTGCATACAAGTCAGGCCACGCATTGAATAACAAACTTCTACAAGCAGTATTAGCAAAAGAATCTGCTTGGGATCTGGTCACATTTGAAGATGAAGCTGAATTGCCGGTGGCATTCAAAGCACCTTCAACTGTTTACGCCTAATCACACTGATAATAGTCAGTGTTGAGTAAGCAGTGATATTACTACCACATATATAATGATGTGTTAGTCTTTTCTGTTGGTTGTACTGGTACTCTCTCCGGCCAGTGCAGCCAGCCGCTCTAATCTCTCTTTTAATCTCTTCGGGCTATTCTCCGCTAAATGCAAAAGTTGTTTTGCCGTTTCTGTACTGATCTTACGTTTATTCGCAACCTGAGCAGTTTTAGCTGTTTGATTATTCAGTGAGCTATTTTCAGCCTTTTTTCGCATGAGAACGGGATTGATTCTGATGTCTATAGAAGATAAAGATGGTAGAATAGAGTTTCGTAATGCAGAAAGTAGCTGAAGTTTTTCGTAATTCAGTCGCGTCATCCAACTTGCGTTAGCAACTTCGATAACCAAAATGCAATTACGGTAGTTTGCTACGCGGCACATGGGCTTTAATTCGCTTGGCAGCAGTGCTTTAACGGCTTTGTTTAGTTTATTAATCGCGATAGCATTACGTTGAATGGTGAGCAAGGGGCTGCGCGTTTTGGCGAGCGACTCCTCAAGAACATCGAACAAAGCTTGTGGGTGGCTATCTCTCATTGTTAGCTCCGTCTAAATAGGTAGGTTTAGTATCTAAGTATACTCTAAATTACCAAGGCTGTAGCAAGGTGCTGTTGGGTGTTTGAGAAAATCGCGCCAACAAGGGCCACAATCATAGAGATTGGTGAGTTATAGCAAGCGGGTATGGTTGGCATGCTGTTAAGCAATCATGAATAAGAATGGTATATTAGAAATATAATATAAGACTTTGATGGGCATTTTAAATCTTTGGCGACAATTTGGTATAAAATACTTTTGGCCGCACCTTTTACTAGGGGTTGTGGCTACGAGCATTGGCATGCCTGGGATTTTAAATGCGTTATCTGATGCTCAGCAAACGCAGTTCAACTCCTCTTCAATTAATCGCCAAAACCAAGCGGTTAATGCGTTTGATAATTTATTTGCTCAGCAAAGCCCTCAGCGCTCCTCATCATCATCTTCTTATTCCGTGAATTACTGGCAGCAGCATGCGGTCAGGAATGTGATTAGGCAATTAACATTCGCTTTTTCAATCTCTGAAGATGATGATGCAAATCAACAAGATGAAAAAAAAGGGCCACTGTTAGCACCTCAAGTCATGCTTGATACGTTGTATGCCATGTTGGCACAACGTTCACTTCAATGGAGTGATAGTTTCGATCAAACTGATCACTATGCTTACCCTCATTTCGTTGCATACCAACCCGCTATTTGGGTTGCTCAGGTACATGGTATCCGTGCGGGCCCTGCTTTCAGTTAATTGTTAGTTTTATTTAAGCATCTGTTCGAGATGCGCTGTATTTATTCAAAATACAGGGTTTTACTATTTAGTAATTAACTGAATTACCTGAGAATATATCAATATGTTAACAAAATTATTAACCAAGGTTTTTGGTAGTCGTAATGATCGTACTCTACGTCGCTTGCGTAAAGAGGTTGAAAAAATCAATCGTCTTGAGCCTGAATTTGAAAAATTGAGCGATGATGAGCTTAAGGCAAAAACGCAGGAATTTCGTGATCGCCTAAGCAAGAATGAAAGTCTCGAAAGCTTGATCCCAGAAGCGTTTGCGACAGTGCGGGAAGCCAGTAAACGTGTTTTCGGTATGCGCCATTTCGACGTACAGTTGATTGGTGGTATGGTTCTGAATGAACGTTGTATCGCTGAGATGCGTACAGGTGAAGGTAAAACACTTACCGCGACATTGCCAGCTTACTTGAATGCCTTAACGGGTAAAGGGGTTCACGTTGTTACAGTAAACGACTACTTAGCTAAGCGTGACGCCGAAAATAACCGTCCTTTATTTGAATTTTTAGGTTTAACCGTTGGTATCAACCTTCCGGGTATGCCTGCTGCGCTGAAACGTGAGGCTTATGCGGCTGACATCACTTACGGAACTAACAACGAATTCGGTTTCGACTATCTACGTGATAACATGGCATTTAGCCCAGAGGAGCGCGTACAGCGTAAACTTCATTATGCGTTAGTGGATGAGGTTGACTCCATTCTTATCGACGAAGCTCGTACCCCACTGATTATTTCAGGCCCTGCTGAAGACAGTTCAGAGCTGTATAAAAAAGTTGATAAATTAATTCCTAAGCTAGTGCGTCAAGAAAAAGAAGATTCAGACACTTTCCAAGGCGAAGGTCACTTCTCTGTTGATGAAAAATCACGTCAAGTTACGCTGACTGAACGCGGCTTGGTGCTGATTGAGCAGCTGCTGACAGAAGCAGGCTTAATGGAAGAGGGGGAATCACTCTATTCGCCATCTAACATTATGTTGATGCACCATGTTATGGCCGGCCTACGTGCGCATGCGCTGTTTACTTTGGATGTCGACTATATCGTTAAAGATGGTCAAGTTATCATTGTTGACGAACATACAGGTCGTACAATGGAAGGGCGTCGTTGGTCAGATGGTCTGCATCAAGCTGTTGAAGCCAAAGAAGGTGTTGAGATCCAAAACGAAAACCAAACATTGGCATCGATTACATTCCAAAACTATTTCCGTTTGTACGAAAAACTTGCTGGTATGACAGGTACAGCGGATACCGAAGCATTTGAATTTAGTTCTATCTATAAACTCGATACGATTGTTATTCCAACTAACCGTCCAATGATCCGTAAAGATTTACCTGATCTGGTTTATATGACAGAAACAGATAAATTTGCGGCTATTATCGAAGATATTCGTGAAAGAACACAAAATGGTCAGCCTGTTCTGGTCGGTACAATCTCAATTGAAAAGTCAGAGTTAATTTCTAACGCGCTTAAAAAAGCAAAAATTGAGCATAACGTATTGAATGCTAAATTCCACGCCTTAGAAGCAGATATTGTTGCAAACGCGGGTCAAGCGGGAGCAGTAACTATCGCAACTAACATGGCAGGTCGTGGTACCGATATTATGTTAGGTGGTAGCTGGCAGACAGAAGTTGCTGCTTTAGAATCGCCAACTCAAGAGCAAATCGATGAAATTAAAGCACGTTGGAAAGAGCGCCATGATGCCGTTCTTGCCGCGGGTGGTTTGCATATCATTGGTACAGAGCGCCATGAATCCCGCCGTATTGATAACCAGTTACGTGGTCGTGCGGGTCGTCAAGGGGATGCCGGTTCTTCTCGCTTCTACTTATCAATGGAAGATGCGCTTATGCGTATTTTTGCGTCTGATCGTGTCACAGGCATGATGCGTAAATTAGGTATGAAACCTGGTGAGGCGATTGAGCATCCATGGGTAACCAAAGCGATTGCTAATGCCCAGCGTAAAGTAGAAAACCGTAACTTTGATATTCGTAAGCAACTTCTTGAGTACGATGATGTTGCGAGTGATCAACGTCGTGCTATTTATAGTCAGCGTAACGAATTGCTCGATGGTGGTGACATTAAAGAAACCGTGGATAGCATTCGTGAAGATGTCTTTACGGCAACAATCGATACTTATATTCCACCGCAATCACTAGAAGAAATGTGGGATATTGAAGGCCTACAAAAACGACTGGTGAGTGACTTTGATTTAGATTTACCCATTAAAGAGTGGCTGGATAAAGAACCAGAGTTACATGAAGAAACACTTCGTGAGCGTATAATGGAAAAAGCCATCGAAGTCTATCAGAAGAAAGAAGAGATTGTTGGCGCAGAAATGATGCGTAACTTTGAAAAAGGTGTCATGCTACAAACATTAGATACGTTGTGGAAAGAACACTTAGCTTCGATGGACTATTTACGCCAAGGTATCCATTTACGTGGTTACGCACAAAAAGATCCGAAACAAGAATATAAACGTGAATCTTTCAACATGTTCGCGAATATGCTTGAATCGTTAAAATATGAAGTAATCAGTACACTTTCTAAAGTGCAAGTTCGTTTGCCTGAAGAAGTTGAAGCTTTAGAGCAACAGCGTAAAGAAGAAGCTGAGCGTTTAGCAAGAAGACAACAGTTAAGCCATGAAGCTGGCGCTGAATCATTGATGTCTGAAGCGGAAGCGCAAATAGCAACACAAGGTCATAAAATTGGTCGTAATGACCCATGTCCTTGTGGTTCAGGTAAAAAATACAAACAGTGTCATGGTCGGTTAAAATAATTAATTATTACATCAAACAAGGCGGGGTAACCCGCCTTTTTAACGAAGAAATTATGGAAAAAAAACACCTTTATATCGCTGCTGGAATTATTCGTAATAACGCGCAAAAAATATTTATTACAGAGCGTCCAAGTGGAACGCATATGGCCGGTTTTTGGGAATTTCCCGGGGGAAAACTGGAAAACGGCGAACAACCGCAAGATGCACTTATCCGTGAACTAGAAGAAGAAGTTGGCATTATCGTCACTGAATGTGAGCTTTTTCATTGTGTCGAACACGAATTTGATGAACGTTATGTCACTTTATACTTCTTTATGGTTTCAGATTGGGAAAATGAACCTTATGGGAAAGAGGGACAAAAAGGGCGTTGGGTCGATCAAAAAGACTTGGTCGCAAGTGAATTTCCTCCAGCTAACCGAGTGATTATTGATATGTTAAACGCAGAAGATATTCACTGAGATTAAGTTAGGGGTTGTTGACGATAAACCGGGGCCGTATCCCAAGGTAAACAGCCATATTAATGTTTTCTTGTTCGTGTAGAAAAATATTATTACTAGCTTATAGCAGCAGGATATTTATCAAAAATGCTTTATATCTCAATCTATCTCAGAGGAATGATTGGGATATAAAGCCCATCACTCATGTTGCTACTGGTCGGGTTGTTCGCTCCAGTTATCGCTGTCAGAAATATCCCCTTGGCTGGTAATACGCTTTTCTTCAGCAGCCCATTCACCTAGGTCAATGAGCTGACAGCGTTTACTGCAAAAGGGCCGATAAGGGCTTTCTTCACCCCAAACCACAACTTTTTGGCAAGTTGGACAATTAACTTCAATTTTCTCAGTCATTTATTACTACCCCTTATTAGCAGCAGGATAATTCAAAGGCCATCGTTGTGGGTACAATACCATTTTCACTGTCAATGTGAAGAAAACGGATAGCAAATCGCGTTTTATGACCTGAAATCTGAGGGAAAATTAATTTATCGCTGGATAACTTCACTCTTAATAACTCTTTGTCTTCAACACTATCTTGATAAAAACCATTATGGCACTCTTTTCGCTCAAAAGCGCCTGCGTGGCGGATTAAGCTCAAGATAGTATCTAATGCATCTTTGAGTGGCATGAGACTCTTTAGCCACTCGCTAATAGCCTGATCTTTTTGTTCTTGTGGCATATGAAGCCATAACTGTAATGTGGGCAGATCGAAACTACAGCATCCACCAGGGATACTTAAGCGCTGGCGCACCATACTAATAATTTTGTCATTTCGTAATTGTTGACCAAATCTAGGCGCCGCGGTGATATTGGTAATCTTAGCCGCAAGATCATCAAGAAGTGTTGAGATCAACTGGTTGTCTGCATTTGGAGCCTCGGCCCATGCAGCTAAACGCTTACGCTGTTTTTCTAGCTCTTTGATCAGATCAGAGCGTACTTCACCTCTATCAAGGATTTCAATTAATTCTGAAACTGAGCGGAAAAAGGCAATACCAGAGGTATAGGATGTAATGTGACTAAGCTCATAAACCTGTTGTAATAGTGTTTCGAGCCTTAACCATGAGCGAATTTTTTCATTCAATGGATACTCGTAAGTGACGAAGTTTACAGTGTTTGATTCACTCATATTTATTTCCTATTTTTGCTGTTGTGCTAACGTCATATACTTTTCGTGCAATGTGGCTACCTTTTCAGCTATGTTTAATTCACCATCATGGTTTGTAATAACATCATCAGCTTGTAGTAAACGGTTTTCTCTGCTGGTTTGGGCTTTCAAAATATTCACTACATGCTCTTCACTCACATTGTCTCTTTGTACCGTGCGTAAAATTTGTTCTTCAGGGGTGACATCAATAACCAGCACCCGATTGGCAAGATGAGCGAGTTTATTTTCAAATAACAGAGGTACAACCCATAACACATAAGGGCTATCGGCCTGCTGTAATTGTTGTTGTGTTTCTTGATGAATTAAGGGATGAAGTAGGGCATTTAGCCATTGTTTCTCGGCGACATCAGAAAAAATAATTTCCCTAAGACGTTGTCGATTGAGAGAGCCATCAGGTTGAATAATGTCTGCGCCATAACGAGAGGCGATAGCTTCAAGAGCTGGTGAGCTAGGCTCGACGACTTTTCTGGCAATAATATCAGCATCAACTAGCGGTATTCCTAGCTTGGCAAAGTGATTCGCAACGGTTGTTTTACCGCTACCGATCCCCCCTGTTAATGCAACAATATAGCTCATAATCTTCTTCATTCTATTGAAAAATAGTAGGTTACACGGATTTTTTTGATTTGTCTTCACTCACAAGATAATACGCACGGTAGGTTTACTGATCTTAACATCCGCAAGTAGTTTTATAGCATAAATAGGCAAAATGCTATCCTATAATTAAGCCATTAAATCCCTGTTATAACATTTCCTAAATTGAAGATAGGGAGGTACATTGCCACCATAATAGTTCCAACGAGGAATGCCATTAGCAATAGTAAGATAGGTTCGAGATTCTTTAATGACTTTTCAGTTAAGCTAGTATGTTGCGTTGAAAAATGTGTAAATAAATACTGTAAGAAGTGAGGAAGCTGACCAGACTCTTCTGCAACAGCGATTAGCTGATGCACAATACTTGGAAAGAAAGCGCTGTTTTTAACGGCAGCAGATAATGACTCCCCTTTTAAAACAGCATGATATACAGAAAGGCTTTCTTTTTTATACAACGGATTATGCAGTGTATCCGCTGTACATTTTAAACATTCTGTTAGCGGCAAACCCGCTTGGAGTGTTGAGGATAAGGTTAAGAAAAAGATATTCAAGTTACTATTTTTAATTAATTTTTTGATAGGTGGAACATAAAATAGCAACGTAATAATGAATCTTACGGTATTCGCTTTAAATTTCCAAATCAGTAATGAAATAATTAGCGTTATAAGTAAAAAATAAGGAAAATAATCAGTGACCAAATTAGATAAATAGATCATGATTTTTGTGATTAAAGGAAGCTCGTGTTGAAAACTTTGATAAATAGTTTCAAATTGTGGTAACACATAAACTAACATAATGAAGATTAATGCGATAGAAAATAATGTTAATACAATAGGGTATCTAAGTGACTTAGTGATTTTTTTCTTTGTCTCTTCATTGTGTTTTAGCATACCTGCAATGATTTTAAAGTTATTTTCATAATTTCCGGTTTTTTCTGCGACGCTTATTAAACTGATTATGGTGGGGGTGAAGATGTCAGGGTGTTTTCTTAAGCTATCAGAAAACCGATTGCCTTTCTTTAAGTCAGTGATCGTCGATGTGATAATCTTTTGCCAAAATGGTGAGTGTGTGTTTTTTTGCAAAATATATAGACTTTGGAGTAAATTAATACCGGATGATACGAGGGAATTTAGTTGATAGAAAAAATGCGTTCGGTAGTTAATATTGGCCGCGTTGAGAATGAATATGGCTTTTAAACGAATATGAAGTGGAGTTTGTTCCGCTTCTAAGAGTTCAATAAAGGCTGATTTTTTATTTTTAGAAATAATAAAATCTTGGACAATATTATTATCATGAGATAAAGCGGTATAAGAATAGATAAACATTAAATAATCTCCCCTGTCCCTGTAATAGCATAGAGCTCTTGTAATGTGGTTTCACCTGCTTCAATTAAGTTCAATCCATCCTGAAAAAGTGTTTGAAAATGAGTGATACATTGTTTTCCATGCTGAAAAATCTCAGTCAGTGCATCTTGCCCTAGATACTCATATATGGCGGTTCTCCCCATAAACCCTGCAAAACAGAGATCACATCCCGTGGATGACCACTCTTTAATCGTTTTATTGTCGCTAATTTGTGTATTTTTAGGGGGTGTGACTTTACAGTTTGGGCATAATCGGCGTACCAGCCTTTGTGCAATCACCATTTTTAAGCAAGAACTCAATTGGGATTGACTCACACCTAATTGCGCCATCCTTTCAATGGCGCTAAATGTGCAATTGGTATGTAGAGTTGATAAGACTAAATGGCCTGTTTGTGCGGCTCTGGTTGCTATTTGTGCCGTTTCTTCATCTCGAATTTCTCCTACCATGATAATATCAGGATCTTGCCGGAGTAAGGCTCTTAGTATGTGAGCGAAACTCAAGCCATATTTATCGTTTACTTGAACTTGGTTAATTCCAGATAGTGGGATCTCAATAGGGTCTTCAATGGTAGATATGTTACGTGAAGATTGGTTGAGATACTCTAATGCACTATAGAGCGTGACGGTTTTCCCACTGCCAGTCGGGCCTGTGACAAGAATTAAGCCCTGTGGTTGCAATAGCTCTTTTTTTAAACTTAATAGCAAATTATTGTGCATCCCTATTTGTTCTATAGAATACTTTAGCTGGGTGCTAAGTATCCGTAGAACCAATTTTTCACCATATAATGTTGGTATCGTTGACAGGCGAATACTGTAATTATGCCCTTCGAAATGCCAACTCATTTGCCCATCTTGTGGTAATCGCTTCTCTGCAATATTCAATTTGGCAACTATTTTTATTCGAGCAATAATTTCATTATTGATTTCGAGAGGTGGCGAAGGAATAAAATAGAGCTTGCCATCTACACGTAAACGGATTTTTATCCCTTGTTTTGATGGTTCGATATGAATATCAGATGCGCGTTTTCTTACCGCTGTTTTGAGCATATTCTCTACAAAATCGACGGCGGGTGAACGTGTATCTAGCTGCTCGGCGCCATTAGGTTGATAGTTTGTTTCTGGCTCTTGGATCTCCTCATATTTTTTATTGAAGTAATGATCAATCTTTTCTTTTGGCCAAATGTCATAGCATACCGGCACGCTAGCAATAAAACGTAAAGTAGCAAGTATATTGTCATCTGGCTTTTTAGGTACACCTATAGATAATCTTTTATGATTGTAATCAACAATAATAATATAGTGTTTATCACAAATACTTTTTAATTCTTTAAATATAAAATCTCTTTCCCTGGTGCTATTCATAAACTTACCTTATATTAAAAGATGAAGGTATTTTCACATAATGCTTTTAATTTACTGTCACTATCATGTTCGCAGGCTACTTGCCATTGGAATGGTGAACTATCAGTAGGGATAATTGGGGTTAAAGTCACAGAGAGATTGGCAAGACTCTTATCGGCTATAAAGTTAATAATGCCTGACTTTACATCTATTGTTTTGATATATTTTCCTTTTATATTATTAGGAATATTTTCACTTCCTGCATTACAGCCAGTTAATGAGCCTTTATTAAACGCGCAAATTTCAATATTATTCTTATATGGTAAAACTGTTTGTAATACATCGGTTATTGCCGCTTTTTGCATATAACCTTGATATCCCGGTATTGCAATAGCACTTAATATAGAAATTATTGCAATGACAACCATTATTTCAATTAAAGAAAATCCTTGTTGATTCATATAGCCTCCTTGTTGAGTGAGGAGGTATCTTAAATTGTTCCATTTGATTATTTAATCTCTTCAAACCCTGCATACGAGCACCTACGAAAAATTAAAATAAAAAATGTATCGTATTACATTTTCTTGGGAGAAGACTCGCAAAGGTAAATATGGTGGACAATAAAATATCGCGTTAATGAGAAAGTATGATAAAACTAATGAGTAGAAGCGGGGGAAGTTGGGGCTATTTTAGAGTGAATGCTATAAACCTCGCGAAGTGTGGATTGGGATATAAGACGAAAAACCTAAAGGGCTTTAAAGAGTAATCTATCGTTGAACATGACTGACAATCCACATCCGGCATAAGGGAATTATAGGGGGTAATAGCTGAGCTTGTCGTATCAGCCGACAAAGAGCAGTCTTATCCGTCATATCGGCATTTGCGGGCCGAAAAGTGGAAAGCTTCGCGGTTTATGGCGAGGGAGGGGCAGTCATTGTAGAGACTTAAAAGAGTCCATCTAAAGTAGGTTTAAACAGAGATAAGGCACTCAGTTAAGTCGGTTGCACTATAAATTATATTATCTTTTATGTTTTAACAGGGCCTTGAATTGTTGCCAATCAAAATAAGGGCCGGGATCTGTTTTACGGCCGGGGGCAATGTCGCTGTGACCGGTGATGTTATCTTGTAATTCAGGGTATAGCTCAATAAGAGCATGTGTCAGTTTTACTAGCGAATTGTATTGTAAAGGCGTGAAAGGCTCAAAATCCGTGCCTTCAAGCTCGATTCCAATTGAAAAATCATTACATTTTTCTCTACCCTTATAAAGGGATTGCCCGGCGTGCCAAGCTCTTAAATGAAAAGGAACATATTGAATAATCTCGCCATCACGGCGAATTAAACAGTGGGCTGAAACACGAAGGTGTTTGATTTCATCAAAAAAGGCATGCTCTGTTGGGTCGAGTGTTCCAGTAAAAAGTTGGTTGATATAAGGCCCACCAAATTGGCCGGGGGGTAAGCTAATATTATGGATAACTAACAGGGAAGGGATAATGTTCTCAGGGCGCTCATCATGGTGTGGTGAAGGGATATGAGTCACATTTTGTAGCCAGCCATTATGTATTTTTATCTCTGGTAGCATAGTATTCCCGTTTTATTACTCGCTTATATTCGTTATCTTGAGTTGAGAAGATTAGCATATACACAAAATTATTCGAGATGTATGTTTGTAGCGGTGGTTCTATTTTCATACCCAAGCACATTGAGTTGTATGTACTGTAATAGCTTAGATGATTGGGCGATAGCAAGATGAATAACGTGCGCCATAAGGCTTGATACATGATGGGTATAGATAGCAATGGGCACAAGAAATTTATTGGAGTGGATTGATGGCGACGAGGCGTTATAACGAAGAACAAAGACGTGAATTATTGCTTGAAAGGTTAAATAGCGATATTCCATTTATAGTAAGCCACGCGTTAAAAGAAGATCTTGGGCAAACAGTTGATTTTAAGCAAGATATTACGGGGCAGCTTTTACAACCTACTTCACAAGCTAAAGCGCGTATTATTACACGGGAAGAAGGCGTTTTTTGTGGACAAAAATGGTTAGAAGAAGTTTTTAGCCAGCTTGGTGGGCAAGTTAGCATTGTATGGCATGTGAATGATGGAGATAAGGTTGCGCCAAATCAGCTGCTTTGTGAAATGTCAGGGCCTTCACAAGTATTACTCACTGGAGAAAGAACGGCATTGAACTTTATCCAGACATTGTCTTCTGTTTCTACTGTAACTGCTCAGTATGTGGCGAAAATTGAAGGCACAAGAACCAAATTATTAGATACACGTAAAACGATCCCCGGTTTAAGAAGTGCTCTTAAATATGCAGTACTAATGGGTGGAGGTTTTAATCATCGTCTTGGTTTATCAGATGCTTATTTAATTAAAGAAAACCATATCATTTCGGCAGGCTCTGTTGCTCAAGCAGTGGCGTTAGCGAGGCAAGCTCATCCGGAAGTTCCTATTGAGGTTGAAGTTGAAGATTTAACTGAATTACTTCAAGCATTAAAGGCGAATGCAGACATTATTATGCTTGATAATTTCACTGTCACGATGATGAAAGAGGCTGTTGTACTGACAGCGGGTAAAGCCGCTCTCGAGGTGTCTGGTGATGTTACATTAGATACTATTAGAGAATTTGCGGAAACTGGGGTTGATTTCATTTCTGTTGGTGCATTGACGAAACATATTAGAGCGATGGATCTTTCAATGCGTTTTATTGAAGAAAAATAAGCAATATAGCCAGGACTCCCATCGCTAACCTAGTGCCCGATGATGGCCGCATTTAGCAACAACAGAATAAATATTAACCATCATAACTCCCCCTTTCTCATAACAAGAAAGGGGGAAGAGATTTTCTGTTTATTTAGTCACAACAGTGGGCATTTTGCCTTGATTCATGTATGGCAGCAGTAATAGCAAATATGAAAATTGAGAGCCGTTAGCTTAACAAATCCACCTTATTACGCTGTGCATAAAACTAAAACGTGGGAGTGATAGACCAACGCTTTTTACTCAGAAGGTGGATTTTGAGTATGGCCTTGATATTAGCTTGTTGATTACTAGCTAACGAAAATAAATATTGGAGCGATAGGCCGCGAAAGCGAGCATCGCCGTCTCATGCTAGTAGGCCTCCTAGGTTGAGGCAGGCTTATTTTTTCGTATAGGTAGTATCATCTAGGGCGCTTTGCTGTTTTTTGAACTATTCTAGGTGTATTCATTCCAACTAATTAGCCAGACATTTTTATCTATAAAACGCAGTGCAGTTAGAGTCTAATCAAGATGTAACCTCATCATTAATCGATAGATGAGCCGATTACAGATTTTTATATCGTGTAGCCTTGCTATCTTGGTGAATATAGACAACGCTTACATTGCGTAAAATAACAAATGACGTGAATATTTAACTAGATTGTTAAGGTTGCTCCTTGCGGATCTGCGTTTGAAACGGTTATTGTGAGCTAATTTGGTTATTATTCGTTATTATTGAATATTAAAACACTAATGGTTTGGCTATATCGATTCAGTTAGCGTGTTTATAGCATAGAAATTCGCTTTAAATGTTAAATTACCGTGCTGGCAATCGGAGGATTAGTTATCAAAACATGCTAAAATTTAAAAAAATCTGTTAAAATTTGCAGGATTTTATGATTTAGCTCAAGGTCTTTATGGACAGTTAGTGAATACTTTGTTACTTTATTAATCCGTAAAGAAATTGGTATTACCAATTAACACTGAGCAATACCTAATCAATAATTAATCACTAACGATCATGGCAGGTTATGGCTTACGGTAAAATTCGCCAACCAAAATTATCAGATGTTATTGAGCAGCGCCTCGAGCATCTTATTTTCGAAGGGACATTGCGCCCCGGCGAAAAGCTGCCTCCTGAACGTGAGCTGGCAAAACAGTTCGACGTTTCTCGGCCATCAGTGCGTGAAGCTATCCAAACTCTTGAAGCTAAAGGTCTATTATCTCGCCGCCAAGGTGGGGGAACTTTTGTTCAAAAACAGATGTGGCAAAGTTTTAGCGACCCACTAACTGAACTTCTTACGGGGAATCCCGAATCTCAATTTGATCTTCTTGAAACACGCCATGCCCTTGAAGGGATAGCTGCTTATTATGCGGCGTTGCGTGGTACGGATGAGGATTTGGAGCGAATTCGACAAAGCTATGAGCTAATTATTAAAGCTCAACAAAGTGGCGATATTAATGCGGAATCAAATGCGGTTTTGCAATATCAACTGATTGTCACAGAAGCGGCGCATAATGTGGTGATACTGCATTTGCTACGTTGTATGGTGCCAATGTTGGAACAGAATATTCGTCAAAACTTTGAGTTTTTGTATACCCGCAAAGAAATGTATAAAGCAGTTAGTGAACATCGAGCTCAAATATTCTCCGCTATAATGGCAAGAGAGCCTGAGAAGGCAAGGGAGGCTTCCCATCGCCATTTAGCCTTTATTGAAGAGCTACTTTTGGATATTAGTCGTGAACAAACAAGGCGGGAGCGTTCTCTACGTAGGTTGCAGCAACATCCTGAATTAAATTAGTAATGCAGATTACTGACTGCTGCGTCTGCATTACTGTGACTACTCTCTGTGAGAGTTCTAGCGGCAACAACAGCAGGGCCTATCTTCTCGCTATTTTGTAGAAAGTAGCGCGAAGATAGGCTCCACATAAACATTAAAAAATAGATAACAGATAAGGAATACACCATGTCAGATATGTTGAAAAATGACGTGGATCCGATTGAAACTCGCGACTGGCTACAGGCGATTGAATCGGTCATCCGTGAAGAAGGTGTTGATCGTGCTCAGTTCATTATCGAACAGGTATTGAATGAAGCGCGTAAAGGCGGTGTTAACATTGCTGCTGGTGCATCTGGTAGTTCTGATTATATCAACACTATTGCTGTTGAAGACGAGCCTGCATACCCTGGTAACATGGATTTGGAGCGCCGTATTCGCTCCGCAATTCGTTGGAACGCAGTCATGACTGTACTGCGTGCTTCTAAAAAAGACTTGGAGCTGGGTGGCCATATGGCATCATACCAGTCTTCTGCAACTTTATATGAAGTCTGTTTTAACCATTTCTTCCGCGCTCATAACAACAATGATGGCGGTGACTTGGTCTTTTTCCAAGGTCATATCTCCCCAGGGATCTACGCACGCGCATTCTTGGAAGGTCGTTTAACTGAAGAGCAGATGAATAACTTCCGCCAAGAAATTGGTGGTAAAGGTCTGTCTTCTTATCCACACCCTAAATTAATGCCTGATTTCTGGCAATTCCCAACTGTTTCAATGGGTCTTGGCCCGCTAAATGCTATTTATCAAGCGAAATTCTTGAAATATCTTGAAAACCGTGGCCTGAAAGACACTTCAGCTCAAAGAGTGTACGCTTTCTTAGGCGATGGTGAGATGGATGAGCCAGAATCTAAAGGTGCTATCACTATCGCGACACGCGATAAGCTAGATAACCTTGTATTCGTGATCAACTGTAACTTACAGCGTCTAGATGGCCCTGTTACAGGTAACGGTAAAATTGTCAACGAGCTGGAAGGTATCTTTAATGGTGCAGGCTGGCAAGTCATCAAAGTTATGTGGGGCGATCGTTGGGACGAGTTGTTGCGTAAAGACACTAGCGGCAAACTGGTTCAATTAATGAACGAAACCCTTGATGGTGATTATCAAACATTCAAATCACGTGATGGCGCGTACGTTCGTGAGCACTTCTTCAATCGTTACCCAGAGACTGCTGCATTAGTTAAAGACATGACTGATGACGAAATTTGGGCGCTGAACCGTGGTGGTCATGATCCGAAGAAAGTGTATGCCGCATTTAAAAAAGCAGCAGAAACTAAAGGCAAGCCAACTGTTATTTTAGCTCAGACCATCAAAGGTTATGGTATGGGTGAAACAGCTGAAGGTAAGAACATTGCGCACCAAGTGAAGAAAATGAACATGGACGGTGTTCGTCACTTCCGTGATCAATTCAATGTGCCTGTGGCTGATGATCAACTGGAAAAACTGCCATTTATTACTTTTGATAAAGATTCAGAAGAATACAAATATCTGCATGAGCGTCGTCAAGCTCTAGGTGGTTATCTACCAGCACGTCGTACGCACTTTGATGAGAAATTAGAAATCCCTACGTTATCTGATTTCAGCCAATTGCTAGAAGAGCAATCAAAAGAAATTTCAACCACTATCGCATTTGTTCGTGCGTTAAACGTGATGTTGAAAAACAACTCTATCAAAGACCGTTTAGTGCCAATCATTGCTGACGAAGCTCGTACTTTCGGTATGGAAGGTTTGTTCCGTCAAATTGGTATTTATAGCCCTAAAGGTCAGCAGTATACGCCTCAGGATCGTGAGCAAGTGGCTTACTATAAAGAAGACTCTAAAGGTCAGATCCTACAAGAAGGTATTAACGAGCTAGGTGCAGGTTCATCATGGTTAGCAGCTGCAACATCATACAGCACAAACAACCTGCCGATGATCCCATTCTACATTTACTACTCAATGTTTGGTTTCCAACGTATCGGCGACCTAATGTGGGCAGCGGGTGACCAGCAAGCTCGTGGTTTCTTGATTGGTGGTACTTCAGGCCGTACAACTTTAAATGGTGAAGGCTTACAACACGAAGATGGTCATAGCCATATTCAATCACTGACTATCCCTAACTGTATCTCTTATGACCCTGCTTATGCTTATGAAGTTGCCGTCATTATGCAGGATGGTTTAGAGCGTATGTATGGTGAAAAACAAGAGAACGTGTACTACTACATCACGACTCTGAATGAAAACTATCATATGCCTGCAATGCCTGAAGGTGCTGAAGAGGGGATCCGTAAAGGTATTTATAAACTGGATTCAATCGAAGGCAGCAAAGGTAAAGTTCAGTTGTTAGGTTCTGGTTCTATGATGCGTCATGTTCGCGAAGCAGCTAACATTCTGTCAGCGGAATATGGCATCGGTTCTGATGTGTATAGCGTTACTTCATTCACTGAATTGGCTCGTGATGGTCAAGATTGTGAACGTTGGAACATGCTGCATCCTTCTGAAGCACCACGTGTACCTTATGTTGCTCAGGTAATGAATGATGCGCCAGCCGTTGCATCAACTGACTATATGAAACTGTTTGCAGAACAAATTCGTACTTACGTACCAGCAAGCGATTACCGTGTATTAGGTACTGATGGTTTCGGTCGTTCTGACAGCCGTGAAAACCTACGTCACCACTTTGAAGTGGATACATCTTATGTAATCGTTGCGGCGTTAGGTGAATTGGCTAAACGTGGTGAAGTTGATGTTAAAGTCGTTGAAGAAGCGATTAAAAAATACAACATCAACCCAGAAAAAGTTAACCCACGTCTGGCATAAGAGGTAATAATCAATGTCTATTGAAATCCAAGTGCCTGATATCGGTGCTGATGAAGTTGAAGTCACCGAAGTTATGGTTAAAGTTGGTGATAAAGTAGAAGCAGAGCAATCGCTGATCACTGTTGAAGGCGATAAAGCATCTATGGAAGTCCCATCACCACAAGCAGGTGTGGTTAAAGAAATTAAAATTGCAGTAGGTGATAAAGTCACCACTGGCAAATTGATCATGGTCTTTGAATCAGCAGAAGGCGCGGCTCCGGCTGCGTCAGCAGAAGCACCAGCGGCACCAGCCGCTGCCCCAACAGCAGCAGCTCTGAAAGAAGTGTCTGTCCCTGATATTGGCGGCGATGAAGTCGAAGTGACTGAGATCATGGTAAAAGTAGGTGATACAGTTGCAGAAGAGCAATCGCTGATCACTGTTGAAGGTGACAAAGCTTCCATGGAAGTTCCTGCACCCTTTGCTGGTACTGTAAAAGAGATCAAGATTGCGACTGGTGATAAAGTGAAAACAGGTTCACTGATCATGGTCTTTGAAGTTGCAGGATCAGCACCAGCAGCGGAAGCAGCACCCGCATCGGCACCTGCGTCAGCGCCAGCAGCCTCGGCAATTAAAGATGTTAATGTACCTGACATCGGTGGTGATGAAGTTGAAGTCACTGAGGTTATGGTGAAAGTTGGTGATACTGTTTCAGCTGAGCAATCAATCATTACGGTTGAAGGCGATAAAGCATCAATGGAAGTTCCTGCACCCTTTGCCGGTACCGTGAAAGAGATCAAAATCGCCACTGGTGATAAAGTGAAAACAGGTTCACTGATCATGACGTTTGAAGTTGCAGGTGCAGCACCAGCAGCATCGGCACCAACTGCGTCACCAGCGCCAGCCGCTTCCGCTCCGGCAGCCGCACAGGCGCCAGCACCAGCACCAGCAAAAGCAGCTGATAGCAAAAATGAATTTGTTGAAAACGACGCTTATGTACATGCAACGCCAGTCATCCGCCGTTTAGCGCGTGAGTTTGGTGTTAACCTTGCTAAAGTAAAAGGCACGGGTCGTAAAGGTCGTATTCTGCGCGAAGACGTACAATCTTACGTTAAAGACGCCATCAAGCGTGCCGAAGCACCAGCCGCTGCGGGTGGTGGTTTACCGGGCATGTTGCCATGGCCAAAAGTGGATTACAGCAAGTTCGGTGAAGTTGAAGAAGTTGAACTGGGTCGTATCCAAAAAATCTCTGGTGCTAACCTAAGCCGTAACTGGGTGATGATCCCTCATGTTACGTTGATGGAAGAAGTCGACACCACAGATGTCGAAGACTTCCGTAAGCAGCAGAACAAAGAAGCTGAGAAGAAACAACTCGGTGTTAAAATCACGCCACTGGTGTTTGTGATGAAGGCTGTTGCTCGTGCGCTAGAAGAAATGCCTCGTTTCAATAGCTCTATTTCTGAAGATGGCCAACGCCTATTCATGAAGAAATATGTCAATATCGGTATCGCGGTTGATACGCCAAATGGCCTAGTTGTTCCTGTTATCAAAGACGTGAACAAAAAAGGCATTATGGAACTGTCTCGCGAACTGATGGAAGTTTCTAAGAAAGCGCGTGCAGGCAAATTAACAGCTTCTGATATGCAAGGTGGATGCTTCACTATTTCTAGCCTTGGTGGCATCGGAACAACTGGTTTTGCACCAATTGTTAATGCACCAGAAGTTGCAATTATGGGTCTATCTCGCTCTTCCATCAAACCAGTTTGGAATGGTAGTGAGTTTGTACCTCGACTGATGTTGCCTATGTCTCTTTCATTCGACCACCGTGTGATCGACGGCGCTGATGGTGCCCGTTTCATCACCCTAGTAGGTCAATTGATGAGCGACATTCGTCGACTGGTGATGTAATAAATTAGGCCGGCTTATTAGCCGGTCTGTTTTATTTAGGCTGGGGCAGAATTTTTTACTGTTCATCCGAAACGTTGCGAGTTACGTCACGTAATGAGCCTTTTCAGGATGTTAACAATTCTGTAAACTGCTCGCGGTGTGTATTTTCCGGTGGAATAATGCGTTTTTCGGCTGCCCCGCTGGACAAAACAAAAAGAGGTCATGATGAGTACTGAAATTAAAGCCCAAGTAGTGGTACTTGGTGCAGGCCCTGCAGGGTATTCTGCGGCTTTCCGTTGCGCTGACTTAGGTTTAGATACTGTTTTAGTAGAACGTTATTCAACTCTGGGTGGAGTTTGTTTGAACGTTGGTTGTATTCCTTCTAAAGCACTATTGCACGTTGCTAAAGTGATTGAAGAAGCTAAAGCGTTGGCTGAACATGGTATTGTTTTTGGTGAGCCAAAAACCGATATTTCTAAAGTTCGCCTGTGGAAAGAGAAAGTGATTAACCAGCTGACTGGTGGTCTAGCTGGTATGGCAAAAGGCCGTAAAGTAAACGTTGTGAACGGTCTTGGTAAATTTACTGGTGCTAACACACTGGTTGTTGAAGGCGAAAACGGTAGCACAACTATCAACTTTGATAATGCGATTATTGCTGCGGGTTCACGTCCTATTCAGTTACCATTCATTCCTCATGAAGATCCACGTATTTGGGATTCGACAGATGCGTTAGAGCTAAAAGAAGTTCCAGAGCGTCTGCTTGTTATGGGTGGTGGTATCATCGGTCTGGAAATGGGTACTGTGTACCATGCTCTGGGTTCTCAGATTGATGTTGTTGAGATGTTTGACCAAGTCATCCCTGCGGCTGACAAAGATGTGGTTAAAGTCTTCACTAAACAAATCAGCAAGAAATTTAACTTACTGTTAGAAACCAAAGTGACTGCCGTTGAAGCAAAAGAAGATGGTATTTATGTCACAATGGAAGGTAAAAAAGCACCTGCTGAACCACAACGTTATGACGCAGTTCTGGTCGCGATTGGTCGTGTTCCAAATGGTAAAAACCTTGATGCTGGTAAAGCGGGTGTTGAGGTTGATGACCGTGGCTTTATCCATGTTGATAAGCAAATGCGTACTAATGTACCTCACATTTTTGCAATTGGTGACATCGTTGGTCAGCCAATGTTGGCGCACAAAGGTGTTCACGAAGGTCACGTAGCGGCTGAAGTTATCTCTGGCCTGAAACACTACTTTGATCCAAAAGTTATTCCATCAATCGCTTACACTGAGCCAGAAGTGGCTTGGGTTGGTTTAACTGAGAAAGAAGCGAAAGAGAAAAATATCAGCTATGAAGTTGCAACATTCCCATGGGCAGCATCAGGCCGTGCGATTGCATCTGACTGCGCAGAAGGTATGACTAAGCTGATTTTCGACAAGCAATCTAACCGTATTATCGGTGGTGCTGTTGTCGGTGTTAATGGTGGTGAACTTCTGGGTGAAATTGGCCTTGCAATTGAAATGGGCTGTGACGCAGAAGATATCGCATTGACTATCCACGCTCACCCAACGCTGTATGAATCAATTGGTATGGCAGCGGAAGTCTTTGAAGGTAGCATCACTGACTTACCAAACGCAAAAGCGAAAAAGAAAAAATAATTTCTTAAGTCGCCTTAATAAACGGCCTCTCTAGTTGGCTGTTTATGACCAAAGAGCATAAAGCCAATGTGGAAACACATTGGCTTTTTACTTTTTCAAATATAAGCAGAGAGTCATATATATTTATCCTCTTATTTAAGTTGTGTTTATATTCTTAAGGAAAAAATTATCAACAATAATGTTTAGATGACTAATGGAATATTAAATTCTCATTTTTTATTCTGTTTTTATTTATATCTAATAAAGGGATGTGCATTTGATAACACGTAAATACGTAAGTCATGGCAAATTGGATTATTGTTTATACGTTCCGTAACTTACCTTCAATTGTGAACGAACCTGACATATCATTATCGATTATGGGTACTCACATAAATAAGCTAATTCAATGAAACTAATACCGACAGCTATTTTAATCCATGTTCCTGACGTTGCTATCGGCTTAGCTTGGTATCAACAAGCCTTTCCACAGGCGGTTGCCGAATATCTACCAGAGTTTGATTTTACCGTATTACACGTAGGGAATTTCACTATCGAGGTTGTCCAAGCTGACGCAAAGGTCTGTGAAGGTAAACGAGGCACAGTATTATATTGGCAGGTGGAATCTTTCGATTTAGCGGTTGAGCATTTATCTAAATTAGGCGCAAAACGGTATCGAGGGCCGATGTTAATAGAAGGTAACAAACGAATGTGTCAGCTTGAAGATCCGTTTGGTAATTTAATTGGATTAAAAGGGTAATAAAATCAATTAAAACCTTTAAAAAAATTAAAGCCAATCGTAATGATTTGCCTTATCAATTAGTAACGTAAATAAAATTACGATAAAAATATAATTTGTGATATGAGAGGTAAAAACACATCAAAAAGGGTGCGTTAAATGCGTAAATGCATTATAAAAAGTGAGGTTTTATCTGCTTTTTATAACTCTTTATAGTATCTTAAGCTAAAAAATAACCCGAAATTAATGGTTAAGGCTTAAAGTAAGCAGAGGGATGTTGCTTTCTTGTGAATGAATTAACATTTCGTTTAAACTCTGCTATGCTGAACGCCCGAAGCTGGGCATAATTTTACTGCCATTGAGATTATGCGAGCAAGTTCCTCTGACCTGGCACCGGATGATGATTTTTTCAAGATGGTGCAGACAGCCGGGTATATAAATTACAATGAAGCGAGGAGAACGTCGTGCTAGAAGATTACCGTAAGCACGTAGCCGAGCGTGCCGCTCAAGGGATTGTCCCTAAGCCATTAGATGCTGCGCAAGTTGCTGCATTAGTAGAATTACTGAAAAATCCACCTAAAGGTGAAGAAGATTTCCTATTAGACCTGCTGACCGACCGTGTGCCCCCCGGTGTTGATGAAGCAGCGTATGTCAAAGCGGGCTTTTTAGCCGCTATCGCGAAAGGTGAAACTACCTCTCCTCTTATCAGCCCAGAAAAAGCCATTGAACTGCTCGGTACAATGCAGGGCGGGTACAATATTCATGCGCTAATTGAAGCTTTGGATAATGCTAAGCTAGCACCAATCGCGGCTAAAGCACTTTCCCATACTTTGCTCATGTTTGATAACTTCTATGATGTAGAAGAAAAAGCAAAAGCAGGGAATGAGTACGCGAAACAAGTTATTGAATCATGGGCAAATGCTGAATGGTTCATCGAGCGTCCTGAGCTGGCTGAAAAACTGACTGTGACTGTATTTAAAGTTACAGGTGAAACTAACACAGATGACCTGTCTCCAGCTCCGGATGCATGGTCTCGCCCTGATATTCCGCTTCATGCCCTAGCTATGCTGAAGAATGCTCGCGATGGTATTGAGCCGGATGAGCCAGGTAATGTCGGGCCAATTAAACAGATTGAAGCCCTGAATAAGAAAGGTTTCCCGTTGGCCTATGTTGGCGACGTTGTGGGCACAGGCTCTTCTCGTAAATCAGCAACTAACTCTGTGTTATGGTTTATGGGGGATGATATTCCGTTTGTTCCTAACAAACGTGGTGGTGGTGTTGTACTTGGTGGTAAAATCGCCCCTATTTTCTTCAATACCATGGAAGATGCCGGCGCGTTACCTATTGAAGTGGACGTATCTAAGCTGAATATGGGCGATGTTATTGATATCTACCCATATAAAGGTGAAGTGCGTAACCATGAAACGGGTGAGTTACTGGCAACATTTGAACTGAAAACGGATGTATTGATTGATGAAGTCCGTGCTGGCGGTCGTATTCCATTGATTATTGGCCGTGGTTTGACGGCTAAAGCGCGCGAATCACTTGGCTTAGAGCCAACTAACGTATTCCGTCATGCGAAATCTGTTGCACAAAGCAATCGTGGTTTCTCTTTGGCTCAAAAAATGGTTGGTCGTGCTTGTGGCCGCCCGGGTATTCGCCCAGGTGAATACTGTGAGCCTAAGATGACTTCTGTTGGCTCGCAAGATACCACAGGCCCAATGACACGCGATGAGCTAAAAGACTTAGCTTGCCTAGGGTTCTCCGCAGATTTAGTTATGCAATCATTCTGCCATACTGCGGCATATCCAAAACCCGTTGATGTGACTACGCACCATACATTACCTGATTTTATTATGAATCGTGGTGGTGTTTCCTTGCGCCCAGGCGATGGCATCATTCACTCATGGTTGAACCGTATGTTATTGCCAGATACTGTCGGTACGGGGGGTGACTCGCATACCCGTTTCCCAATCGGTATCTCTTTCCCAGCAGGTTCTGGTTTGGTGGCATTTGCAGCAGCAACAGGTGTAATGCCGCTTGATATGCCTGAATCTGTTTTAGTGCGCTTTAAAGGAGAAATGCAACCGGGCATCACGCTTCGTGATCTTGTTCATGCTATCCCTTTATATGCAATCAAAGAAGGCTTACTGACTGTTGAGAAAAAAGGTAAGAAGAATATTTTCTCTGGTCGTATCCTTGAAATTGAAGGGTTGCCTGAGCTAAAAGTTGAGCAAGCATTTGAATTAGCAGATGCTTCCGCAGAGCGCTCAGCAGCAGGCTGTACGATTAAACTGGATAAAGCACCAATTATTGAATATCTCCAGTCAAACATTGTTCTGCTGAAATGGATGATCTCAGAAGGGTATGGTGATCGCCGTACCATCGAGCGTCGTATCAAAGGAATGGAAAACTGGTTAGCTGACCCGCAGCTTCTTGAAGCAGACGCTGATGCAGAATATGCCGCAGTGATCGAAATCGACCTAAATGAGATCAAAGAGCCTATCTTATGTGCTCCTAACGACCCTGATGATGCACGTTTGCTGTCTGATGTTCAAAATGAAAAAATCGATGAAGTCTTTATCGGTTCTTGTATGACAAACATTGGTCACTTCCGTGCGGCAGGTAAGCTGTTAGATCAGCATAAAGGGCAGCTACCAACACGCCTATGGGTTGCTCCACCAACTAAGATGGATGCAGCACAATTGACTGAAGAAGGTTATTACAGTGTGTTTGGTAAGAGCGGAGCACGTATTGAAGTGCCGGGATGCTCTTTGTGTATGGGTAACCAAGCACGTGTTGCAGATGGTGCAACCGTTGTTTCAACCTCAACACGTAATTTCCCGAACCGTCTTGGTACAGGGGCAAATGTATACTTGGCTTCGGCTGAACTTGCTGCTGTCGCATCTTTGCTCGGTCGTCTCCCTACGCCTGCTGAGTATTTGCAGTTTATGGATAAGGTCGATGAAACTGCTGAGGATACTTACCGTTATCTGAACTTTGATCAGTTAGAGCAATATACTGAAAAAGCAGATAGTGTTATCTTCCAAACAACAGTTTAATTTAGCGATTTAGCAACAAATCAAAAGCCCTGAATTTAATCAGGGCTTTTTTTATGGTCGCTAATTAGGGTGTTAGTAACTTGATTAGCCGATTTGATAGGCGATAGTAACAGTGAGGAAAAATGTCGCTAATCGCTCGATAGGAAGCGCAATAGATCCTTTATCGTTTGGTGGATGATGAAGGGGAATCTATATAGTTAATGCATAAAAAGTGGTTTTAAGTGATACAGAGGAGTAATTCGGTTAGATCGTAAGCGTCGAATACGCAATATTGTGACAGAGTATGCGGATATTTTGTTGTAGATCTATATCGATATCACTCTAAACTGTTATCTTTTTGGCTAATTAATATTCATTAATTTCAATCTTGGTATGATTACTTTTTAAAACGACTAGCTAAAAAAGACTATTTTATCATTATTTGAAATTCTTAATTTGAATATTAAAAAAAGAAAAAAGATTATCTTTTTATTGATTATATTAATTTGATGATGCTTATTTGATATTGAAACAATATTACTCGTTGCATTGAAGGCTATATTTATCATGTTTTTATTTTAAAAAGTCATAATAATCAAAGAGGTGTGGTATTTTTTTAACTTGGTTGTTTTATTTATGCAAATAATTACTCGCGTTGCGAGTTAAAATTGAAAGATTATATTATAAAGTATTAAACTACATTAAATTAGATATTTTGTTCTTTTCTTTAGTTCTTATTGTGATTTGTTTGGAGTTATTTTCTTATCAATCTTGATTGGTATGAGTGACTATTACTATATTCTATTGTTTTTAATGGTGAAATAAATTGTTACATCTATGACTCCTTTGGTGAGTGTGTAATTTACTCGAGTTAGGTGTAATGTTAATTATAAAAAAGTTATCTATAATACTTACATCTGAAAAACAGTATTTCGTTGAGATGTTTTAAAGATGCATAAAAATAGAATGTGTTATCATAATTAGAGGTAATTAATATCGGCAGTAAAAATATTTTTATAACTCTTATTAAGATAAGTAATAATAATAATTAAAATATTTTTTTATATATTTACTAATATAAGTATTGGTAATGGATTCTATTTTTCTTTATTTT